>NZ_VATL01000021.1:0-94125 GCF_005781065.1 Escherichia sp. E1130
ATAAATTGTTAAAGAGCAGTGCCGCTTCGCTTTTTCTCAGCGGCGCGGGGTGTGCATAATACGCTTTCCCGCCACAGAGTCAAGCATTTTTTTTTGCTTTTCTCTGCCGGAATTCTCAGGAGAATCCCGCTGACCCGGCGGCGTGTTTGCCGTTGTTCCGTGTCAGTGGTGGCGCATTATAGGGAGTTATTCTGAGCTGACAAGAGGAAATTTAAAATAATTTTCCGAATGCGCGTTTTTTATTCTTTATGCTTATTTCGACGCCGATCTGTTGGTTAATTGAGCGATTTCTCGGGCGAAATTCGCGACCTGCTCCCAATCGGTATACACAACCTCTTTGCGCGTATCTGTTTCTCCGCCTGACATCTTCATAATCAGCTTGATCATAAAGCGGTCGTACCAACGATAGCGTGGATAACGCAGCGCCCCGGCAATAACGGCACAGCGATCGGGGCGCCATTGTGAACTCATCAGAAACTTTCGTGCGTAGCTGTTGGTCTGCACAGTCCGCTTCTCCGGCTTGCGTGCCACCAGGTTGACGGAGTAAAAGGCGCTCGGCATTGAGTTCAGCCGGGTGGCATGCTTTTTGACAAATGCCTGGAACGCAGAATGGTAATGACCGTAGCGAATAGAAGCGCCAATCACCACGCGATCGTAGTTTTCCCATTGTGGTTCTTCAATGCGGTGCACATTAGCGACATCCGCCTGGATCCCCAGTTCTTTCAGTTCCGAAGCCAGGTAGGAGGCAATCTCGCGCGTTTGTCCGTCCCTTGTTGAGAAAAGAATTAATGTTTTCACGTATTACTCCATCATTCACGCCAGAAAGTCGGGGTAAAGAGCACCAGCAATGTAAAGACCTCAAGACGACCAAACAGCATGTTGGCAATCAGGATCCATTTAGCCACCGGGTTCATGCTGGTAAAGTTATCAGCAACCACGCCAAGCCCTGGCCCCAGGTTATTCAATGTCGCAACAACCGAGGCAAAGGCAGAAAAGTCATCCACGCCCGTGGCGATTATCGCCAGCATACTGACAATAAACACCAATGCATAGGCGGAGAAAAATCCCCAAACGGCTTCGAGGATACGTTCCGGCAGTGCGCGATTCCCCAGCTTAATGCTATAGACGGCGTTCGGATGCACCAGTCGTTTCAGCTCACGGTTCCCCTGTTTGAACAGCAGCAGGATGCGGATCACTTTCAGGCCACCGCCCGTTGACCCGGCGCAACCGCCGATAAAAGCTGAACATAAAAGCAGTACCGGCAAAAAGAGCGGCCAGCGGGCAATGCTATCAGTCGTAAACCCGGCGGTTGTCGCCATCGACACCACCTGGAAAAATGCCTGGTTAATTGTCATCAGCGCCGAACTGTAGACATTATGAAACCACAGCACGAGGGTACAAATAACCACCAGCGTAAACTGTACGCCGATAAACATGCGAAATTCCGGATCGCGCCAGTAGACCTTCAGACTACGCCCACTTAACAGTGAAAAGTGCAGACCGTAGTTACAGCCGGAGATCAGCAGGAAGATAGCAATGATAGTGTTAATAGTCGGGCTATCGAAATAGCCAACGCTGGCATCATGCGTCGAAAAGCCGCCAATAGCGATTGTCGCAAAGCTATGACCGATGGCATCAAAGGCATCCATTCCAGCAAACCACAGCGCCAGTGCACAGGCGACGGTCAACAAGACATAAATCAACCACAGGGTTTTCGCCGTTTCCGCAATTCGCGGACGCATTTTGTTATCTTTCAGCGGGCCGGGCATTTCCGCGCGATAGAGCTGCATCCCACCAACGCCGAGGATAGGCAGTATCGCAACCGCCAACACGATGATCCCCATCCCGCCAAACCATTGCAGCATCTGGCGATAAAAGAGGATTGCGTGAGGGAGCGAATCCAGCCCCACCAGCGTAGTGGCCCCCGTGGTGGTCAGGCCGGAGAAAGATTCAAAAAACGCATCGGTGATCGTGAGGTTCGGGCTTTCCGAGAAGATAAAAGGGAGCGCACCGACGCTACCCAGCACGGTCCAGAACAGCACCACGATCAGAAACCCTTCACGGGATTTCAGTTCGCCCTTCTCTTTACGGTTAGGCCACCACAACATAGAGCCAATAGCGAGGGCGACAAAAAAGGTCTGGGTAAATGCGCGGCCCGCCCCATCCCGGTAGATGAGTGCTACCAGCCCAGGGATAATCATTGTCCCTGAGAATAAGATGACCAGTAGTCCAACGATTCGGGTAATGGCGCGAAAATGCATCTCTGCCGCTTCCTTAGTTCTGCAAAACGAAGTGGGGATTATTCTTCAATCGCTAACAATTGCAATGAACCACGGCTAAAATCCGCCAGCTTTGCGGAAAATTCAGCCACTTTCGCCGCTGGAAGCGCCACCCGCAGCAGAACGAATGCCTGATAATCACTGTTGATAATTTTGCCGTCACACTGCCCCAGCAACGCTTCAATGCCGGTTAACTGACTATATTCACATTGCAAAGTATATTCGGTTAATGGCGTCTTGCGTTGGGTCGTTAGCTGGCGCAACGCCTGATTCACGCCGCCGCCATACGCTTTCACTAACCCACCGGTGCCAAGCAATATGCCGCCGTAGTAACGCACCACCACAGCGGTAATTTCCCCGACGCCGCTGCCCATCAGTTGGGCGAGCATCGGTTTACCTGCCGTTCCCGCCGGTTCCCCGTCGTCAGAGAAACCCAGCTGTTGAGAATCATCCGGCGCCCCCGCCACCCACGCCACACAATGGTGGCGGGCATCGGGGTGTTCTGCCCGCACCGATTCAACAAACGCTTTCGCCGCCTCAACGCCATCGGTATGCGCCAACATCGTTATGAAGCGGCTCTTTTTGATCTCTTCAACGACCGTGACCGGTGCCGCAGGAATTAACCAGCTTTCCATCACGCCAGTTTCAGATCCCGGGTCATGTTTTCCACGTTGTTTTCGTGGATCACCACGTTGTCTTCGATACGAATGCCGCCGAACGGTTTCAGTGCTTCAATTTTCTGCCAGTTGAAGTGTTTGCTGAACTGCCCTTCACGCCACGGTGCCAGCAACGATTCGATGAAGTAGATACCCGGCTCAATGGTTAACACCATGCCCGGCTGGAGAATACGGGTGCAGCGCAGGTACGGATATTTTGCCGGTGCCGCGAGGTGCGTACCGCTATCATCCTGCATAAAACCTGCTACGTCATGCACCTGCAGGCCCAGCGGATGGCCGATACCGTGCGGCATAAACGGTCCGGTGAGATCGTTTTCGACCATCGCTTCTTCACTCATATCGGTGATGATTTGATGTTTACGCAGCAGTTTGGCAATGCGCTGATGGAACTGGATGTGGTAATCCACATAGCTGACGCCTGCTTTCATGGTGGCGATCAGCGCCAGTTGTTCATCATTAACGTCTTTCACCAGCTGTGCGTAGTCGTTGTCGCTTTTTGCCGACCAGGTTCGGGTCAGGTCAGCCGCATAGCCGTTATATTCTGCCCCGGCATCCAGCAGGAAGCTACGCATCTCTTCCGGTGCCTGATGATCCAGTTTGGTGTAATGCAGCACCGAAGCGTGTTCGTTGAGCGCCACAATGTTGCTGTAAGGTACGTCGGTATCACGATGACCGGTCGCGGTCAGATAGGCAATGTTGATATCGAACTCGCTCATGCCAGAACGGAACGCTTCTTCTGCCGCGCGATGACCGTTGACCGCCATTTTCTGCGCTTCACGCATACAGGCCAGTTCGTACTCGGTTTTGAAGGAGCGGTAGTAATGCAGGTAGTCGATCACCCCTTTCGGGTTGATATTGCTGGCCTCAATGCCCAGTTGCAGCGCACGTTCCGGCACCGGACCGATATAACCAATATTGCCGCGCGCAGCAGGCAGCAGGCTACCAATGCCATCGGCTTTCGGCAGCGCGATCACGTCCACATCTTCAGTCCAGAAGGCGGTCGGCAGCGGTTCGACGTTGTGCCAGTAATCAACTGGCAGATAGAACCACAGTTTCGGCTTGTTCACGCCATCCACCAGCAACCAGCAGTTTGGCACCTGAGTTACCGGCACCCACGCTTTGAATTGCGGGTTCACTTTAAACGGATAGGGATGATCGTCGAGAAAAACATTGAACAGCTCGCCGGAGTGAATAAGTAATGCATCCAGCTTGAAGCGCGCCAGCGCATCGCGAGTCCGTTCTTGTAAGGTAGCTATATGATTTTTATAGAGCGAGGCCAGTGATTCCATTTTTTACCCTTCTGTTTTTTGACCTTAAGTCTCCGCATCTTAGCACATCGTTCATTCAGAGCGTGATTTCTGCCGAGCGTGATCAGATCGGCATTTCTTTAATCTTTTGTTTGCATATTTTTAACACAAAATACACACTTCGATGCATCTGGTACGACCAGATCACCTTGCGGATTCAGGAGACTGACATGCTTTACAAAGGCGACACCCTGTACCTTGACTGGCTGGAAGATGGCATTGCCGAACTGGTATTTGATGCCCCAGGTTCAGTTAATAAACTCGACACTGCGACCGTCGCCAGCCTCGGCGAGGCCATCGGCGTGCTGGAACAGCAATCAGATCTAAAAGGGCTGCTGCTGCGTTCGAACAAAGCAGCCTTTATCGTCGGTGCTGATATCACCGAATTTTTGTCCCTGTTCCTCGTTCCTGAAGAACAGTTAAGCCAGTGGCTGCATTTTGCCAATAGCGTGTTTAATCGCCTGGAAGATCTGCCGGTGCCGACCATTGCCGCCGTCAACGGCTATGCGCTGGGCGGTGGCTGCGAATGTGTACTGGCGACCGATTATCGTCTGGCGACGCCGGATCTGCGCATCGGTCTGCCGGAAACCAAACTGGGCATCATGCCGGGCTTTGGCGGTTCTGTACGTATGCCTCGTATGCTGGGCGCTGACAGTGCGCTGGAAATCATTGCCGCCGGTAAAGATGTCGGCGCGGATCAGGCGCTGAAAATCGGTCTGGTGGATGGCGTAGTCAAAGCAGAAAAACTGATTGAAGGGGCGATGGCGATTTTACGCCAGGCCATTAACGGCGACCTCGACTGGAAAGCGAAACGTCAGCCGAAGCTAGAACCGCTAAAACTGAGCAAGATTGAAGCCACCATGAGCTTCACCATCGCTAAAGGGATGGTCGCACAAACGGCGGGGAAACATTATCCGGCCCCCATCACCGCAGTAAAAACCATTGAAGCTGCGGCCCGTTTTGGTCGTGAAGAAGCATTAAATCTGGAAAACAAAAGCTTTGTCCCGCTGGCGCATACCAACGAAGCCCGCGCACTGGTCGGCATTTTCCTTAACGATCAATATGTAAAAGGCAAAGCGAAGAAACTCACCAAAGACGTTGAAACACCGAAACAGGCCGCTGTACTGGGCGCAGGCATCATGGGTGGCGGCATCGCTTACCAGTCCGCGTGGAAAGGCGTGCCGGTTGTCATGAAAGATATCAACGATAAGTCGTTAGCCCTCGGCATGACTGAAGCCGCGAAACTACTGAACAAGCAGCTTGAGCGCGGCAAGATCGATGGTCTGAAACTGGCTGGCGTGATCTCCACAATCCACCCAACGCTCGACTACGCCGGATTTGACCGCGTGGATGTTGTGGTAGAAGCGGTTGTCGAAAACCCGAAAGTGAAAAAAGCCGTGCTGGCAGAAACCGAGCAGAAAGTACGCCCGGATACCGTACTGGCATCTAACACTTCAACCATTCCTATCAGCGAACTGGCCAACGCGCTGGAACGTCCGGAAAACTTCTGCGGGATGCACTTCTTTAACCCGGTCCACCGAATGCCGTTGGTAGAAATTATTCGCGGCGAGAAAAGCTCCGACGAAACCATCGCGAAAGTCGTCGCCTGGGCGAGCAAGATGGGCAAAACGCCGATTGTGGTTAACGACTGCCCCGGATTCTTCGTTAACCGCGTGCTGTTCCCCTACTTCGCCGGTTTCAGCCAGTTGCTGCGCGACGGCGCGGATTTCCGCAAGATCGACAAAGTGATGGAAAAACAGTTTGGCTGGCCGATGGGTCCGGCATATCTGCTGGATGTCGTGGGCATTGACACCGCGCATCATGCCCAGGCTGTCATGGCAGCAGGCTTCCCGCAGCGGATGCAGAAAGATTATCGCGATACCATCGACGCGCTGTTTGATGCCAACCGCTTTGGTCAGAAGAACGGCCTCGGTTTCTGGCGTTATAAAGAAGACAGCAAAGGTAAGCCGAAGAAAGAAGAAGACGCCGTCGTTGACGACCTGCTGGCAGAAGTGAGCCAGCCGAAGCGCGATTTCAGCGAAGAAGAGATTATCGCCCGCATGATGATCCCGATGGTCAACGAAGTGGTGCGCTGTCTGGAAGAAAGCATTATCGCCACTCCGGCAGAAGCGGATATGGCGCTGGTCTACGGCCTGGGCTTCCCTCCGTTCCACGGCGGCGCGTTCCGCTGGCTGGACACCCTCGGTAGCGCAAAATACCTCGATATGGCACAGCAATATCAGCACCTCGGCCCGCTGTATGAAGTGCCGGAAGGTCTGCGTAATAAAGCGCGTCATAACGAACCGTACTATCCCTCGGTTGAGCCAGCCCGTCCGGTTGGCGACCTGAAAACGGCTTAAGGAGTCACAATGGAACAGGTTGTCATTGTCGATGCAATTCGCACCCCGATGGGCCGTTCGAAGGGCGGTGCTTTTCGTAACGTACGTGCGGAAGATCTCTCCGCTCATTTAATGCGTAGCTTGCTGGCGCGTAATCCGGCGCTGGAAGCGGCGGCCCTCGACGATATTTTCTGGGGCTGTGTGCAGCAGACGCTGGAGCAGGGTTTTAATATCGCCCGTAACGCGGCGCTGTTGGCTGAAGTACCACACTCTGTCCCGGCGGTTACCGTCAACCGTCTGTGTGGTTCATCCATGCAGGCACTGCATGATGCAGCACGAATGATCATGACTGGCGATGCACAGGCATGCCTGGTTGGCGGCGTGGAGCATATGGGCCATGTGCCGATGAGTCATGGCGTCGATTTTCACCCCGGCCTGAGCCGCAATGTCGCCAAAGCGGCGGGCATGATGGGCTTAACGGCAGAAATGCTGGCGCGTATGCACGGTATCAGCCGTGAAATGCAGGATGCCTTTGCCGCGCGGTCACACGCCCGCGCCTGGGCCGCCACGCAGTCGGGCGCATTTAAAAATGAAATCATCCCGACCGGTGGTCACGATGCCGACGGCGTATTGAAGCAGTTTAATTACGACGAAGTGATTCGCCCGGAAACCACCGTGGAAGCCCTCGCCACGCTGCGTCCGGCGTTTGATCCCGTCAGCGGTACGGTAACGGCGGGTACATCTTCTGCGCTTTCCGATGGTGCAGCTGCCATGTTGGTGATGAGTGAAAGCCGCGCCCGTGAATTAGGTCTTAAGCCGCGCGCCCGCGTACGTTCGATGGCGGTCGTCGGTTGTGACCCGTCGATTATGGGTTACGGCCCGGTCCCGGCCTCAAAACTGGCGCTGAAAAAAGCGGGGCTTTCTGCCAGCGATATCGGTGTGTTTGAGATGAACGAAGCCTTTGCCGCGCAGATCCTGCCGTGCATTAAAGATCTGGGGCTGATGGAGCAGATCGACGAGAAGATCAACCTCAACGGTGGCGCGATCGCGCTGGGTCATCCGCTGGGCTGTTCAGGTGCTCGTATCAGTACCACGCTGCTGAATCTGATGGAGCGCAAAGATGCCCAGTTTGGTCTGGCGACGATGTGTATCGGTCTGGGTCAGGGTATTGCGACGGTGTTTGAGCGGGTTTAACCACTTGCCGGATGCGGCATAAACGCCTTATCCGGCCTACGGTTCAGGACTATTTGTAGGCACGATAAGACGCGCTAGCGTCGCATCGGGCATTGTTTGCCTGATGCGGCATAAACGCCTTATCCGGCCTACGGTTCAGGACTATTTGTAGGCACGATAAGACGCGCCAGCGTCGCATCGGGCATTGTTTGCCGGATGCGGCATAAACGCCTTATCCGGCCTACGGTTCAGGACTATTTGTAGGCACGATAAGACGCGTCAGCGTCGCATCGGGCATTGTTTGCCGGATGCGGCGTAAACGCCTTATCCGGCCCACGGTTCAGGACTATTTGTAGGCCTGATAAGACGCGCAAGCGTCGCATCAGGCATTGTTTTCCGGATGCGACATAGATCCAAATGCCACTGTATAAAGTTTTAGTTGCCGTTCTTCCCGCCTGTCAGGGGCGGGTTTTTTATGGCTTAGATAAACGCAAACGCATCGCCAAACAGGCGATCTTCCCGCGCATTACGCTCATTGCAGAACAGGTCACGGGCGATTTTCGCCATCTCAAAGCGGCCAGCGATATAGATATCATGCTCCGCCAGCGTACCGTGATCCTGCAATACCGCCGTTAACACGGTGCCAGTACGTCCACGCCAGCCCGCTTCCGGTTGTTCAACTACCGGCACCACACGCAAACCAGGATGCTTCAGAGAAAGCGCCTCAAGCTCGGACAGATCATAAAGATGTTGCTCTTCACGCCCGCCCCAGTAAATGGTGATATCGCGATTGGGATTACGTGCCAGCGCTGTCAGCAAAATCGAGCGCGCATAAGAGAACCCCGTGCCGCCCGCAATCAGAATCATCGGACGTTCTTCATCATCGCGCAGCCACGCTTCACCGTGGGGAATATCCACCACGATTTGATGATCTTTAAGGATGCGATCCATAACGGCTTTGGCGTAGAGATTGATCTCCGAAGCGCCAATGTGCAGCTCAATGAAACCTTGTTCATTCGGCGTCGAAGCCATTGAAAACGGGCGTTTGTCGCGCTCGTCCATCACCACCATCAAATACTGACCAGCACGAAAAGAAAAGGCCGCGTCTGGCACGATGCGAACACGATATACGGTATCGGTGATAGCTTCTACCGAGGTCACTTTACAGCTTAAGGTTGTCATGCGCTTTCTCTGTCGGATCGATAAATAGGGCAAAACAAACGCGCATCAGGCGCTTTTACCGTTGTTAAAAATAGCCAGTTCATCCCAGATGGCGTCAATATGCGCGACAACATCTGGATCTTTTTTGATGGGACGCCCCCATTCACGCTGGGTTTCCCCTGGCCATTTATTCGTGGCATCCAGCCCCATTTTTGAACCCAGCCCGGAGACGGGCGAGGCAAAATCCAGATAATCAATAGGCGTATTTTCTACCAACACCGTATCCCGCGCAGGGTCCATACGGGTGGTAATTGCCCAAATCACATCGTTCCAGTCGCGTGCGTTAACATCATCATCGCAGACGATCACGAACTTAGTGTACATAAACTGGCGTAAGAATGACCAGACCCCCATCATGACGCGCTTCGCATGTCCGGCGTACTGTTTTTTGATTGTCACTACCGCCAGGCGATAAGAACAGCCTTCCGGCGGCAGGTAAAAATCGACAATTTCCGGGAACTGTTTTTGCAGAATCGGCACGAACACTTCGTTCAACGCCACGCCCAGTACCGCGGGTTCATCTGGCGGACGCCCGGTATAGGTGGAATGGTAAATCGCATCTTCACGCTGGGTAATATGCGTCACGGTAAATACCGGGAAACTATCGACTTCGTTATAGTAACCGGTGTGGTCGCCATACGGCCCTTCCGGCGCCGTTTCGCCTTGTTCGATATACCCTTCCAGCACAATCTCCGCACTGGCGGGCACTTCAAGGTCATTGGAGATACACTTCACCACTTCGGTCTTGGTGCCGCGCAGCAATCCGGCAAAGGCGTATTCCGACAATGTATCCGGGACTGGCGTCACTGCACCGAGAATCGTAGCGGGATCGGCACCCAGCGCCACAGAAACCGGGAAACGTTCGCCCGGATGCGCCGCGCACCACTCCTGATAATCCAGTGCGCCGCCACGATGCGACAGCCAGCGCATAATCAGTTTGTTTTTACCAATCAGCTGCTGGCGATAAATACCCAGATTCTGCCGCTCTTTATGCGGGCCGCGCGTTACGGTCAGCCCCCAGGTAATTAGCGGCGCGGCGTCTTCCGGCCAGCAGGTCATAATGGGAATGCGGTTAAGATCGACGTCATCACCAGAGACGATTTTTTGTTGGCAAGGCGCACCACGCAATCGCTTTGTCGGCATGTTTAACACCTGCTTAAACTGCGGCAGTTTATCAAACAGGTCGCGGAAACCTTTTGGCGGCTCCGGCTCTTTCAGAAACGCCAATAATTTACCGACTTCACGCAGCGCCGAAACATCTTCCTGGCCCATGCCCATCGCCACGCGCTTTGGCGTACCAAACAGGTTGCACAGCACCGGCATCGAATAACCTTTGGGGTTTTCAAACAACAACGCAGGTCCACCGGCACGCAGAGTGCGGTCAGCAATTTCAGTGATTTCCAGATGCGGATCCACCGGGAGCGTGATACGTTTTAGCTCACCCTGCTGTTCAAGCAGCGTCAGGAAGTCGCGTAAATCGTTATATTTCATGGCGTCCATTGTAGCCTCTTAATCTTCGCCCATTATACGGCGTTCATCTTCGCGATGCTGTAAATTTGTTAAATTAGCGTGAACTCTGACGGCATAACGCAAACCGGGGAATATAATTAACTTAGCGTAAAGCTTTTGCTATCCTTGCGCCCCGATTAAACGGATAAGAGTCATTATGCAATCCTGGTATTTACTGTACTGCAAGCGCGGGCAACTTCAACGTGCCCAGGAACACCTCGAAAGACAGGCGGTGAATTGCCTGGCGCCGATGATCACCCTGGAAAAAATCGTGCGAGGCAAACGTACCGCAGTCAGTGAACCATTGTTCCCCAACTACCTGTTTGTGGAATTTGACCCGGAAGTGATTCATACCACAACCATCAGTGCGACCCGCGGCGTAAGCCACTTTGTGCGCTTTGGCGCATCGCCGGCGATAGTCCCATCTGCGGTTATTCATCAACTGTCGGTGTATAAACCGGAAGACATTGTTGATCCGGCGACGCCATATCCTGGTGATAAGGTGATTATCACCGAAGGCGCTTTCGAAGGTTTTCAGGCTATTTTCACCGAACCCGACGGCGAGGCTCGCTCTATGCTATTGCTTAATCTTATCAATAAAGAGATTAAGCACAGTGTGAAGAACACCGAGTTCCGCAAACTCTAGAACGCAATCCCAAATAACTTTTTGACATTGACATCCGTGGTGGCAGCCAGCCATGCGGCATCTTCCCCACGCCAGTGTGCAATACGTTGCAAAATATGGGGCAGATAGGCTGGCTCATTACGCCGTGACGATGGCTTCGGCGTGAGATCGCGCGGAAGCAAATACGGTGCGTCTGTCTCAACCAGCAATTGCTCCGCCGGAATAAATGGCAACAGTTCTCGCAGCTCCAGTCCGCGTCGTTCATCGCAAACCCAACCGGTAATGCCGATATAAATTCCGCGCGCCACGCACGCCTGCATCTCTTCGCGTGTGCCGGTAAAACAGTGCAACACCGCGCCAGGCAGTTTATCCAGCCACGGCTCCAGCAACGTCATAAACCGCTCGTGGGCATCACGGCAGTGCATAAATACCGGCATGTTTAACTCTGCGGCAATACGTAGCTGGGCAACAAAAGCGCGTTCCTGCTCTTCTGGTGTGGAAAAGTTGCGGTTAAAGTCGAGGCCACACTCACCAATCGCCACCACTTCTGGCTGCGAGGCCAGCGCCACAATCATTTCTTCTGTTGCGTCTTGCCACTGGCTACTGTCATGAGGATGCACGCCCGCCGTTGACCAACAGGACGAATACTGACGCGCCAGCTTTTGCGCCTGCTGGCTTTCGCGCAGGTTAGTGCCGGTGATGAGTAGCCCATTAACTCCCGCAGCAAAAGCGCGCGCTACGACATCATCACGGTCTTTCGCAAATTGCGAACTGGTCAGATTAACGCCGATATCAAACATCCTGCACTCCATATGACAACCGCCCTGACGGGCGGTTGAGTTTATTCTTCAGTTTTTTCGCTTTCTGCTTCAGCGTCGTTTTCTTCTTCCCGGTTTCGGCCTTTACCAACGTAAAAGCGCGAGAAGAAGACGCCAATTTCAAACAGGCAGTACATCGGGATCGCCAGCAGCGTTTGCGAGAAGACATCCGGCGGCGTCAGCAGCATCCCGACGACGAATGCGCCAACCAGCACATACGGACGTTTTTTGCGTAAGTCTTCTGGCGAGGTAATCCCCATCCAGCACAGCAGCACAATCGCCACAGGCACTTCAAAGGAGATACCAAATGCCATAAACAGCGCCATCACGAAGCTCAAATAGCTGGCAATATCGGTGGATACCTGCACCCCTTCAGGCGCGGTATTGGCAAGGAAACCAAACGCCAGCGGGAAGACCACGAAATAAGCGAATGCCATGCCGATATAAAACAGCAGAGAGCTGGAAACCAGCAGCGGCACCACCAGGCGACGTTCGTGCTTATAGAGTGCAGGAGCGATAAATGCCCACACCTGATAGAGAATCACCGGCGCTGACAGAATCAGCGACACCATAAAGGTCAGCTTGATTGGCGTAAAGAACGGCGAGGCCACATCGGTGGCGATCATCGTTGAACCTTGCGGCAACTGCTTGATCAATGGCGCGGATACCAGGTGATAAATGTCATTGGCGAAATAGACCAGACACAGAAATATCACGATCACCGCGATAATGCAGTTCAGCAGACGCTTACGCAGCTCAATCAGATGCGTGATAAGCGGTTGAGTATCTTCTACAGACATGTTTACGGTTTATCACTCGACGAAGGGGAATGTGCAGCGGTTTTCGGTTCAGCGTCCGCAGCAGGTTTTACCACCGGCTCTGGCGTGGTTTCTGGCTTCTGTTCCGGCGAACTGGCCTGCGTTTGTGCAGCGGCAGGCGTGACGCCTTCATGCGCAGCCTCATTGTCTTTCACCACCGGGTTATGAATGGTGTGCGCTTCATCGCTCGCCTTTTCAGGGTCATTCGCAACGTAGGAACGCTTCATCGACTCCGCGGCCTGGCGCAGCTCATCCATTGACGCTTTCAGTTCGGGCGTCAGGTTGGTGAGACTCGCCTTTTCAACCTTTTTCAGGCTGTCCTGAAACTCCTGGAGTTTTAACTCCTGGGTCAGTTCGTTCTGCACCGTTGTTGCCAGTGAACGCAACGCACGAATCCAGCCCGCTACCGTTTTTACCGCCACAGGCAGTCGTTGCGGCCCCAGAACTACGAGGCCGATGATGAACACCAATAGCAGTTCGCTAAAACCGATATCAAACACGGATTACACCTGCTCTTTATCGTGGCGCTTTGCGTCTTCTGTTTTAGCCTGTTCCTGATTCGCATCCGCCTGCTTATCGGCGATTGTTTTCGCAGTAAAATCAGCATCCTGACTGGTTTTATCCTGCTTTGGTTCATCATCGCTCATTGCTTTTTTAAAGCCTTTGATCGACGCACCAAGATCGGAACCGATGGAGCCGAGCTTTTTGGTGCCAAAAAGCAGTACAACGATGACGGCAATAATCAATAACTGCCAAATACTGATACCACCCATACATGTTCCTCTGTGGTAGATGATGATTAAACAAGGCCGCATTATACGTTACACGGCCCGCCTTGAGCGATGAAAAAATCAGCGTGTTTTGCACCAACCGACAAACCAGGCGATCAGACCGGCCGCCATTAACCAGCCGGGCACCAGCCCCCATTCCGGTCGGCTGACCAACAAGAATGTGCCGCTTAATACTAACGTTGCACCAATCCCCAATAAGTAACGAGATTGTCCCTGACGCACATGATTCGACTGTAACTCGCGCGCAATCTTATCAACACTATGCTGTAAATACTTGCCCTGGCGCAAACTGTCATAAACCAATTCAGGCAGTTCTGGCATTTTTTCGATCCAGAACGGCGCTTTTTCCTTAAATGCTCTCACCAGCGCGGGAATACCGACCTGATCTTTAATCCACGATTCAAGGAAAGGTTTTGCAGTTTTCCATAAATCGAGCTGCGGATAAAGCTGCCGTCCTACCCCTTCGATATAGAGCAAGGTTTTCTGAAGTAACACCAGTTGCGGCTGCACTTCCATATTGAAGCGACGCGCCGTATTAAACAGATTTAACAGCACATGTCCAAACGAAATTTCCGCCAGCGGTTTCTCAAAGATAGGTTCGCAAACGGTACGAATGGCAAATTCGAACTCTTCAACGTTGGTATCTGGCGGTACCCAGCCTGAATCGACATGCAGCTCTGCCACTTTGCGATAGTCGCGGTTAAAGAAGGCGATAAAGTTTTCCGCCAGATAGCGTTTATCTTCCTTGTTTAGCGAGCCGACTATCCCGCAATCAATGCCGATATATTTCGGGTTTTCCGGGTGCTCATAGCTTACGAAGATGTTGCCTGGATGCATATCGGCATGGAAAAAGCTGTCACGGAAAACCTGGGTGAAGAACACCTGCACACCGCGTTCCGCCAGCAATTTCATGTTAGTGCCGTTTTTCTCCAGCGCCGCGACATCAGAAACGGGAATGCCGTAAATGCGCTCCATCACCATCATCCCTTCGCTGCAATAGTCAGGGTAAACTTCCGGGATGTAGAGCATCGGGCTGTCTTCAAAATTGCGTCGTAACTGAATGGCGTTGGCAGATTCCCGCAGCAAATTCAATTCATCAATCAAGGTCTTTTCGTACTCGCGCACCACTTCAGTTGGGCGCAGACGGCGACCATCCGGCAGCAAACGCGGCACCCAGCGAGCCAAGCGGTAGATAAGTTTCAGATCCGCTTTAATCACCGGCAAAATGTCCGGACGGATGACTTTAATTACCACATCTTTGCCATTCGATTTCAATCGCGCGGTATGAACCTGGGCGATAGAGGCCGACGCCAGCGGCTCGATTTCAAAATCGTCAAACCACGCTTCCACCGGCAAACCGCCCATTGCAGCTTCAATCTGTTGCTTCGCCAGTCTGCCATCAAACGGTGCGACTTTGTCCTGCAAGAGTGCCAGTTGGTCAGCAATATGCGGCGGAAAAAGGTCGCGACGGGTCGATAGCATCTGCCCAAACTTGATCCATACCGGACCCAATTCTTGCAGCGCCAGTCGTAGTCGCTCACCTAATGGTTTGTCTTTGTGCCGATTCGGCATCCAGAATAATGAGTATCGCCATAACCGCAGCGGCAAGGTGATACGCATTTTAGGGATCAGTTCATCAAGTCCGTAGCTTAAAAAAGTGCGAATGATGAAATACAGGCGCCGTACTTCACCTGGCGTCATTAAACTGCCTCCAGTTTTTCCAGCCGTTTGATTAACGCATCAACGGCACGTTCAACAGCGGCTGTTTCTTCCGCAAACCAGGCCACTTCAAGCGGACCTGGCGCCATACGCCACTCTTCGGTGATAGCTTCCGCCACGTAACGTTGCTGGCGTTTAATACCATGATGCAGGAACTTTGCGCCGCCGCGCAGGGCTTTGCTGATGCCTTCAGCGGCGATATCACCGGTATAAGGGGCCAGCAGTTCCGCAGGGTCGAACTCTGCCAGATCTGCCAACGCCACGAAATTCTGTACCACCTGAATATCGCCCTGCACTTCCAGCTCACCGCTACGAATTAGTGCGGCAAGCTGCTGGCGGTCACGAAGTTTCGGCAACACGCTGGCGTAGGCGATAACGGTGCAATCAGCATCGCCAGACCATTCGCCCAGCACATCGACCTGCCGTTCACTAAACACCAGAATTAGCGACGTCGAAAAGCCTTTTACCTCCACGCGCAATACTTTACCCAGCAGACGCGAGCGGGCTGTTTTCAGCGCGGGTGAGCGATACAGGAAAGTGTTGAGCAGACTTTCAATTCCTGCCGTCACTAAAGGTTTAAAAGGCATAGTCGTACTCCTGTCAGAACTTATAACCACGATGCAGCGCCACAACGCCAGCCGTCAGGTTGTAATAATCGACACTTTCGAATCCGGCATCCTGCATCATGGCTTTCAGCGTATCCTGATCGGGATGCATACGGATGGATTCGGCCAGATAGCGGTAGCTGTCGGCATCGTTCGCCACCAGCGAACCAATACGTGGCAGCACATGGAAGGAGTAAGCGTCATAGGCTTTGCTTAACGGTTCGATAATCGGCTTCGAGAACTCAAGCACCAGCAGGCGACCGCCCGGTTTCAGCACGCGATACATCGAACGCAGTGCTTTATCTTTGTCGGTAACGTTACGCAGACCAAACGAAATGGTGATGCAATCAAAGGTGTTATCCGGGAACGGCAGCGCCTCTGCGTTCGCCTGAACATACTCAACGTTGCCAATCACACCGATATTGCGCAGTTTCTCACGGCCCATCTTGAGCATGGATTCATTGATATCGGCGAGAACCACTTTGCCCGTTTCACCAACCAGGCGGGAGAATTTCGCCGTCAGATCGCCGGTACCGCCAGCCAGATCCAGTACGGTCTGCCCACGACGCACACCGCTGCAATCGATCGTGAATCGCTTCCACAAACGATGAATACCAAATGACATCAAATCATTCATGACATCATATTTCGATGCCACGGAATGGAAAACGTGGGCGACCATATCCGCTTTTTGTTCCTTCGCGACGGTCTGAAAACCAAAGTGCGTCGTTTCTTGTGACTTATCCACCATCTCAATGCCTGCTCATCAAAAAATTGTTCCAGAAGTGTAACAGATTGGGCGTCGATGCCCTAGATTTCTACCCGGCTTAACTACCCCTAATGGGCTAGCGCGACTGCTGATTATATTCATCATCGCGTTGATAAGCTTCATCATTCGGCTGCCCCGGAACCGACCGCAGTCGATACTCTTCATCCTGGCTCACCGCCTGTTCAGCCAAGTCCGGATTAATCTCGCGTTTAATTTCTACCCCTAAACCGCGAAACGCTTCTGCCTGCGCCAGCACATTTCCGCGACCTGAAGAGAGTTTTTTCATCGCCTGGCGATAGTTATCCTGCGCTTTGTCCAGACTTTGACCAATCGCGGACATATCATCAATAAACAGACGCATCTTGTCGTACAGCTTGCTGGCACGATCGGCGATTTGCTGGGCGTTACGGCTTTGATGCTCATAACGCCACAGGTTGGCGATAGTACGCAACGCCACCAGCAGCGTGGTGGGGCTAACCAGCATGATGTTGTTCTTTAACGCTTCGGTGATCAGCTCTGGCTGGCGATCAAGCGCCAGTAAAAACGCTGGTTCAACGGGAATAAACATCAGCACGTAATCCAGCGTTCGTAGCCCCGGCAGCTGTTGATAATCTTTGCGCCCAAGTAAGCGGATGTGATTACGTACCGAAGCAATATGCTCCTGCAATGCGCTTTCGCGTGTGTAGTCGTCTTCCGCGTTGAAGTAGCGTTCATAGGCGACCAACGTCATTTTGGCATCGATCACCACATCTTTCCCCTGCGGCAGCCGCACGATGACATCCGGCTGCATCCGCGAGCGAGCATCATTTTCGATGCTTACCTGGGTTTCGTATTCATACCCTTCACGCAGTCCGGAAGCCTCCAGCACCCGCGTCAGTACCACTTCGCCCCAGTTCCCCTGGGTTTTGTTATCGCCTTTCAGCGCGCGCGTCAGGTTGATCGCTTCCTGGGCCATTTGCGCGTTGAGTTGCTGTAGATTACGAATTTCGTGGGTCAGGGTATGGCGTTCTTGTGCTTCTTTACCAAAGCTGTCCTGTACCTGTCGGCGAAAACCATCCAGTTGTTCACGCAGCGGCGATAGCAGGTTGTTCAGACTCTGGCGATTTTGTTCATCTACACGGCGATTACTGTGCTCAAAAATACGGTTGGCGAGGTTTTCAAACTGCTCGCTCAAACGCTGCTCGCTGTTAATCATCTGGCGAATTTTATCGTCAGCATGTTGCTGTGCAGCTTCCATCCGCGTGGTCACTTCACGCAGATCTGCCTCCAGCGAGGTGTTAATACTTTGCAGACTACGCACTTCGTTATTGAGCAATTCACACTCTGCACGCCAGTGCTCACTTTGGGTAATTTGTTGTTTTGCCGCACTTAACTCCGCGACCATCTCTTCACGTTCAGCTAATTGCTCGGCTTTTTGCTGCGCATGTTGATAACTGGCAAACAGCCAACCGATGGCCACACTGACCAGCGCAATAATGGCATAAACAATGATTGAGAAATCCACAAAGCCTCCTGACGCAACAACTTACCCGCACAAAATAGAATTGTGCTGTACAAACGTCCAGTTTGAAAGAAGTTTCCTGCGAGGCGCTACGCAAAACGATCGTTTATTTTGCTTATTTTATCCCACAATATGAGACTAAGTTTATATTGTGGGACACATCACCTTTTCCCCACTTTATTCTGTGAAACACTCGGCAATATCATCAGGAGACATCTATGGCAGAAACCTCTTCAACCACCGCTGGCGCACAAACGTTATTACGCGGACTGGCGGTTATTAATGCTGTTTATAACGGTTGCCATGACCTGAAAAGCATCGGCGAGTTCACCGGCACGACGCGGAGTACAACCCATCGTTTAGTCTCTGTTTTGGTGGAGCAACGCTATCTGCGCCATGTCCCAACTCAGGGCTACCAACTGGGCGCCAAACTGATCGAACTCGGCGCCAGAGCGCTGGAAAGCACTTCATTGTATGAAGTTGCACAGCCCGTTTTGCAACGTCTGGCCCGTTACACCCTGGACACCGTGCATCTGGGGATCGTTGAAGGCGACGAAGTGCTGTATCTGGAGAAGATCAACAGTCAGCGCGGGCTGGAAATGCGCTCACGCCCAGGCCATCGCATGCCACTGGCAATCACCGGCATCGGCAAGGCGTTGATCCTCAACCGAACAGAAGAAGAGTGGCGCACACTATTTTTGACTTGTGGTGATGAAACAAAACTGGGCGCATTTATACAAAACATGCGCCGTTATGCCGCCAGTGGTTTTGCTTTTGATCTGGAAGAGAACGAGCCCACTATCCGTTGCGTTGCAGCGCCGATTTACAACGCCCGGAATGAAATTGTGGCGGCCATTTCTGTCGCCAGTACCACCACGTATATGTCGCTGGCGCGCCTGGAAGAACTGGCACCTTACGTCAAATCCTGTGCAGAAGAGATCTCCGCTGAACTGGGCTGGGGTAAGCACGTCCGCAAAGATAATTAAACCATGATTAAAGGAAACGGCTAATGTCGGGAAATACCTCATTTATTGCCCTGGACTGGGGAACGTCATCGCTTCGGGCATGGCGTTTTGGTGACTCACCAGATCCACAAGAAAAACGTGAATTCCCTTGGGGAATCATGAAATTACCCTCCCAGGCAGCAACACGTGAGGACGCTTTCCACGATACATTTTTACGTGTCTGTGGAGACTGGCTGGCACAATCCCCCTGCCCGGTTCTGGCTTGTGGCATGATCGGCAGTGCGCAAGGGTGGCAACCAGCAGCTTATTTACCTTGCCCGGTCACTCTCGATGGACTGGCGAAGCAACTGACGCCGGTTATCCACCAGCAGCAGACAATGCTGCACATCATTCCTGGCGTGATTAAAGAAGGTGAAATGCCCGAAGTGATGCGTGGCGAAGAGACACAAATCTTCGGTGCCATCACAATGGAACCTGCTCTGCAAGACGCAATCCGTAAGGGTGTGCCGGTGCTGATTGGCTTACCTGGCACTCATGCGAAATGGGCGGTGGTTGAAAATAACACCATTACCGATTTCCGAACCTTTATGACGGGCGAATTATTTGATGTTTTATCCCGCCATTCGATTCTTGGCGCCACCATGCATTCGGGAGATGAGCCGCACTGGGATGCCTTTGCCCAAGGACTGACAGCGGCACTGGAGCATCATCAGACCGGATTATTATCGACGCTGTTTTCGACCCGTTCGCGCTTGCTGACCGATAATCTTACGCCGTCCTCACAGGGAGATTATCTTTCTGGATTACTGATAGGCCATGAATTATGTGGTCTGGCATCCAGCTTGCTGCGTGATTTACCCGCCACAACGCCGATCGCCTTAATCGGTAGCGCCACCCTGAACAGCCGCTATTCACGGGCGTTCAGCCACGTTTTTCCCGACAGACAGTTTCACGCCATTCCTAATGCCACTGAACAGGGATTATGGCGAATCGCCCACGCTGCCGGGCTACTCTCCACCAACGCCAGGGAATGTACTCATGCCATTTAATACGCTTTTGCAAAAAACCGGGTTAGTCGCCATTTTACGCGGCGTGAAACCGGATGAGATTGTCGCCATCGGTGAAAAGCTGTACGCCGCCGGATTCCGCCTGATTGAGATTCCCATGAACTCGCCGGAGCCGTTGCAAAGTATCAGTCTACTGCGCGACGCCCTGCCTAAGGACTGCCTGGTCGGAGCCGGAACTGTGCTTTCAGTAGAGCAGGTGGTCGCGGTTAAAGAGGCTGGAGGCCAGATTATCGTGATGCCGCATTGCGATACTGCGGTGATCCGTCGCGCCCGTGCGCTGGGTATGTATTGCGCGCCTGGCGTCGCTACGCCCACTGAAGCCTTTGCTGCCATTGAACACGGCGCCAATGCCATCAAGCTGTTCCCGGCCGAACAAATTACGCCAGAAGTCACCAAAGCCTGGCGTGCGGTTATTCCGCAATCCGTTCCGATGTTACCGGTTGGCGGTATCACACCGGAAACAATGGCGCGTTATCTGAGCCACGGCGCAAACGGTTTTGGCCTCGGTTCTGCGCTATATCGCCCCGGCATGACGCCAGAGCAGGTCTATGAAAATGCAGTGCTGTTTATGAACGCATGGAACAATTTAAATAATAACTAACTGATAAATAAGGATATAAAACCAATGATAAAACATCTTACCTTACCGAAAAAAATGGCTGCGATGGTACTTCTTGCAGGCGCTGCCCTCAGCACTGCACCCGTACAGGCGGCTTCCTACCCAACCAAACAGATCGAGTTAGTCGTACCCTACGCTGCCGGAGGCGGTACGGATCTGGTTGCCCGAGCCTTTGCTGATGCCGCCAAAAACCATTTACCCGTCAGCATCGGGGTTATCAATAAACCAGGCGGTGGCGGCGCTATTGGCCTGAGCGAAATCGCCGCTGCCCGCCCTAACGGTTACAAAATCGGTTTAGGCACGGTTGAACTGACCACCCTTCCCGGCCTCGGAATGGTGCGTTTTAAAACCAGCGACTTCAAACCCATCGCCCGTCTGAATGCGGATCCGGCGGCTATCACCGTCCGTGCCGATGCGCCGTGGAATAGCTATGAAGAATTTATGATTTACGCCAAAGCGAATCCCGGAAAAGTACGCATTGGTAACTCAGGCACCGGGGCTATCTGGCATCTGGCGGCGGCTGCACTGGAAGATAAGACGGGCGCAAAGTTTTCCCATGTCCCGTATGACGGCGCAGCCCCTGCCATTACAGGTCTGTTAGGCGGGCACATTGAAGCGGTTTCTGTAAGCCCAGGTGAAGTTATCAACCATGTGAAAGGCGGCAAGCTGAAGACACTGGTGGTGATGGCGGATGAACGTGTGAAAGCCATGCCTGACGTACCGACGTTAAAAGAGAAAAGCGTTGATCTCTCCATCGGCACCTGGCGCGGTCTGATTGTGTTGCAAAAAACGCCGCAGGATGTGGTGGATGTTCTGGCGAAGGCAGCAAAAGAGACGGCTGAAGAGCCTGTATTTCAGGATGCTCTGCAAAAGTTGAATCTCAACTATGCATGGCTTGATGGCGCCAGCTTCCAGACCCAAATCAGCGAGCAGGAACAGTATTTTGACGAGCTGCTAACTCGCCTGGGCCTGAAAAAATAATCCCGAGGTACGGTCGATGAACACAAAACAGTCTGTTGCTCAACTCGCCGTACCGCACCGCAAGCGCCTTTCATCCACCGTGGTGGTGGCGCTGTTACTTTGCGTAGTTGCTGGCACAGTGATGATTAATGCCGCTGATTTTCCAGCAACTGCCATTGAAACGGATCCCGGTGCAAGTGCCTTCCCTACCTTCTATGCCTGCGCCCTGATTGTGCTCGCTGTCTTGCTGGTGATACGCGATCTTTTGCTGGCAAAACCAGAATCTTGCGCCAACGCACAGGAAAAACCGGCATTCAGGAAAACGGCAACGGGAATTGCGGCAACCGCGTTTTATATTGTGGCGATGAGCTACTGCGGTTATCTCATTACTACTCCTGTTTTCCTCATCGTCATTATGACGTTGATGGGCTACAGGCGATGGGTACTCACACCGGGTATTGCGCTCTTGTTAACGGCAATCCTCTGGTTGCTGTTCGTCGAAGCGTTACAGGTGCCATTGCCTGTCGGCACATTTTTCGAATAACAGGGGCCAGCAATGTTTGAAAGTGAACTTTTAACTCAGGGTTTTTCGACATTACTCAGTAATCCTCAGGCGCTGCTGTTTGCCACGTTTGGGGTGATGCTGGGTATTGTGATTGGCGCCCTGCCCGGTTTAACAGCGACCATGGGGGTGGCGATTTTACTGCCTTTCACC
This sequence comes from Escherichia sp. E1130, assembly GCF_005781065.1. NCBI lineage: Bacteria > Pseudomonadati > Pseudomonadota > Gammaproteobacteria > Enterobacterales > Enterobacteriaceae > Escherichia > Escherichia sp. E1130. The sequence continues at coordinate 22,478 of NZ_VATL01000021.1, forward strand.
TACGGCATGGAGCCTGTTTCTGGCTTGTTGATGATTTGCGGCGTCTTTTTTGGCGGCGTCTATGGCGGTTCTATCACCGCAATTTTGCTCAAAATTCCAGGCACACCCGCAGCCGCAGCCACCGCAATTGACGGTTATGAGCTGACGAAGCAGGGAAAAGCCGGGCTGGCGTTGAGTGCCGCCACGTTCTCTTCCTTTAGCGGCGGAACAATCAGCATTATTGTGCTGATGTTTCTCTCTCCGGTACTTGCCAGTTGGGCGTTGAAGTTTAGTGCTTCAGAGTCCTTCGCCCTGGCAACCTTCGGGCTGAGTATTATTGCCAGTATTTCTGGCGAGTCGTTGATTAAAGGACTGATTGCCGGAGTTGGCGGATTGCTGATCGCAACGATAGGCCTTGATCCAATGGGCGGTTTTCCACGGTTTACAGGTGGATTTGTGGAGCTGATGAATGTGCCATTTATCCCGGTGATGATTGGTTTATTTGCTGCTTCAGAGGCATTCCGCTCTATGGAGCAAAACCAGCAAATTCGTCAGGGGGCGAAGGTGGCTATCGGCAGTCTGTTACTGCCCTGGCAAACGCTACGTCGCATCGCATTAACCATTTTGCGCTCATCAGGATTAGGGGTTTTTATCGGCATGATCCCCGGTGCGGGGGCGGATATTGCAGCTTTTGTTGCCTATAACGAAACTCGTCGTTTCAGTAAGACACCAGAAAACTTTGGTAAGGGTGAAATTAAAGCTGTGGCGTCCAGTGAGGCAGGCGCGAATGGCTGCACCGGTGGCGCGTTGTTACCTATGCTGACGCTGGGGATCCCTGGCGATGCGGTAACCGCCATCATGCTGGGCGCGTTAACGTTACAAGGGATGCAGCCAGGCCCACTGATGTTTACCGACCACGGCGATATGGTTTATACGCTGTTTGTCGGCATGATCTTCTGTTACTTCATGCTGCTAGTGCTTGGGCTGCTCTCTTTGAAAGTCATCGGCAACGTGGTGAAAATCCCCGGCAATATTCTCACGCCGATGATCCTCGCGCTTTGTGTTGTTGGGACTTATGCGCTGAACAATAGCCTGTTTGATGTCGGCATTATGCTGATTGCGGGCGTAGTGGGCTATTTCATGCAGAAAGGGGGATATCCGGCGTCGCCAGTGGTCCTGGCATTGATTATGGGGCCAATGGCAGAAAGTAATTTTCGCCGGGCGCTGTCGCTTTCGGGTGGTTCACTCGACTTTCTGTATACCCGACCGATCACCCTGGCATTGCTGACTCTGGCAGCCTTTACGCTACTGACACCAATAATCCGCAAAATTATGCGCTTACGGCGTCAGTAACAGATATCGCTCTCCGAAGTTGGGGAGTATGAGACTGATGACAAACGCTAAATTGCCTGATGCGCTGCGCTTATCAGGCCTACCACAGAAATGCAATATATTGAATTTGCATGCTTTTGTAGGCCCGGATAAGGCGTTCACGCCGCATCCGGCATGAACAAAGCACACGTTAACAACAATCAGAATGCTCCCCTAAGCCAGGGAGCATTTTTTTATTTCAGCAGACGACGCGCCGCTTCCACTACGATTTTCACCGCATGGCTTTCAGTTTGTTTCATCGTCTCGGCGTTCGGGATCTCTTGCTGGGTACGGTTAACGATAACGCCCGCCACCATACCGGCGCGCAGGCCCTGGCTTGCACACATGGTCAGCAGAGTTGCAGATTCCATTTCATAGTTCATCACGCCCATCGCCTGCCACTCTTCCATAGAACCTTTAAAGTGACGGACTACGCGACCAGAGTAAGTATCGTAACGCTCCTGGCCCGGGTAGAAGGTGTCAGAAGAAGCCGTCACGCCTACGTGAGTGGTGGCACCAATTGATTTCGCGGCTTCTACCAGTGCAGTCGTACATTCGAAATCAGCGACAGCCGGGAACTCCAGCGGAGCGAAGTGCAGGCTCGCGCCATCCAGACGAACAGACGCCGTGGTAACCAGGACATCACCAACATTAATATGCGGCTGAATAGCCCCCGTCGTACCGATACGCAGGAAAGTGCGAATGCCCAGCTGTGCCAGCTCTTCAACAGCAATAGAAGTAGACGGACCGCCGATACCGGTAGAGCAGACAATAACAGGTTTACCATCCAGCTCTGCGCGCCAGGTGGTGAATTCGCGGTGAGATGCCAGCTTAACCGGCTTATCCATCAGCGCGGCGATCTTTTCCACACGATCCGGGTCGCCAGGGACGATGGCAAGCGTAGCCCCTTGTAAATCGTTTTTAGTGAGGCCGAGATGAAAAACATCAGACTTGGACATATACAACTCCTCTGTGAATCGGTTTAGTCAGAAGAAGCAAAAAGACACTTTACCGAAGGATTTAACATTTTTTCGTGACACCCATCACCATGACGCAAATGTGTTGCATGCATTTACCTGATAAAAGTGATTTAAATCACATAAATAACTCTTTACCGTGTGTTGCTGCATAAAAGATGAGCCGATTCAGGCAATGTGATTTGTTGCATGCTGACTATAGTTAACATTGCGCAAAATTTTTATAAGGGTACGGAGAATACCATGGCAACAACACAACAATCTGGATTTGCACCTGCTGCATCGCCCCTCGCCTCGACCATCGTTCAGACCCCGGAAGATGCGATTGTGGCAGGGTTCACCTCTATCCCTTCACAAGGGGATAACATGCCTGCTTACCATGCTCGCCCAAAGCAGAGCGATGGCCCACTGCCAGTGGTCATTGTAGTGCAAGAAATTTTTGGCGTGCATGAACATATCCGCGATATTTGTCGCCGTCTGGCGCTGGAGGGGTATCTGGCTATCGCACCAGAACTCTATTTCCGCGAAGGCGATCCGAATGATTTCGCCGATATCCCAACGCTGCTAAGTGGTCTGGTGGCAAAAGTACCTGACTCACAGGTATTGGCCGATCTCGATCATGTTGCCAGTTGGGCGTCACGCAACGGCGGCGATGTCCATCGTTTAATGATCACCGGATTTTGCTGGGGCGGACGCATCACCTGGCTGTATGCCGCGCATAATCCACAGTTAAAAGCCGCAGTGGCGTGGTACGGCAAACTGACGGGCGATAAGTCACTGAATTCACCGAAACAACCTGTTGATATCGCAACCGATCTTAACGCTCCGGTTCTCGGCTTATATGGCGGCCAGGATAACAGCATTCCGCAGGAGAGCGTGGAAACGATGCGCCAGGCGCTGCGGGCAGCAAACGCGAAAGCAGAGATTATCGTTTACCCGGATGCAGGACATGCATTCAACGCCGATTATCGTCCGAGCTATCATGCCGAGTCAGCGAAAGACGGCTGGCAGCGAATGCTGGAATGGTTCAGGCAGTATGGTGGCAAGAAGTCGCTGTAATGAGAAAAGACCGGGTGGTATTACCACCCGGTTTGGATTTACCCCCGACGCAAATTCTGCGCCGCCTGCACCATGTTCGCCAGCGCTGCGCGGGTTTCTGGCCAGCCACGCGTTTTCAGGCCGCAGTCCGGGTTGACCCACAGACGCTCTGCCGGAATGCGTTTTGCCGCTTTCTTCAGCAAGGCTTCAATCCATTCCACACTCGGTACGTTTGGCGAGTGAATGTCATAGACGCCTGGGCCAATTTCATTCGGATAATCAAACTCTTCAAATGACTCCAGCAACTCCATGTCGGAACGCGAGGTTTCGATGGTGATGACGTCTGCATCCAGTGCCGCAATCGAATCCATGATGTCGTTGAACTCGCAATAACACATGTGAGTGTGGATTTGCGTTTCATCTTTCGCTACGGCGGCATTGATACGGAAGGCCTCTACGCCCCACTGGAGATAGGCGTCCCAGTCGCTACGACGCAGCGGTAAACCTTCGCGCAGTGCCGGTTCATCAATCTGGATGATGCCAATTCCAGCGGCTTCCAGGTCCGCCACTTCATCACGCAGCGCCAGCGCAATTTGTTTGGCGATGGTTTCACGGCTGACATCTTCACGCGGGAACGACCAGCAGAGAATCGTCACCGGGCCAGTCAGCATCCCTTTCACCGGTTTATCAGTCAGCGATTGCGCGAACGATGCCCACTCCACGGTAATCGGTGCCGGGCGGCTAACGTCACCAATAACAATCGGTGGCTTCACGCAGCGGGAACCGTAGCTCTGTACCCAACCGTTTTGCGTAAAGACAAAACCGTCGAGATGCTCACCAAAGTATTCCACCATGTCGTTACGCTCAGCCTCGCCATGTACCAGCACATCCAGTCCCAAACGTTCCTGCTCAACAATGGCCTGCTTGATATGTTCCGCAATGCCCGTGCGGTAGTTATTGGCGTCAAGATTGCCCTTTTTGAAATCCAGACGCAAAGTACGAATTTCCGTGGTTTGCGGGAAGGAACCAATCGTGGTGGTCGGCCACGCGGGCAGTTTAAAACGCGCACGCTGGGCTTCGGCACGCACTTCATAGACATTAGCACGCTGACTGTCCTGGGCGGTGATCGCCGCCAGACGTTTTTCTACCGCCGGATTATGTACACGGGTAGATTGGCGGCGCGCCTGAATCGGGGCGCTCCACTCTGCCAGAGCTGCCGTGTCACTACTGTTCAGCGCATCGCGCAGCAGCGCCAGTTCATGGCATTTTTGCAGGGCGAAGGCAAACCAGCTTTTCACTTCTGCATCAAGACGCGTTTCCACGCTCAGGTCGATGGGGCTGTGCAGCAGTGAGCAGGAAGATGCCACCCACAAATCACGTTTGCCGACAATGTCCTTAATTTGCGCATATTTCTCGGTAAGATCGGCGCGCCAGACGTTACGACCATTGATCAGACCAGCAGACAGCAGCCAGTCAGAAGGCAAACGCTTGTGCAGTTCAACAACGTCATCTTTGCCATGCACGAGGTCAACATGCAGCCCCTGAACAGGCAGCGCAGTAATCGTGTTGAGGTTTGGTGTGACGCCTTCAAAATAGGTAGTCAGCAGCAGTTTCACCTGCCCCTGGAGCGCGTCGTAAGCGGGTTTGTATGCGTCCAGCCACGCCTGCGGCAGTTCCAGTACCAGCGCGGGTTCGTCGATCTGTACCCACTCAATGCCGCGTTTTGCCAGTTCTGCCAGCACTTGCTGATAAACCGGCAGAATGTCGTTCAGCAGGCTCAGGCGGTCAAATTGCTCACCTTTCACTTTACCCAGCCACAGGTAGGTAATCGGCCCCAGCAGCACAGGTTTCACCTTGTGGCCCAGCGCCAGCGCCTCGTCCACTTCCTCCAGCAGCTGCGTCCAGGTCAGTTTGAACTGTTGGCCTTTAACGAACTCCGGCACCATGTAGTGATAGTTGGTGTTAAACCATTTGGTCATTTCCGCCGCTGCCGCAGGCTCGCCAGTCGGCGCACGTCCACGACCAATACGGAACAGGGTGTCGATATCTACCGAACCATCTTTGTTCTGGTGACGCGCTGGAACATTACCCAGCAGCAGGCTGGTGGTCAGAACATGATCGTACCAGGCAAAATCGCCCACCGGCAGCAGGTCGATACCCGCTTGCTTTTGTTGATCCCAGTGACGAGCACGCAATTCACGCCCTACTGCCAGCAGTTCTTCACGCGTGGAGTTCCCCGCCCAATAACTTTCTTGCGCTTTTTTCAGCTCGCGACGCAGGCCAACGCGAGGAAAACCGAGGGTGTGATTAAGAATTGTCATTATATGCCCCTTGTGGAATTTTTAGTATTTAGACGTCCAGATGTTTACACATCCATATTTGCCAGTTACTGTATATTCCTCAAGCGCAAATTATTCATGCCGAAGTGAAGGACTTTCATGATCGAAGTAAAACACCTGAAAACGCTACAAGCGTTGCGGAACTGCGGCTCGCTCGCAGCCGCTGCGGCGACGTTGCATCAGACGCAATCCGCCCTGTCTCACCAGTTTAGCGATCTGGAACAACGCCTCGGCTTCCGGCTATTTGTGCGTAAAAGCCAGCCGCTTCGCTTTACACCGCAAGGAGAAATCCTGCTACAACTGGCAAATCAGGTGCTGCCGCAAATTAGCCAGGCACTGCAAGCCTGCAATGAACCGCAGCAGACGCGCCTGCGCATTGCCATAGAGTGCCATAGCTGTATTCAGTGGCTGACGCCCGCATTAGAAAATTTCCATAAGAATTGGCCGCAGGTGGAGATGGATTTTAAATCGGGCGTAACGTTTGATCCGCAGCCTGCGTTGCAACAGGGCGAGCTGGATCTGGTGATGACGTCCGATATTCTGCCGCGCAGTGGTCTGCATTATTCGCCGATGTTCGACTATGAAGTGCGTCTGGTGTTAGCACCTGACCATCCACTGGCGGCAAAAACGCGTATTACACCGGAAGATCTCGCCAGCGAAACGCTGTTGATTTATCCGGTGCAGCGTAGCCGACTGGATGTCTGGCGGCATTTTCTTCAGCCAGCAGGCGTCAGCCCGTCACTGAAAAGCGTCGATAACACCTTATTGTTGATTCAGATGGTTGCCGCACGGATGGGTATTGCCGCACTACCGCATTGGGTAGTGGAGAGTTTTGAACGCCAGGGTCTGGTGGTCACCAAAACCCTGGGCGAAGGCTTGTGGAGCCGACTGTACGCCGCCGTGCGCGATGGCGAGCAGCGTCAGCCGATTACAGAAGCGTTTATTCGTTCAGCGCGCAATCACGCCTGCGATCATCTGCCGTTTGTGAAGAGCGCGGAGCGACCCACTTACGATGCACCCACAGTGAGGCCAGGATCACCAGCGCGCCTGTAATAAACGTTGGCCAGTGCGGCTGTTGGTGCCAGATAGCCAGGTTTACCAGCAGCCCTGCCGGAACGTGCATATTATTCATAATGCCCAGCGTTCCGGCGTCCACCTGCGTCGCGCCGTAGTTCCACATAAAGTAGCCAATCCCGGAAGCCACCACGCCAAGAAACATCAGAATGCCCCATTGCAGCGTGGTTTGCGGCATTTTCTGCGCATTTCCCAGCAAGAACCATGCAATCACCGCCACCAGGAACGCGCCGAGATAGAACCACGCAAAAGCGTTATGCTGCGGCATCGGACGAGTTTCCATCAGGCGTTTGTAACCCACCATGCCGATGGCAAAAGTGATATTGGAGAGTTGCACCAGCAGCAGGCCGGTCCAGAAATGGTCGGTGACCTGATCGTAGCGAATAATTCCGGCGCCAATCACCGCCAGCAAGGCGCTAAAGGCATAGCCCCAGCGCAGGCGGCGCTTGCTCATGATGTCATAAATCAGCGTGATGTAGAGCGGCGTCAGCACGGTGAACAACAACAGTTCGGAGACCGTCAGGTAGAGATAAGCACGGAAACTCAGCATATACATCACGCCAAGCTGCATCGCGCCCACCAGCATATACAGGCCGACCGTTTTCAGGCTATTGCCACGGGTACGCAGAAACGGCAGAAAAACGAGTGCCGCCAGGCCAACGCGCACCAGCACCGCAAAATAGCTATCGACGTGGCCCGCAAGGTACTCGCCATAAAAGCTAAAGGAGAAGGCCCACAGAATCGTGGTGATGATAAGTAGCGCCACAATGGAAAACTCTTTGATTAACGAGTATCCATTGTAGCGAAGTATCAGGTTGACAACTGACCAAATAAAGAACGATTACGATAAATAGAGCTTACGCAGATAATGCGGCACTGCGTCTTCGGCGTTAGTACCAATCACTTCCAGCTCTGGATGCAGATCTTTCAGCCGTTGATGTGCGCTGCCCATAATGCAGCCTTTACCCGCCATCGACAGCATTTCGGCATCGTTCATTCCATCGCCAAAGGCAATACAATCTTGCAGGCTGTAGCCCAGTTTCTTCGCTACCGCTTCCAGGGCATGGCCTTTTGAAACGCCGCCAGCCATGACTTCCAGGCAGGTTAAGGTAGAGAAACTGACATTGACGCGATCGCCCCAGCGAGCGTTAATCGCTTGCTCCAGTGGCAGAAGTTTTTCATGGGAATCACTGGTGAAGAACACTTTGCTGACACCTTCTGGTTCCAGCAACCCCGGCTCATATAGCGCATATTTGAATACCGCTTCTTTAAAAAAGCGCATCTCTTCCGGGCGGTGGCGATTCATAAACCATTCGTCGTCGCGATAAACGTTAGTAATGATGTCCGGATTGTCGTTGACTACGCCAAACAGGTCACTGGCAATGTCGCGATCCAGGTTATGAGCAAAAACCAGATTGCCATCCAGATCGTGAACGCGCGCGCCATTGGAGGTAATCATGTAAGACTTAATCTCCAGATTATCGCGAATTTGCCCCACATCAACGTGGTGGCGACCAGTCGCAAACACAAAGTTGATGCCGCGCGCGGTGAGCAGCTTCAGAGTTTCTTTGGCGTAAGGGGATAACGTATGGTCGGGAGAAAGTAACGTGCCATCTAAATCAGACGCAACAACCTGGTACATAAGAAATTTAAACCTCTGTAGAGCGGTTTCCGCTGGGTGAGTTATGCCTGTTGAAAAAATCAACGATGGCGTGGAGCGCGACTGAGCGCATTGCGTCCTTTTCAAAAAGGATCTCGTGGTACGCACCTTTAATTACCAACGGTCGACCTCCTTCTACAGGGTGGCCCGCGGCGGCGCGAAGTTCACAAAAACGGTCGTGCATGCGGTTATCCACCACGTGCTCTTCTTCAGCCTGCAAGAGAAGCGTTGGCGTGGCGTCATCACCTGCTCCGGCTAACACCTGTTCTCCGGCCAGAATACTTTCACGTACCCAATGGTATGTCGGCCCGCCGACACGAATCGTTGGGTCATCAGCATAGAAGCGTAGATTGCGCCGATATCGCTGCCTGCTGTGGGTAAGCACGTTGATGGTAAACGGCAAGGCGCGCCAGCGCCCGGTACCTATCGCATAGCCATCGCGAAAACGTGGGTGCGCTTCGGCCCAATTTAGAATCTGCCGCGCCATAAATGACGGCATGCGAATCACAATGCCGAACATTGGCGCGGTCAGTGCAATGGCATCGCACACGCCAGGATGGCGTTGCAGGAACAGAGTGGAGATTGCGCCGCCCATCGAGTGGGCCAGTATATAGCGTTTACGCCACGGACCTGGCTGGACCTCTTGTTGCCAGAACGCCGCCAAATCATCAACATAATCATCAAAGCGATTAACATGGCCGAGATGTGGATCGGCTAACAGACGACCAGAACGCCCTTGCCCGCGATGGTCGATGATTAATACGTCAAACCCCAGGTGAAACAGGTCATAAGCCAGTTCCGCATATTTTACGTAGCTCTCAATGCGCCCTGGACAGATGACGACCACCCGGTCATGGTGCTGCGCGCGAAAACGGACAAAGCGCACCGGAATGTCATCCACACCAGTAAACTCTGCTTCATCACGCTGACGCCAGAAATCAGTCAGCGGTCCCATGGTAAAAGCAGCAAACGCTTTTTCTCTTGTTTCCCAGTCTTTTTGCTGCTGAAACATCGGGTAATCAGCCTCTTAAACCACGTAAAATCGTTTTTTTAAGCGTGCCTGACACAACGCTGCGACAGTAGCGTATTGTGGCACAAAAATAGACACACCGGGAGTTCATCATGACTTTAGAATGGTGGTTTGCCTACCTGCTGACATCGATCATTTTAAGCTTGTCGCCAGGCTCTGGCGCAATCAATACCATGACCACTTCCCTTAACCACGGTTATCGTGGTGCAGTGGCGTCTATTGCTGGTTTGCAAACCGGGCTGGCGATTCATATCGTGCTGGTTGGCGTGGGATTGGGGACGCTATTTTCCCGCTCATTGATTGCGTTTGAAGTGTTGAAGTGGGCGGGAGCGGCTTACCTGATTTGGCTGGGGATCCAGCAGTGGCGCACCGCTGGTGCAATTGACCTTAAATCGCTGACCCCGACCCAATCACGGCGTCATCTGTACCAACGGGCCGTGTTTGTGAATCTCACCAATCCCAAAAGTATTGTGTTTCTGGCAGCGCTATTTCCGCAATTCATCATGCCGCAGCAGCCGCAAGTTATGCAGTATATCGTGCTCGGCGTCACCACCATTGTGGTCGATATTATTGTGATGATCGGTTACGCCACCCTCGCCCAACGGATCGCGTTATGGATAAAAGGGCCGAAACAAATGAAGGCATTGAATAAGATTTTCGGCTCGCTGTTTATGCTGGTGGGAGCGCTGTTGGCATCGGCGAGACATGCTTAAAAAATAATGTCGGATGCGGCGTAGACGCCTTATCCGACTTACTCTGATGACGCGTCTGGCATCAACGCGAAATAATCAAATGAATGCCAAATCCGGCAAATAATGCCCCGGCAAAACCATCAATCCACTTCGCCAGACGTTGATAACCACGGCGCATTTGCGGCAGGGCAAACAGGCTGGCAACGACGGTAAACCATGCCAGCGTTTCGACAATAATCAGCGCGAAAATGCCCCAGCGTTCGGTGGTGCCGACGTTATCGCCGACAAACAGCGAGAACACCGAGCCAAAGTAGATAATCGCTTTCGGATTGGCGAGATTGGTCAGTAAACCTTTCAGGAAACTACGCCCGCTTTTCGCCAGTTCTACCTGTGGCGCAGGTGCAGAAACAACCTCTTTTTTCAGTGCACTACGCAGCATCTGATAACCCATCCAGCAGAGATACAGGCCACCACCTACCATAATCAGCGTATGCAGCCAGGCCATTTTTTCGATAATCAGATGCAGGCCAAGCAGCGCAATCCCAGCCCAAACCATTACGCCGCAGGTAATGCCCAGCACACCCATCATCGCTTCTTTACGGGAACGACTAACGGCGGTCTGAGAGACAAAAAAGAAATCGGGACCGGGGCTCATAAGCGCCACGATGTGCACCATGGCAACGGTGAGGAATAACATCAACATACAATTGACTCGCGGGGAAAACGTTTACGGAATCTTCATCCTGGCACTTTTTTATGCCGCTGACTACTCTTCGTCGTCGCCGTCAACATGCGCGCGGATAAGCGTCATAAACGGTTTACCAAAGCGTTCCAGCTTGCGCATCCCAACGCCGTTAACGCTGAGCATTTCGCTGGCGGTGATCGGCATCTGTTCCGCCATCTCAATTAAGGTTGCGTCGTTAAACACCACGTACGGCGGGACATTGCTTTCATCGGCAATCGATTTACGCAGTTTGCGTAATTTAGCGAACAGTTTACGGTCATAGTTGCCGCCGAACGATTTCTGCATCGCTTTCGGTTTGAGCGCCACAATACGCGGCACGGCAAGTTGCAAAGAGGATTCGCCACGCAGTACCGGGCGCGCGGCTTCTGTCAGCTGTAACGCGGAGTGCTGGGCAATATTTTGCGTCACCAGGCCGAGGTGAATCAGCTGGCGGATCACGCTTACCCAGTGTTCATGACTTTTATCGCGGCCCATGCCGTAGACTTTCAGTTTGTCATGACCATAGTCGCGAATACGCTGGTTATTGGCGCCACGAATCACTTCCACCACATAGCCCATCCCAAACCGCTGATTTACGCGACCAATAGTGGAAAGGGCAATCTGCGCATCGGTTGAACCGTCGTACTGTTTCGGCGGATCGAGGCAGATATCGCAGTTCCCGCACGGCTCCTGACGACCTTCGCCAAAATAGTTCAGCAACACCAGACGGCGGCAGGTTTGCGCTTCGGCAAATGCGCCCATCGCATTGAGTTTGTGGCGCTCGATATCCTGCAACTGCCCCTGCGGCTTCTCTTCCAGACAACGGCGCAGCCACGCCATATCAGCCGGATCGTAAAACAGCATCGCTTCCGCGGGCAGGCCATCACGCCCGGCGCGACCGGTTTCCTGATAATAGGATTCGATATTGCGCGGAATATCAAAATGCACCACGAAGCGGACGTTCGGTTTATTGATGCCCATGCCGAACGCCACGGTCGCCACCACAATTTGCAGGTCATCGCGCTGGAATTTCTCCTGCACATCGGCGCGAACATCGTTTTCCAGGCCGGCATGATACGCCGCCGCGCTAATTCCTTTACTTTGCAGACGCGCGGCTGTGTCTTCTACTTTCGCCCGACTGTTGCAGTAGATAATGCCCGACTTTCCCCGCTGTTCCTGCACGTAACGCATCAACTGATCGAGAGGTTTGAACTTCTCCATCAGCATGTAGCGAATATTCGGACGGTCAAAACTACTGATTTGAATTAGCGGATCGTTCAGCCCCAGCAGGCGCACGATATCCTGCCGCGTGGTGTCGTCGGCGGTGGCGGTTAGCGCCATAAACGGCAGCGTCGGAAAACGCTGACGCAGCTGACCGAGCGCGGCATATTCCGGGCGGAAATCGTGGCCCCACTGGGAGATACAGTGCGCTTCATCAACGGCTAATAACACCGGATTCCAGTGCGCCAGATGCTCAAGGAAGTTATCCAGCATCAGGCGTTCCGGCGCGATATAGAGCAGACGAATTTGCCCGGTACGGCAGCCTGTCATCACTTCAAGTTGCTGCTCTCGGGTTTGCGTCGAGTTAAGGCACGCCGCCGCCACGCCGTTGGCTTGCAGTTGATCCACCTGATCTTTCATCAACGAAATCAGCGGTGAAACAACCACGGTAAGGCCGTTTAGCAATAAGGCAGGAATTTGATAGCAAAGGGATTTTCCGCCACCAGTGGGCATGACGACCAGGCAATCGCGACCAGAAAGTACGGTATCGATGATCTCTTCCTGACCAGGGCGAAACTGTTGGTAGCCAAAGGTTTCTTGTAAAACCTGCTTAGCTCCTGACTCCAGATTCAACACTTCCGCCTGCGCCACATTCACCCCGATTGCCTGAAATAAAAACAGGCGCTATTTTCAGCGCCTGCGCGAGAAACTGCAATGCTTTTAGTCTCTGAGAGGATAATCCTGGATGCTGGATTCCAGATTTGCCTTTCAATCAACTCGCATTAGAACAGGTCGTTTAGCATAACTCCCACACCGACGCGGGTCTGGTTAAAGTTATAGTCGATGAGCGATTCGCCATAGCCGCTGTAGACTTGGGTATAAAGACGCACATGTTTGGTGATCGGGTAGCTTAAGCCTAACTCCGCACCACCATAACCGGTGTTCCAGTTGTACTGCCCTTTCGCGCTCAGCACAGCATCACCGAGGTGATAACCAATTTTAAGCTGGTAGTAACCCATATATTTGGTGATGTCCGGGTTATCGTCCGTATTACCGACGACATACCACGGCTTCACTTCTACCAGCCAGTTACCGTTCTCTGCCATCAGGCGGGTGTAGATACGGTTCCAACTACGGGAAGTTGGGTCAGAACGTCCGTTAGAGTCGTGATTATAACCCATCTCTACATCGCGCAGCGTCCAGCCTGCAAAGCTGTAATCGGTGGCGAACCCGAGGAACAATTGCGGTTCATAGTTGGTTTCACGAAACGGTGATGACTCATCGCTATTAGAAAGCTGCCACCAGGATTTCTGTGTGTAGGAAGCGCCCAGTACAGAGTTTGGCCCCAAAATCCCCCGCCACAGCGGAAACGCCAGGCTCAACTGGAACTTTACTTCATCCTTACGCGCGTTCTCTGCCCAGTCGTAACTGGCAATAGCTTCTTTATTGAGATCGCTGGTTTGGGTGTAGATGATGTAGTTGGTGTCGTAAGGATAAAGGGTGAAAGGATTGTCATGCTCCTGCAACATATTGCCGATAATGCTGCCACGTACTGCTGGCGCGTCATGCACATCTTTCACCGTTGCCTCTTGCGCATTTGCCACTATCGGCAGCATACACATCGGCAACAAGCAGCCCAGTAGAGTCCGCATCGATCGTGTTCTCCGTAACGAATTATTGATTAGATGAATATTTTTTCTGCGGGCTATTTTACATACTTAACTCAATTGCCGTTAGTTATCCCTTCCTAAAGTAGAAACCAACAACAAAGAAGCATAAAATCAACATTTCATTAACCAATGAAGTGTAAGGATGATATGTCTGCCGTACTGACCGCCGAACAAGCCCTGAAATTAGTGGGTGAAATGTTTGTTTATCACATGCCATTTAACCGCGCATTGGGGATGGAGCTGGAGCGTTACGAAAAAGAATTTGCACAGCTGGCCTTTAAAAATCAGCCGATGATGGTTGGTAACTGGGCGCAAAGCATTTTGCACGGTGGGGTCATTGCGTCGGCGCTGGACGTCGCCGCGGGTCTGGTGTGTGTAGGTAGCACCTTAACCCGCCACGAAACCATCAGTGAGGATGAACTGCGCCAGCGGCTATCGCGGATGGGGACAATTGATCTTCGCGTCGATTATCTACGTCCAGGCAGAGGCGAGCGTTTTACAGCTACCAGTAGCCTGCTGCGTGCGGGTAATAAAGTCGCCGTCGCCCGCGTTGAACTGCACAATGAAGAACAGCTTTATATTGCCAGTGCTACCGCCACCTATATGGTAGGTTGAATACATAAAAGCAGGTAAACTGCTGAGACTTATGACAAACGCAAAATTGCCTGATGCGCTACGCTTATCAGGCCTACCAGAGAAATGCAATATATTGAATTTGCATGGTTTTGTAGGCTGAATAAGGCGTTAACGCCGCATCCAGCATGAACAAAGCACACTTTGTCAGCAAACTGAGCAGGTCAACTGCTATCAACAACAAAAAATGAGTTTTCCAATGGATGCAAAACAAACGCGGCAGGGCGTATTACTCGCTCTTGCCGCTTATTTTATTTGGGGTATCGCCCCAGCGTACTTCAAGCTGATTTACTACGTGCCCGCCGATGAGATCCTGACGCATCGCGTGATCTGGTCGTTTTTCTTTATGGTGGTGCTGATGAGCATCTGCCGCCAGTGGTCCTATTTAAAAACGCTGATTCAGACGCCACAGAAAATTTTTATGCTGGCAGTCTCTGCCGTGCTGATTGGCGGCAACTGGCTACTGTTTATCTGGGCGGTGAACAATCACCATATGCTGGAAGCGAGCCTTGGTTACTTTATTAACCCGCTGGTGAACATTGTGCTGGGGATGATTTTCCTCGGCGAGCGATTCCGCCGGATGCAATGGCTGGCGGTGATTCTGGCGATATGTGGCGTGTTGGTCCAGCTGTGGACTTTTGGTTCGCTACCTATTATCGCGCTGGGGCTGGCGTTTAGTTTTGCCTTCTACGGCCTGGTACGCAAGAAAATTGCCGTTGAAGCGCAAACCGGCATGTTAATCGAAACCATGTGGTTGCTGCCCGTGGCGGCGATTTACCTGTTTGCTATTGCCGACAGCTCAACCAGCCATATGGGACAAAACCCTATGTCGCTGAATTTACTGCTGATCGCCGCCGGTATTGTCACTACCGTACCGCTGTTGTGTTTTACCGCCGCAGCCACGCGCCTGCGTCTCTCAACGTTAGGCTTTTTCCAGTACATTGGCCCGACGCTGATGTTCCTGCTGGCTGTGACGTTTTATGGTGAAAAACCGGGTGCCGATAAGATGGTGACTTTCGCCTTTATTTGGGTAGCGCTGGCAATTTTTGTGATGGATGCGATTTATACGCAGCGTAGAACGTCCAGATAAAAAATAAATATATTCTGAAAAAATATGCCTGCTCTTGCATGAGAGTGGGCATATTGCCATGCTGACAGGAGACTCACACAAGGATGTAAAATTTATGTTACGTATGTTTATCCCAACATCGAACGGTAAGATTTCCAGACGCCGATATATATTTTCCTTTATTTTAATAAATTTCATTTTTGCCTTTCTTATTGTTTTTTTTAACAATGGGGAAGCTGGTTTTCTTGTTATAGTCTCTACCATCGCACTCCATTATCTCGTTATCAATATGAATTGCCAACGACTCCGTGATAGTGGTTTCATATATATAAAAACTTATGTTTTTGGTACATTAGCAGTATATATCATCTCTATCATCACAATGATAGCCGAAGATTTTGCCTGTTCAGGCAATGGTTCGATGATTTTTTTAATTTTCTACTTTTCCACTTTCAGTATGCTAATGCTTGCACCTACTGATTCATCAAAACAATAGTACGGAGTATTTATGAGTAAGGAATATATGAACGATGGTTCATTAAGTGAAAAATGGAAATATCGATTTAATTTTTATGATCAACATGGTTTTCCTGGATTCTGGGGGGCAACACCAGAATATAAAGCAGCATTTAAAGCATTAAAAGTAAGACAACGCTTAACTATTCAAATGAATTTCATTGCTTTCTTCTGTTCCTGGATATATTTATTTGTCCTGGGATTATGGAAAAAAGCAATTATAGTTCTATTACTTGGTATTCTATCTCTATTTGTTGGTGCACTAATTGGCGTTAACATTCTGGGAATTGCCGTAGCAGCCTATGTTGCTGTTAACACGAACAAATGGTTCTATGAGAAAGAAGTAAAAGGGTTAAATACCTGGAGCCTTTGAATAACAGGTGGCTTAGCCAGGCTAAGCCACCGCCTTCTTTTTACAGCCAGTTCTTGCGCTTAAAGTACAGATACGGTGCCAGGCCCGCGAGGATCATAAAGATAATCGCTGCCGGGTAGCCGAAGCTCCACTTCAACTCTGGCATAAACTCAAAGTTCATCCCGTAGCTGGAAGCGACGAGCGTTGGCGGCAGGAACACGACGGATACCACCGAGAAGATTTTGATGATGCGGTTCTGCTCGATGTTGATAAAGCCCATCGCTGCCTGCATCAAGAAGTTCACCTTCTGGAACAAGGATTCGTTATGCGGCAGCAGGGACTCGATATCTCGCAGGATTTCACGCGCCTGCTCCAGTTGCCCACCCGGTAAGCGTGCTTTACGTACCAGGAAGTTGAGCGCGCGCTGGGTATCCATCAGACACAGGCGAACTTTCCAGCCGATATCTTCCAGTTCTGCCAATGTGGAGAGTGCCTCGTCGTACTCATCGCCCTGACGCCCTTCCATAATCACCCGGCTCAGTTGCTCCAGATCGCTGTAGATGTTTTCAATTTCATCCGCTAACTGTTCGATTTTGGTTTCGAACAGATCCAGCAGCAGCTCGTAAGCGTTACCGTCTACCATCGACTGGCTGCGGGCGCGCATACGATACAGACGGAATGCAGGCAGCTCGCGTTCACGCAGTGTAAACAGACGACCATCGCGGATGGTAAATGCTACAGTAGAGTTACCGGCGTGATCTTCCGCATCTTCAAAGAAGAAGAAGGAGTGAATATGCAGGCCGTCATCGTCTTCAAAGAAACGCGCCGATGCTTCGATGTCTTCCAGTTCCGGGCGAGTTGCCAGGCTCTGGCCAAGTTCAGATTGTACGCGCAGTCGCTCGTCGTCATCCGGTTCGACAAGATCAATCCATACTGCATTTACAAGGGGTTGTGACTCTTCGACTTCCAGCCGGGTCAGTCGGTTATTTTCCAGTTGAAATGCGCTCAGCATGACCGGGACTCCCAATGCTTAAAATATCGGACAGTTCGGTGGGCACACAGAAACAAATTGGGTTTCAGACCATTAAACAGCCTGACTCAGCGCGACGGGAAAATTGAGGTCGCTGACAACCGCTAAGGCTATCAGCAAAAGGGGATAGCCTTAGGAGTTGATCCTGGATGACAGGATAATGAGCCAGTATCTACTGGGTGTGTCCAAGGCGAATGTCCTCTTAGAGTGATCGTGCGCGCATGTTACGCCAGCAAAATTTTGCCGTCAACACGCAACAGAACACCACAGAACAATAGTTGAACTTCGCGCTTTTTGGTACTCGTCAAGGTCATTAACAGGATAAAAAAATCCCACATCCAGGACCTATAATGGCGCATCAGCTACTCATTGGTAAAGGAATGATCACCTTGAATCTCAAACGGATTTTTCTCGCTCTCACCTTGCTCCCCTTGTTTGCTGTTGCTGCTGATGACTGCGCGCTCTCTGACCCAACGCTGACTGTGCAGGCGTATACCGTTAATCCTCAAACCGAACGGGTGAAAATGTACTGGCAAAAAGCCAATGGCGAAGCGTGGGGAACGTTACATGCGCTGCTGGCTGATGTTAATAATCAGGATCAGGTTCAGATGGTGATGAACGGCGGCATCTATGATGAAAGCTATGCGCCGCTCGGTTTGTACATCGAAAACGGTCAGCAGAAAGTGGCGTTAAATCTCGCCTCGGGGGAAGGTAATTTCTTTATCCGTCCTGGCGGCGTTTTTTATGTTGCGGGAAATAAAGTCGGCATCGTTCGTTTGGATGCCTTTAAAGCCAGTAAAGAGATTCAGTTTGCGGTGCAGTCAGGGCCAATGCTGATGGAAAATGGCGTAATTAATCCGCGTATTCATCCCAACGTCGCCTCACGCAAAATCCGTAACGGTGTGGGGATTAATAAACAAGGGAACGCTGTGTTTTTGTTGAGCCAGCAGGCGACAAATTTTTATGATTTTGCCTGTTATGCCAAAGCGAAACTGGACGTCGAGCAGCTGCTTTATCTTGATGGCACGATTTCACATATGTATGTGAAAGGCGGGGCAATCCCGTGGCAACGCTATCCTTTTGTTACCATGATTTCCGTCGAGCGGAAAAGTTAAGCATTGTACACTCGAGGAGGCCAGACAAACTGGGGCTGGCTACACAGCTGGAAAATCATCAGATAAATGAAGGGAAACAAAAATGAAAAAAACGCTCGCAACGTTATTTTTATTAACGTGTCTGGGATCATCGTCCGCTTATGCGGATAACGCTTTGATTTTACAAACGGATTTTAGCCTGAAAGATGGGGCCGTCTCGGCGATGAAAGGCGTCGCTTTCGGCGTTGACCATAATCTTAAAATCTTTGATTTAACCCACGAAATTCCACCGTATAACATCTGGGAAGGTGCTTATCGCCTGTATCAGACTGCCAGTTACTGGCCGCAAGGTTCGGTGTTTGTCAGTGTGGTCGATCCGGGCGTAGGCACTGACCGTAAATCGGTGGTGCTGAAAACCAAAAACGGTCAGTACTTCGTTTCACCAGATAACGGTACGCTCACTTTGGTGGCGGAATCGCTGGGTATTGAGAGCGTCCGGCAAATCGATGAAAAAACCAACCGCCTGAAAGGTTCCGAAAAGTCATATACCTTCCATGGTCGCGATGTATATGCCTACACCAGTGCGCGTCTGGCTTCCGGAGCGATTTCCTTTGAGCAGGTGGGGCCTGAGCTTCCGGCAAAAGTTGTCGAACTGCCTTATCAGAAAGCGAAAGCGACAAAAGGTGAAGTGAAGGGCAATATCCCGATTCTTGATATTCAGTACGGTAACGTCTGGAGCAATATCAGCGACGAGTTGTTGAATCAGGCGGGGATCAAACTCAACGATACGTTATGTGTGACCATTTCCGAAGGTTCCCAGCAAAAGTACGCAGGGAAAATGCCGTATGTCGCCAGCTTCGGCGATGTGCCGGAAGGCCAGCCGATGGTGTATCTGAACAGCTTGTTGAATGTTTCCGTGGCGCTGAATATGGATAATTTCGCGCAGAAACATCAGGTTGCGTCTGGTGCTGACTGGAATATTGATGTGAAGAAGTGCGCTAAGTAAGGTGCTGATGCCGGATGCGGCGTAAACGCCTTATCCGGCCTACCGGGTGCCATTTCTGTAGGCCGAATAAGGTGCGCAGCACCTCATCCCGCAACGGAATCGTAAATTACACCGTCTCCAGCCGGGCGTAAGCTGCCACCAGCCATTTAATTCCCTGGCCCTGGAATGCCACCTGCAAACGGCTATGCTCGCCGCTGCCTTCCATATTGACGATAGTGCCTTCACCAAACTTGGCGTGGCGCACGCGCTGGCCGAGTTTGTAGCCGCTGTCATTCTCGACCATTGGCGTACCCATCCGCTGATGGCTGACCGGGCGGCTTACCGTGGCGCGCAGGCGCACCTCTTCCACACACTCTTCCGGCAGCTCGCCAATAAAGCGCGACGGGCGATGGTAAACCTCTTTGCCATACAGACGGCGAGTTTCCGCGTAGGTCAGCGTCAGTTTCTGCATCGCGCGGGTTACGCCAACGTAGGCCAGACGCCGTTCTTCTTCCAGACGCCCGCCTTCATCCAGCGACATTTGGCTTGGGAACATGCCCTCTTCCATACCAACGATAAACACCTGCGGAAACTCCAGACCTTTCGCCGAGTGTAGCGTCATCAACTGCACCGCATCCTGCCAGGTATCCGCCTGCCCTTCACCTGCTTCCAGTGCCGCATGGGAGAGGAACGCCTGCAGCGGCATTAAATCTTCGTCTTCTTCGTTGTAGCTGAACTGGCGCGTTGCCGTCACCAGTTCCTCTAAGTTTTCGATACGCGTCTGGCCTTTTTCGCCCTTCTCCTGCTCGTACATGGTGCGCAGGCCGGAGTCTTTAATTACCCGGTCAGTCTGTACATGTAGAGGCATATCGGCAGTTTCCTGCGCTAAGGCGTCGATTAATTCCATAAACCGTTGCAAGGCGCTGGCTGCACGTCCGGCGAGGGCTTTTTCCTGCAACAGTTCACGGCACGCCTGCCAGAGTGTTAACTGGCGATCGCGCGATGTCTGACGTACCACGTCCAGCGTCCGGTCACCAATACCCCGCGTTGGCGTATTCACCACACGCTCAAAGGCCGCGTCGTCGTTGCGGTTGGCAATCAGGCGCAGATACGAGAGCGCATCTTTGATTTCCTGACGTTCGAAGAAGCGCATCCCGCCGTAAATACGGTACGGCATACTCGCCTGCAATAACGCCTCTTCCAGCACACGCGACTGGGCGTTGCTGCGGTAGAGAATGGCGCACTCGGCAAGTGCCCCGCCGTTGTCCTGCCAGGTTTTGATGCGGTTAACCACAAAACGCGCTTCATCGAGTTCGTTAAAGGCACAATAGAGGGAAATCGGCTCGCCGTCCGCGCCATCGGTCCACAGTTTTTTACCCAGACGCCCGTTGTTGTTTTCAATCAGGGCGTTAGCGGCGCTCAGAATATTGCTGGTAGAGCGGTAGTTCTGCTCCAGACGGATAGTTTCAGCACCGGGGAAATCATTGAGGAAACGCTGAATGTTCTCGACCTGCGCCCCGCGCCAGCCGTAGATTGACTGGTCGTCATCACCGACGATCATCACCTTGCCAGTGTCGCCCGCCAGCAGGCGGATCCACGCGTACTGAATGTTGTTGGTATCCTGGAATTCGTCCACCAGGATGTTGGTAAAACGTTCGCGGTAGTGTTGCAGGATATGCGGCTTGTTAAGCCACAGTTCGTGGGCGCGCAGCAGCAGCTCGGCGAAGTCCACCAGGCCCGCGCGGTCACACGCTTCCTGATACGCCTGATACACCTTCTGCCAGGTCTGCTCCACCGGGTTACCATAGCTCTGAATGTGATGCGGGCGCAGCCCTTCATCTTTCTGGCTGTTGATGTACCACATTGCCTGGCGCGGTGGCCACTGCTTCTCGTCGAGGTTCATCGCCTTGATCAGACGCTTAAGCAGGCGCAGCTGGTCTTCACTATCGAGGATCTGGAAATCCTGCGGCAGGTTGGCGTCCATGTGGTGCGCACGCAGCAGGCGGTGCGCCAGCCCGTGGAAGGTGCCGACCCACATGCCGCCCTGGCTGGTGCCCATCAGTTGCCCGATACGATGACGCATCTCCGCCGCCGCTTTGTTGGTAAACGTCACCGCCATAATCGAGTATGGCGAGCAGTTTTCCACGCTCATCAGCCAGGCGATACGATGCACCAGTACGCGCGTCTTACCACTGCCCGCGCCCGCCAGCACCAGAAGGTTGCTGCGTGGCGCGGCCACCGCTTCGCGCTGTTTGTCATTAAGGCTATCGAGCAGGTAAGAAACATCCATTGGCACCGCCGCGTAAAAATAGGTTGGGCGGAGAAGCGCAACGCCCTCCGCCAAAAAGCTGGGTATATATACAGATTTGCTGATTATATCAGCGAGGTCAGAGATGCCAACCGGGAAATTTCCAGATGCGGGAGTAAACGGCTGTCCCAGGTTTGCATCAGATCGCCATTTTCCGGTCTGATCCAACAGGCCTGCATTCCGCTGCGAATTGCCCCGCCCACGTCAGTGGTGAGATCGTCCCCGACATGTAAGATCTCGCCGATCGGCACGTTGAGTTTTTCCGCCGCCAGGAAGTACATATCGCTGAACGGTTTTGAGCGCCCGTGTGGGCCAGCACGCAGCACAAACTCAAAGTAGTCGCCCAGGCCAAACAGCTCCGGCTGGGCGTTACCGTTGGTGATCGCCACCAGCGGCCATTTCTTCGCCAGCTGTTTTAAGGTGTCGTGGGTTTGCTGCGGAACATCGATCCGGCTACGCCATTTGGCAAAGTTGATCATTGCCGCGTGTGCGCCGGCACTGGCTTCCTCCGCGCTCAGCCCGGCGTCGAGCATCGCTTGTTCAATCGAACGAAAACGCCAGCGCGTTACGTCGTGATAAATCTCGGGTTCCGCTTCCCGTACCGCCTGACGCAGACGTTGCAGATCTTCATTCTGGAAGCTGCGCAGCGCCGGATGATAATTTTGCACAAAGATAAGAGCTTCTTGCTCGGTACGTTGGATCACCGGACGGTTATCATAAAGGGTATCATCCAGGTCAAAAGTGAGCGCCGAGATGCGCCCCAAAGGCCGGTAAAAACGCATTATTTCCCCCGTTTGGCTCGTGGATGCGCCGCATCGTACACCGAGGCAAGGTGTTGAAAATCAAGATGAGTATAGATTTGCGTGGTGGAGAGGTTGGCATGACCCAGCAGCTCCTGCACACCACGAAGATCACCGCTCGACTCCAGCATATGCGTAGCGAAAGAGTGACGTAATTTATGCGGGTGAACGTGATTATTCAGCCCTTGTTTTATGCCCCATTCGGCAAAGCGTTTCTGTACATTACGCGCGGAGATACGCTTGCCCAGTTTCGACAGGAAAAGCGCGTCGTCTTCGCTGCCAAACAGATCGCGCAAATCAAGCCAGTGCTCAATCCACGCCACAGCGTTGCGACCAATTGGCAGGCGGCGCTCTTTACTGCCTTTCCCCATCACCCACACTTCGCCAGACTCCAGGTCGAGGTGTTTGATGTCCAGCCCCACCAGCTCGGAAAGACGCAGACCCGCGCCGTACATCACTTCCAGCATTGCCCGATCGCGCACGGCGAGGGGATCGTTGATATCAATATCCAGCAGCCGATTCATATCATCGACGTCGATATTTTTTGGCAGATGACGCGGCGCTTTCGGTGCCGAAACACCTTTTGCCGGGTTGGCTTTGAGTTCGTTCTGGCTGACCAGCCAGTCAAAAAAGCTACGTAGCGCAGAGAGGCGTAATGCGAGGCTTGCCGCGCCCAGCCCTTTACGGCGACTGCGTACAGCAAAATTGCGCACCATCGTCACATCGCATTGCTGCCAACTTTGCAGGCCATTTTCGCTGGCAAAATTGATGATCGCCTCAAGCTGGCGCTGGTAGTTAAGCAGAGTTATTGGGCTAAGCTGACGCTCCACGCTCAGATAACGTAGATAGCGTTCTACATCGGTATGTAAATTGGTCATACGCGTTCAATCCAACGCTCCAGAAGCTCCGGCATCATCAGCGCAATTTCATCAAGTAACTGCGTTCCCTGTCCTTGTTGATAGTGATTGGCATCGCGGCTGGTGAACAGCACTACGCCTAAATCAGCATCGCTTCCCAGCATCGACATCGCCACCGATCCCACCGCTTTCGCTTCCGGTAGCACCACCAGCAACTCCGGCCCGTTAAGCGGCCCCAGATAATGCTGCTCCTGCCCCAGCCGCTGAATACGCAGTGGTTCAAAAGCCTGACGGCTTAATGCCAGATGAGTATGGTTCGACGGCGCACCTAAGCGCCAACGATCCGGAAACAGGCGCACACTCGCGCCCGCCAGCCCTAAATCACGCGCCCAGCGGTGAAAACGCATCAGCATATCGTCGAGACTGCTGGCGGCGGTGAGACTACGCTGCAAGTAGAGTAAGCGATAAAACAGGCCTTCGTTGGCGATAGCCTGTTCCATCAACAGCGACATGTTCTCTTCCAGAACATGAATATGGTTACGCGCGCGAGCCAGATGCCACTCGACCAGCGAAACGGTACCACGTACCGGATGCGGCACACGTATCGCTTCTACTGCGTGCGCATTGCGGATAAAAAACTCAGGATTTTTAATCAGATAATCGACAACCGCCCGGTCATCAAGCTCCGTGAGTGTTTCCTGTAGTTCTTCCCCTGGTTGCTTCATAGATGAATAAATCCGTCGTAAACATGTACTGCCGGACCCGTCATATATAACGGATGACCCGGACCTTTCCAGGCGATATCAAGACGACCACCAGGGAGTTCCACACGTACTTCTTCGGCCAGCAAACCTTGCTGAATCCCTACCGCAACCGCCGCACACGCGCCGCTGCCGCAGGCCTGGGTTTCTCCTGCCCCACGCTCATAAACGCGTAAACGAATATGCTCGCGCTTAACCACTTGCATAAAACCGATATTGGCGCGCTCCGGGAAACGTTCGTGGCTTTCCAGAACAGGGCCAAGCGTTTCTACCGCCGCGATATCGACATCATCGACCTGAATCACGCAGTGCGGATTTCCCATCGACACCACACCGCATAAGATTGTCTGCTCGGCGGCGCGCATAATATAGGTTTTTTCCGCTTTGTTAGCGCGAAACGGCACAGCGGAAGGTTCGAAGTTGGGCTCGCCCATATTTACGCGGACCAGATCATCATCGGTGACGGTCAGAACCATCCGCCCGTTGGCAGTGCTGACGCGGATATCGCGCTTATTGGTCAGCCCTTTCAGACGCACAAAACGGGCAAAGCAGCGCGCGCCGTTGCCGCACTGCGCCACTTCACTGCCATCAGCATTAAAAATGCGATAGTGAAAATCCAGTTCAGGATCGTAAGGCGGCTCAACCACCAGCAACTGGTCAAACCCTACCCCCAGGTGCCGATCCGCCAGGCGACGAATCAGCTCCGGTGAAAAAAAGACATTCTGCGTTACCGCGTCGACGACCATAAAATCGTTGCCAAGGCCATGCATTTTCGAGAACTGCATCATTTACTCCAATCACGCGGGTACAGAAACTGACTTTTAGTAATTCACCTGGGATGGGCCATCGCCTGTGGCGCGGTCGTTTTTATCCGGCAACGTGGATTGCGTTTGCGTCTCTACCGGTTTGGTCGGCGGCGGTGCGTTTTTATCTGCAGGCGGGAAATAGAGCGGACCTTTCAGACCGCAGCCCGTCAGGCTGAAGAGAGTAAGTAATACAGTGAGTGCCTTAAACACGTTTTTCATTATGGATTGCCTGTAAAGTTCATCGCTTTCTGCTTTCTATCATCGCAGGAGAAGGCGTAAAAGCAAGCATTTAGCGACTCTTTATGAAGTCTGAAAAGTGAGGATTTGCTGCGAGTATAACGCTTACACGTGGGGATTTATGTTTTGCTGGTAGTTTCGTGATCGGCACCTCGCGCCAGGATGGCTTTATGCACTATCGCAATGTGGTTTGTTTGTTGTCTTTTTTTAGTTCCGTCAGCGTAGGGATGCTCGCTCGGTGAACCTGATCATAATGTTTACCAGAAACAGGGAAAGGCGTGGTGTACCTGCGCCCTAATGAAGAGACAAATCTTTCGCTATACAGAGACATTATTATTCCGGTGACGGATGAATCATGCCGGAACGCAGCAGCAGAGGTGCAACCTTTGAAGCCCTGACCCCATGCCGCTATACTGCCGCCATCACTTAAAAACAGGATACAACAATGAACGACAGTGAATTTCATCGCCTGGCTGACCAACTGTGGCTAACCATTGAAAAGCATCTGGACGACTGGGATGGCGACAGCGATATCGACTGCGAAATCAACGGTGGCGTGCTGACCATTACCTTTGAGAACGGCAGCAAAATCATTATCAACCGCCAGGAACCGCTGCACCAGGTATGGCTGGCAACCAAACAGGGCGGCTACCATTTTGATCTGAAAGGCGACGAGTGGATTTGCGACCGTAGCGGTGAAACCTTCTGGGATTTGCTGGAACAGGCGGCAACGCAGCAGGCGGGTGAAACAGTCAGTTTCCGCTAAAATTGCATGCCGGATAAGCCTCGCTTTCCGGCTCGCTCATCACGAAAAATACTGCTGTAACAGCGGCGTATCGTTGTCCTGATTGGCAGGTGGCATGTTGCCAATAGATTTTGTGCGGAACGGAATCACCTGTTCGCGACCATCGACCTTCACAATCTGATAGAACTGCGGCAGGTTGAAGTTAATGAAGCTAGAGCCGTAGGTAAAACGGTCGTGCGATGACGAGTAGAAGCGGCTGACGTCACGCACCAGCTCCTCTTTGCTACCTTCGCAGTGGTGATACACCTCAACTCGGTTGCTTTCGTCGAGAATGTAGATATTAAAGCCATTCTCGTCTTGCGTTTCTTCGAAGAAGAACTGGATGATCCCTTCGCTGGCAAAGCCGTCCACCACCGCCGGTAATTTGACGTGATTGGTTTCAACCTGCACTGACAGGCCGTGCAGTTTGTTATGCGAAATAGCGCCATAAAACTCGATGGCGTTCTCCAGTTTCTGTACCGATACATTCAGGCGTTCGAAGAACAAACCCCAGGTTTGACCAGAAACGCGCAGTGCCTTGAAGCGCCCAGTTTCCTGGCGGGTGCTGGAAAGACGCAGTTCAATACACTCAGAAACCAGTTGCTGCACGCGGGTGCGAATTAAACCGCGCAGATGCTGGCTGTAGCAGAAGACTTCCACGCTATCGGGCGGTGCGGCGTCCTGATGCATTTTGCCGAGAATGGTTTTCAGGGCTTCAATCATCGACTGCTCACCGTTGAAGTGCAGCGTACGCACTTCGTTCCACGAGTTGCGGTACAGCAAGTCAACACTACCCACCAGGCATTTTTGCTCTTCACCAAAGCTGAAAACATCCAGCTTACGAAAATCGAAATGTACTACCTGGTTACGGAATGCCGTCGTCGGGTCATATTCCAGATTAACAATTATTGCCAGATGGCGAATTTCACATGGACTGTAGAGCGCTTTTGGCGTCGGTGCGGGCAGACGCAATGGGAAGTGGTGCGACACATCGGCCACCATCTCTTGCAACTTCGGCAGATCAACAATGCCATTGCCCTTAATGTACAAGCGTGTACGTGAAGTCAACAGGCCGTTAAACCACGCCCAGGCCACTAGCTTATTCAGGTAACGGTTATATTCCAGCGGCTGATGGCTGATGATCGACTCAATATTTGGCGCACGGTTATACAGATACCAACCTGAACGGTTAGCACGGCCCGGCGGTACATAAATAAAGGTCAGATTCGGTTCCGAGAGATCAGGTGAAATCTGCGGATTTACCAGCGTCACTTTACCCGGTAATGCTTCAAACGCGGCGTACAGTTTACGCGTCAGCACGCCGATATCCTGCGGGCTGGCGGAGACGCTAAGGTTATTGCGGCGCGCAAAGCGGATCAGATTACGGTAGCTCTGCATCATTGCGTCGAGCAGCTCGTTGTGCGCCTCACGCACCTGATCTATCTTCCAGTTAGCACGGTTATCGAGCATTGCCAGACGAGCATCGTCCCATTCCCACTCTTTCACCAACTGGCTTAACACTTCACGACGCCAGCCTACGCAGGCGCGTTCACGGCTGAGTTTTTCGCACACTTTTAAATAGAAGCAGCGGCGTACTAAATCCAGACGGGTGAAATCTTCAATCGCCGTCAGGTATTCAGTAACACGCTCCAGCATCATGCAGTACGGATCGAGGCCAAACGACACAATCTCGCCGTCGTGCAAACGCTGTTTGATATCTTTCGCCAGCAGGCGTGGGTTCGGGTATTCCCAGGAATAGGCTTCCAGCAGCAGTGTCTTCAGCACCGCTTTGTACGGGGAATCGATACTTTTGTAGAGTTGCCAAAGGCTGGCACCAAAGTACTCTTCAGCAGAAAGCGAGCTTAAGCCGCCGAGATCCAGCCATTCATTTGGCGTCAGCACGCCCTGCGCGTAGAGCGTCATCACGTAGTCATCGTAATGCTCTTCTTCGTCGCAAGGCACCATATTCCACAGAATACGCTTACCGGCGAGACGCACGGCGGTACGGTAAAATTCATCAAGAAGCAGTATATGCTGGGTGGAACCGCAATCTTCGCCCCCCAGACTGCCACTCTCGTTGTGGCGGAAACGGTTTTCATCAATCAGGAAGAAGCTAACTTCCACACCCAGCGAGGCAGCCCAGCTTTCCAGCAGGCTGCATTTACGTTGTAGTAACTGGCGCTCTTCGCTATCGAGCCAGGATTGATGACAGACCCAGATATCCAGGTCAGAGGAACAACTTTGCCCTACCGACGAAGTACTGCCCATGGTGTATACACCAGTAATCGGAAGCTCGCCTTTCGGCGGGTCCTGTACTGACATTCCACGATACAGTTCAAGTTCGTTCAGGTAGTGGCGTTGGGTTTCATCAGGCGTGTAAAGGCAAATGCCTTTGGGAACGTTACCATCAAGGTAACCCGGCATTAGCGGATGGTGATAGTGCAACAATGTCGGCAGCAGACTGTAAACCTGTTGGAATGCAGGCCCCATGGCAGCAAGCGCGCGATCCACGCGCAATTGATTTATGGCATCCAGTCTCTGTTTCAGAGTCTCAATATAGAGGTACAAGACGTATCGCCTGATTTGCTACCCGTCATGTCTGTGATTCCGGCAACATCAACGGAAACACGCGGCATTCGGGATATTTCGTATGTCAAAGGTAACTGTTACCACTTTCCGCGCCTGGTTTTTTTAGTTTCACGACGAAAAAATGGTCTAAAACGTGATCAATTTAACACCTTGCTGATTGACCGTAAAGAAAGATGCGCTACATACAAGTGTAGCACCGTTTATTCTCTGTAAATTCCTTATTACGACGGCTTGAAGCGCCTGTCAGGATTCAATTTACGTTTTGCATTAACGTCAACGTTTCACCACAACACTGACATCGCTCCAGCAAGGATGTTAGGATGGACCACGGATGATAATGACGGTAACAAGCATGTTAGACAATGTTTTAAGAATTGCCACACGCCAAAGCCCACTTGCACTCTGGCAGGCACACTATGTCAAAGACAAGTTGATGGCGAGCCATCCGGGATTAGTCGTTGAACTAGTACCGATGGTGACGCGCGGCGATGTAATTCTTGATACGCCGCTGGCGAAAGTTGGCGGAAAAGGCTTATTTGTTAAAGAGCTGGAAGTCGCGCTTCTGGAAAACCGCGCCGATATCGCCGTACATTCGATGAAAGATGTGCCGGTTGAATTCCCGCAAGGTCTGGGGCTGGTCACCATTTGCGAACGCGAGGATCCGCGTGATGCCTTTGTGTCCAATAATTATGACAGTCTGGATGCGTTACCGGCTGGCAGTATCGTCGGGACTTCCAGCTTACGTCGCCAGTGCCAACTGGCGGAACGCCGCCCGGACCTGATTATCCGCTCTCTGCGTGGGAACGTTGGAACACGCCTTAGCAAGCTGGATAACGGCGAATACGATGCCATTATTCTTGCCGTGGCTGGATTAAAACGTTTAGGGCTGGAGTCCCGCATTCGCGCTGCGCTGCCCCCAGAAATTTCTCTTCCGGCAGTCGGACAAGGTGCCGTAGGTATTGAATGCCGCCTTGATGATACGCGTACCCGCGAGCTTCTTGCCGCACTTAATCACCATGAAACCGCGCTACGCGTCACCGCTGAACGTGCGATGAATACCCGTCTGGAAGGGGGTTGTCAGGTGCCGATTGGCAGCTATGCCGAACTTGTCGACGGCAAAATCTGGTTGCGTGCGCTGGTCGGTGCGCCGGACGGTTCGCAGATTATTCGTGGTGAACGCCGCGGTGCGCCGCAGGATGCCGAGCAAATGGGGATTTCACTGGCGGAAGAGCTACTGAATAACGGCGCACGGGAGATTCTCGCTGAAGTCTACAACGGAGACGCGCCAGCATGAGTATCCTGGTCACCCGCCCATCTCCAGCTGGAGAAGAGTTAGTGAGCCGTCTGCGCACACTGGGGCAGGTGGCCTGGCATTTTCCGCTGATAGAGTTTTCCCCGGGTCGGCAATTGCCACAACTTGCCGACCAGCTATCAGCACTTGGTAAAGGCGATCTATTGTTTGCCCTTTCGCAACACGCCGTTGCTTTTGCCCAATCACAACTGCATCAGCAAGCTCTTAAATGGCCATTACTTGCTGGTTATTTCGCCATCGGCCGCACCACTGCGCTGGCGCTGCATACCGTGAGCGGGCACCAGGTTCGTTATCCGCAGGATCGGGAAATCAGTGAAGTCTTGCTACAATTACCGGAATTACAAAGTATTGCGGGCAAACGTGCGCTGATATTACGTGGCAACGGCGGTCGTGAGCTGATTGGAGAAACTCTGACGGCACGCGGTGCTGAAGTCACTTTTTGTGAATGTTATCAACGGTGCGCCATTCATTATGACGGTGCAGAAGAGGCGATGCGTTGGCAATCCCGCGAGGTGACGACCGTCGTTGTTACCAGCGGTGAAATGTTGCATCAATTCTGGTCATTGATCCCACAATGGTATCGTGAGCACTGGTTACTACGCTGTCGGCTTTTGGTCGTCAGTGAGCGTTTGGCGAAACTCGCCCGGGAACTGGGCTGGAATGACATTAAGGTCGCCGATAACGCTGACAACGATGCGCTATTACGGGCATTACAATAACTCTCATAACAGGAAGCCATAATGACGGAACAAGAAAAAACCTCCGCCGTGGTTGAAGATACCAGGGAGGCCGTGGACACCACGCCACAACCTGTCGTTGCAGAAAAGAAGAGTAAGAATAGTACCGCTCTGATTCTCAGTGCGGTGGCTATCGCCATTGCTCTGGCAGCAGGCGTCGGTTTGTATGGCTGGGGTAAACAACAGGCCGTCAGTCAGACTGCCACCAGCGATGCCCTGGCGAGCCAACTCACGGCACTGCAAAAAGCCCAGGAAAGCCAAAAAGCGGAGCTGGAAGGCATTATTAAGCAACAGGCTGTACAGTTAGAGCAAGCGAATCGACAGCAAGAAACGCTGGCAAAACAGCTGGATGAAGTCCAACAAAAGGTCGCTACCATCTCTGGTAGCGATGCCAAAACCTGGCTTCTGGCACAGGCGGACTTTCTGGTAAAACTTGCCGGACGTAAACTCTGGAGCGATCAGGACGTCACCACCGCAGCAGCGTTACTGAAAAGCGCTGATGCCAGCCTGGCAGATATGAATGACCCCAGCCTTATTGCTGTTCGTCGGGCAATTACCGATGATATCGCCAGCCTTTCTGCGGTATCACAGGTGGATTATGACGGTATTATCCTCAAGTTGAATCAGCTCTCTAATCAAGTGGATAACCTGCGTCTGGCCGACAATGATAGCGACGGTTCGCCAATGGATTCCGATGGTGAAGAGCTTTCCAGCTCCATCAGCGAATGGCGCGTCAATCTGCAAAAAAGCTGGCAGAGTTTTATGGACAACTTCATTACGATTCGCCGTCGTGATGATACTGCCGTACCGCTGTTAGCGCCGAATCAGGATATCTATCTGCGCGAAAATATTCGTTCCCGTCTGCTGGTCGCCGCACAAGCTGTGCCGCGTCATCAGGAAGAGACGTACCGCCAGGCGCTGGAGAACGTCTCCACCTGGGTTCGTGCTTATTACGATACTGAAGATGCCACCACCAAAGCGTTTCTCGACGAGGTGGACCAGTTAAGCCAGCAAAATATCTCGATGGATCTCCCGGAAACACTGCAAAGCCAGGCGATGCTGGAAAAACTGATGCAGACTCGCGTGCGTAACCTGCTGGCACAACCGGCAGCAGGGGCAACGGAAGCTAAACCTGCACCTGCACCTGCACCTGCACCTGCACCTGCACCTGCACCTGCACCTGCACCTGCACCTGCACCTGCACCTGCACCGCAAGCTGATACTCCGGCAGCCGCGCCGCAAGGAGAATAACCATGCTAAAAGTGTTATTGCTCTTTGTGTTGCTGATTGCGGGGATCGTGGTCGGCCCGATGATTGCCGGTCATCAGGGTTACGTACTGATCCAGACCGACAACTACAATATCGAAACCAGCGTGACTGGCCTGGCGATCATTTTGATTCTGGCGATGGTCGTGCTGTTTGCCATTGAGTGGCTACTGCGGCGGATCTTCCGCACCGGCGCGCACACCCGGGGTTGGTTTGTCGGACGTAAGCGTCGCCGCGCACGTAAGCAGACTGAACAGGCACTGCTAAAACTAGCGGAAGGCGATTATCAGCAAGTTGAAAAGCTGATGTCAAAAAATGCCGATCACGCTGAACAGCCGGTGGTGAACTACCTGCTGGCTGCCGAAGCCGCACAGCAACGCGGCGATGAAGCGCGCGCCAATCAGCATCTGGAACGCGCAGCGGAACTTGCGGGCAACGACACCATTCCGGTGGAAATCGCCCGCGTTCGCCTGCAACTGGCGCGTAATGAAAATCATGCGGCACGCCACGGCGTGGATAAGTTACTCGAAGTCACACCACGCCATCCGGAAGTGCTGCGTCTGGCAGAACAAGCGTATATCCGTACCGGCGCGTGGAGTTCACTGCTGGACATAATCCCGTCAATGGCGAAAGCCCACGTTGGTGATGAAGAACATCGCGCAATACTGGAACAACAGGCATGGATTGGTCTGATGAATCAGGCACGGGCCGATGACGGCAGCGAAGGTTTACGTAACTGGTGGAAAAACCAAAGCCGGAAAACGCGTCATCAGGTGGCTTTGCAGGTGGCAATGGCGGAACATCTTATTGAATGTGACGATCATGATACTGCCCAGCAAATTATCATCGACGGCCTGAAACGCCAGTATGATGATCGCCTACTGCTGCCGATCCCACGACTGAAAACCAACAATCCGGAACAGCTTGAAAAAGTGCTACGCCAGCAAATCAAAAACGTCGGCGATCGCCCGCTGTTGTGGAGCACGCTGGGTCAGTCGCTGATGAAACACGGTGAATGGCAGGAAGCATCGCTCGCCTTCCGCGCGGCACTGAAACAACGCCCGGACGCCTACGATTACGCATGGCTTGCCGACGCGCTGGACAGACTGCACAAACCGGAAGAAGCCGCATCGATGCGCCGCGACGGTTTGATGTTGACGTTGCAGAACAACCCGCCGCAGTAATTTATATCGCCTCGTTCAGAGGCGATATTTTTTTACAAGGATGTCAAAAATGCGCATGCCTTCCCGCTACCTTTTCCGCTTGCCATCGCCTGAAAGTAATCCTGTTCGGGTAAGGTTGTTACTCTGCTTTTTGATATGTGCTGCTCTGGCTGGCGTAGGCTGGCTGACTATTTCCTTCGTGCGTACGGGCAACACCTTCATCTTCTGGTTATCACTTTTTATTGTGTCTCTGATAGCCGCCGCGAAGCAGGATAAAATCAAGCTCCTCGAGAAACGCCGAATCATGGCCGATAAACGTCAGGGGCTTTCCATTTGTCAGTTTGCACGCCAGTTTAACCCTCGTACCGTAGATACATGGATCATTCGGGCTGTGTGGAATACCTTGCAAGAAAACGGCTATATCGGCTACCCACTGCCACTTAAAGCCGACGATAAACTGGACGAAGATCTGGATTTGGTAAACGATGCCGTTGAGTTAGAAGAGCTGGTCGAAGATATCGCCGCTCGCTGCGGACGCGATTTAACCGGAATAGAGAATAATCAGTTTCTTCCCATCGTCACGGTAGGCTCTCTTGTAAGGGTGCTAAATGCACAACCAATGACGCAAGAGCGACGTAGCCTGTTGTTTATTCAGCCATAAAAAAACGCCTGCTCTTATTACGGAGCAGGCGTTAAAACAGGTCTGTATGACAACAAGTGGGTGCTTCACTCAACGTTGTGTCCATGGTGTCTGATGAGGCATAAGCGACATCTGTCAGTGGACGATAAGCACCGTAAACGGCTCTGCGTCATTCCTAAGTTTATGAGGCACTAAGGCGAACATAAGAGATGGAATGAGCATCTACCCAATTATTATGCCATACAGGCCCGGGAAATAACATCCTTTAATACTTGTTATGAGAAAATTCTGCAATCCAGGTTTCTTTCATTCGCAATAATTACCTGAGCAAATATTATCCAGCACCTTACTCTCTTTAATTATAAATACTGTGAATTGTTAAAAATATTCAATAACCAATATATATATTAATTACACTCCTAATCAAAAACAGCATCAATAATCAACACTATACAATAAACCTGCCTTACATATCCCCCGCACCAGGGGTAGGATTGAAAACGCTCTCCTGATCTTTCGATTCATTCTCATGGCAAATAAATAATATATTTTCATCATAATTATTTATATACCCATTTTATCAGGGAGAGGGATCTCAATTATCAATGCTTAATTACGTCATCCATTTAATGACATGAAACCGGAGCATTTTGCATGGAAATTTCGTTTTCACCCAAACTACTGGTGATCGCAATCGCCGCCGCTATTCCTTTGCTGGCCAGTGCTGCAGATACCCCGTCAACCGCTACCGCGCGCGAAGGTTATGCCGGGTATGATCACCCTAACCAGTACCTGGTTAAACCGGCGACCACCATTGCCGATAATATGATGCCTGTGATGCAGCATCCGGCACAGGATAAAGAAACCCAGCAGAAGCTGGCGGAATTAGAGAAAAAGACCGGTAAGAAACCGAACGTGGTTGTTTTCTTACTGGATGACGTGGGCTGGATGGATGTCGGCTTTAATGGCGGTGGCGTGGCGGTAGGTAACCCAACGCCAGATATTGACGCCGTTGCCAGCCAGGGATTGATTTTAACCTCTGCATATTCTCAACCAAGTTCTTCCCCTACCCGCGCCACCATTCTCACCGGACAATACTCCATCCACCACGGCATTCTGATGCCGCCGATGTACGGGCAACCGGGCGGTCTGCAAGGGTTAACCACCCTGCCGCAATTGCTGCACGACCAGGGTTACGTCACCCAGGCTATCGGGAAATGGCATATGGGGGAAAACAAAGAGTCGCAGCCGCAGAACGTCGGATTTGATGATTTCCGTGGCTTCAACTCCGTGTCCGATATGTATACCGAATGGCGCGATGTTCACGTCAACCCGGAAGTCGCCCTGAGTCCGGACCGTTCTGAATACATCAAGCAATTACCATTTAGCAAAGATGATGTTCATGCTGTACGCGGCGGCGAACAGGAGGCCATTGCTGACATCACGCCGAAATATATGGAAGACCTGGATCAACGCTGGATGGAATATGGCGTTAAGTTCCTCGACAAGATGGCGAAGAGTGATAAACCTTTCTTCCTCTATTACGGCACTCGCGGCTGTCACTTCGATAACTACCCGAACGCCAAATATGCGGGTAGCTCTCCGGCACGCACCTCGTATGGTGACTGCATGGTAGAGATGAACGATGTGTTCGCTAATCTCTACAAAACGCTGGAGAAAAACGGTCAGCTGGATAACACGCTTATTGTCTTCACCTCCGATAACGGTCCGGAAGCCGAAGTGCCTCCGCACGGTCGCACACCGTTCCGTGGAGCGAAAGGATCTACCTGGGAAGGCGGCGTTCGCGTTCCGACTTTCGTGTACTGGAAAGGCATGATCCAACCGCGTAAATCTGACGGTATTGTTGATCTGGCAGATCTCTTCCCAACAGCACTGGATCTGGCGG
Organism: Escherichia sp. E1130; assembly: GCF_005781065.1. NCBI lineage: Bacteria > Pseudomonadati > Pseudomonadota > Gammaproteobacteria > Enterobacterales > Enterobacteriaceae > Escherichia > Escherichia sp. E1130. The sequence continues at coordinate 58,098 of NZ_VATL01000021.1, forward strand.
GGCATCCTGGGGCGAAAGTTGCGAATTTAGTGCCGAAAACCACCTTTATCGATGGTGTGGACCAGACATCTTTCTTCCTGGGAACAAACGGCCAGTCTAACCGTAAGGCCGAGCACTACTTCCTCAACGGCAAACTCTCTGCTGTGCGTATGGATGAGTTCAAGTATCACGTCCTGATTCAGCAGCCTTACGCTTATACCCAGAGCGGGTATCAGGGTGGGTTCACCGGCACGGTAATGCAAACAGCCGGATCGTCGGTGTTTAACCTCTACACCGATCCACAGGAAAGCGATTCTATCGGCGTGCGCCATATCCCGATGGGAGTACCACTGCAAACCGAAATGCACGCGTATATGGAGATCCTGAAGAAATATCCTCCACGCGCGCAGATTAAATCTGACTAATCCGGCGCTATCGCAGTGATCTGCCTTTGCCGGATGCGATGTTGACGCATCTTATCCAGCCTACAGAACACTGCAATTTATTGAATTTGCACGATCATGTAGGCCGGATAAGGCGTTTACGCCGCATCCGGCAATCAACCGCAGGCGGCCACAAAATGGCCGCTTTTTTACTTATTCACCACCATCAAATGCGCCTGCATAATGTCGCTGGCCGGACGACCGTGCGCCAGCAAATCAGCCATTGCTTTAAGATACGGCGGTAGATGGCGGAAATAACGCTGATACCCGGCACACAAATAATTCAGCCCCGGTTTTCCGCTGGTATCGAGCATGAAGCGGTGTTTCGGGCAGCCTCCCCAGCACGCTTTTAACACGTTACAACTGCGACACTGCGCCGGTAACTGCTTAAATTTATCTTCACCAAAAGTCTGCTGCTGCGGAGAATCTACCATTTCTGCGAGGGTCTGCTGAAGCATATTTCCCAGTCGATATTGCGGATAAACATAGTGATCGCAGGCGTAAACGTCGCCGTTGTGCTCAACAATCATCGAGCGCCCACAGGTTGGCTGATGATGGCAAACCGCACCCGACGCACCGACAAAATTGGCAAACGCCCATTCGATATTCATCACGAAAATCTTGCCGACGTCGCGTTTGATCCAGTGGTCGAATATCGCCACCAGAAACTCACCGAACTCATCGGGGCGTACCGACCATTCCGTCAGGTCGCCCTGAATATCGCCGGGCGCATGTAGTTTCAGTCCATCGCGGGCAGCTGTTTCATCAGCCAGGCGCTCGACCACCGGAATAAACTGGATGAATTCGACTCCCGCATCGCACAAAAAATCATAAACCTGCAACGGTTGCTGCGCGCTGGTGCGGTTGACGCAGACCAGCACGTTATAGTCGACATGATGCTTTTGCAGCAGCATCAGGGCACGCATCACCAGCTTATGCGTTGGTCTGCCACCTTTGGTCACGCGATATTGATTGTGGATCTCAGCCGGACCATCCAGAGATAACCCAATAAGAAAATGATTTTCTGCCAGAAATGCACACCATTCGTCATCGAGCAGCACACCGTTAGTCTGGAAGCTGTTACTTACCTTCCTGCCAGTACCGTATTTCGCCTGTAACTTTACGGCACGGCGGTAAAACTCCAGCCCCATCAGCGTTGGCTCACCGCCCTGCCAGGTAAAAGCGACTTCGTTTTGTGGTTCGCTGGCGGCGATATAGTGACGGACATACGCTTCCAGCGTGTCTTCGTCCATATGCGTGACTGGCTTTTCACGGTAAAGGGATTGTTTTTCGAGATAAAAACAGTAGTCACAGTTCAGATTACAATCGGAACCGCTCGGTTTCGCCATCACGTGAAACGCACGCGTTGGAACCTGTTGCAGCATGGTCGCTCCTTGCCTGAAGTCATCCTTCAATAAGTTAAGGGCGAAATCATACCGTGTGGCAATGAGTTACTACGGGCGTTTATTGCGAAGGGAGAGTGATGAAATGCACAGAAAACAAAAAACCCCGCCGAAGCGGGGTTCAAAATTGGTCGGCGAGAGAGGATTCGAACCTCCGACCCACTGGTCCCAAACCAGTTGCGCTACCAAGCTGCGCTACTCGCCGAAATACTGCTTTTTGAATTTTTAGTTCAATTCTTTAAAGTCGTGGTGCGAGGGGGGGGACTTGAACCCCCACGTCCGTAAGAACACTAACACCTGAAGCTAGCGCGTCTACCAATTCCGCCACCTTCGCATTGTCACAACTTCTAATAATGGGGTGGCTAATGGGATTCGAACCCACGACAACTGGAATCACAATCCAGGGCTCTACCAACTGAGCTATAGCCACCACTACAAATCTTGTTACGCGGTATTACTACCACCGCAGCTCAAGCGCCGGGACTAAATGGCGCGCCCGACAGGATTCGAACCTGAGACCTCTGCCTCCGGAGGGCAGCGCTCTATCCAGCTGAGCTACGGGCGCTTAGCGCCGTTGCGGGGGTGGATAATACGGACTTCCCACCCCTCTGTCTAGTCCCTTTTTAAATAAAATGCGCGTTTGGTTACGGTTTGTGCGCTTTGCTGATTATTTCTCCAGTTTGTGCGCTTTACCGTGGCGATTAAGGCCAAAAAGTTTATAAATCGCCGTCACCGCCAGCATGAAGATGATGCCGACAAACAGCGACATACGGGTATCTTCATTAAAGTACATACCGATCAAAACGCAAATCAGGAATGCCATTGTTACGTAGTTGGCCCACGGGAACAGAATTGAGCGGAACGGATGGCTGGCAATCGCCGCTTTGTGTGCACGACGAAAACGCAGCTGGCTTATCAAAATCACAAACCACGGCACCATGCCCGGAAGCACGCTGGCGCTGTAGACGTAGACAAACACGCGCTGTGGGTTAGGGATGATGTAGTTCAGGCATGAGCCAATTAGCAGGATAACAATGGATACCGCCACTCCTGCAACCGGCACACCGTGACGGGAAACTTTCGCCATCGCCGCCGGTAACTGACGGTTTTTCGCCAGCGCATAGAGCATACGTCCGCAACTGTACATGCCGCTGTTACAGCCAGAGAGCGCAGCCGTCAGCACCACAAAGTTGATAATGCCCGCCGCTGCGGTAATGCCGATTTTGGCGAAAGTCAGTACAAACGGGCTGCCGTTGCTGCCTATTTCATTCCATGGGAAGATGGTGACGATAACGAAAATCGCGCCTACGTAGAAAATCAGGATTCGCCACAACACCTTGCCTACGGCACTGCGCAGCGTCACCTGCGGATTCTTCGCTTCACCGGCAGTAATGCCAATCAGCTCCACGCCCTGGTAGGACGCCACCACAATACACAATGCGGTCAGGAAACCTTTCCAGCCACCCGCAAAAAAACCGCCATGCTCTGTGAGATTGCTAAAACCAATCGACTGCCCGCCGTTGCCAAAGCCAAAGAAAATCACGCCCAGACCAATGACAATCATCACAATAATCGTGGTGACTTTGATCATCGCGAACCAGAACTCGATTTCACCGTACAACCGCACCGCTGCCAGATTCGCCAGTGCCACCAGCGCCACTGCGATCAATGCGGGTATCCACTGCGCCATCTCCGGGAACCAGAACTGGACATAAACGCCAATGGCGGTGATTTCTGAGATCCCCACAGCCATCCACATAAACCAGTAAGACCAGGCGGTGAGATAGCCAAAGAACGGGCTCATGTAACGATGCGCATAAACGGCGAACGAACCGGTAACCGGTTCGAGGAACAACATTTCGCCCATTGAACGCATGATGAAAAAGACGAACAGCCCGGCGATGATATAGGCCAACAATACGGATGGCCCGGCCCATTTCAGGGTACTGGCGGCCCCCATAAACAGGCCGACGCCAATGGTGCCCCCCAGGGCGATGAGTTCGATATGTCGAGCTTCCAGCCCACGCTGTAGCTCTGGTTTGTTATCTGCCATAAATCCTCGTGTTGTGTTTGCATGCTTTCCGGTGTTACCGGTTATCGTTATGGGTACATCGAGTGTTGCGAATGTTTTCGTAATTCAGGAGAAATGGCAAATAAAGCATTAAAAATTTGAATGCTTTGTGTAATAAAAAGACAGGCAGGCGACGAAGTGACCACTCCGTCGCTTTACAGAGAGAGGAAAATCAGAGATCGCCGGTGTAATGCCAGCGTAAATAACGCAGCAAACGAAGCTGGCGCTTAATGCGACTCGGCTGCGAAAGCAGTCTATAAAGCCACTCCAGTCCCAGTTTTTGCCAGATTTTCGGCGCGCGTTTTACGTGACCGGTAAAGACATCGTACGTTCCACCAACGCCCATATACAGCGCATTAGGGTGCACCAGGCGGCAGTCGCGCATGAAGATCTCCTGCTTTGGTGACCCCATTGCGACAGTGACAATTTGCGCACCACTGGCGTGAATACGCTCAAACAGCGCCTGACGCTGCTCGGGTTTAAAATAACCATCCTGGCTGCCAACGATATTCACATTCCACTGGTCGCGCAGTTTAGCTTCGGTCTGCGCCAGCACATCAGGTTTACCGCCCACAAGAAATACCGGCGTCCCTTCCTTGCCTGCGCGCGCCATTACTTCTTCCCAGAGATCGGCACCGGCAACGCGGGAAACCTGTGCCTGCGGGTACTTTTTACGCACCGACCGCACAACGCTAATGCCATCGGCATATTTAAATTCGGCAGCGTTAATTAACTCCCTGACCTCGACGTTATCTTCAATGGTCAGCATTTTTTCGGCATTAATGGCAACCAGCGTTCCCTGCTTAAGCTGCCCATCAGCGAACAGATAATCGAGGGCATGCTGCATATCACGCCAACCGATCAACTGTAAGCCACGCAGCGTATAGGTCGGTGCCGTGGTGGTGTTATTCATTGTTATCCTTCAACCTGCGTCCGGAGCGATGATTTTATTCGTTTATGAATGAGTCCGGCGCTATCAAAAAGCCAGTACAGCAGTTTTGCAATCATCAGGCTTGCGCCGAAGACCACGATAAAAAAGACGACACGCGAGACAAACGAATCCAACCCTTCGCGCGCCAGCACGATCATATTGAAGATCGCCCCGAAGCAGAAACTGTGGAGAATCGCAGCCTTATAGCGATTAGTTTCGCGGTTGCCCAGCTCATACAACCAGTCGAACCACTTGATGATCAGACCAACCACAATCGCCCCGAGAGGGATGAACAACGCGCCGCCCATAACAACCAGTGAGCCTATAAGCGTAGGCGAGATCGCCAGCCCGGAGTGGTTATTCAGCACTTCCCAGGTAAAGTAGTTGGCGGAGTTCAGCACCATACTCGGGCGACCCGGCCACAGCCAAGAAGGGATAAAGACATAGAAATCACGGACAATTGGAGCCAGGCCCTGGAAGTCGATGTTGTCGTAGTTCTGCAACAGCAGCGCCAGATTCTCCCACGGCGAGAAGGTGTCGCGGGTAAGATAGAGAAACGTATAGAACGCCTCATCGCCGCTGACGCTCATTCCATAGCGTTTTAGCGCCAGCCAGAACATGCCAACAATCCCCAGCACGCCCGCCGCCGCCAGCATCCACAACGAAATCCAGCCGCGAATAATGCCGATAAACAGGAAGATAGCGAACGCGATAATGATATTGGCGCGAGTGCCGCCGACAATCATGTAAGTCAGCAAACCAAAGGCGACCGTGCTGACGAGGAAAAACAGCCACGCTTTACTGTCCTGGCGCAGAAAGTAGACCACTAACATTGCCGGGATGAAAAAGTAAAAGAAACGCTTTAACGCCACGCCAGAGACTTCGCTGGAGAAGATCTGGCTGTAGGAGTTAAGCCGGAACAGCAAAAAACCGTTATGCATGAAAAAGATGCCAACGCTCACCAGCGCGATACCCATCAGAATCACCCACGTGAGATTGGTTTCCACGCGGTTCATGGTAAACACAGGACGGCGCGGTGCATCAGCAACGCGTTTGCGTAAACGTGTTTTGTAAGTGACGTAGTAAACTGCGTAAAATCCCCCCGCAGAAAGTAACGCCTGCAACAAGATATCTGGCGGCGCGACACCAACATCAAAGCGAAACACCAGCAAGCTGGTCAGCGGGAAGCCGAAGAAAAAGGTCAGCAAAAACAGCAATGAAAAGAAGACATTGAAGTTAAAGCGCACGCGGCGAAACTCAAACCATGTCAGCGTGGCGATAAACAGCGTGCAGAGCAGCCAGACAACAAACAGGCCGCTGAATTGCAGCAGACTCATGCGACCTCCCCGGAGGCAATAGCCAACGCCCGCTGCCAGCCTTGCAGATAGTTCGGGCTAAAGAAGGCAATGGTGTTTTTATCCACCGACGCCAGCTGGCGCTGCGCTTCATGCACAATATCTTCGTTGAGATCGTCAGTGGTAAACAGCACCGGCAAATGCTGTTCTGTCATATCCTGCCAGAACGGATTTTCCCGGTTAAGCACACAAGGAATGCCCGCCTGAATCAGTAAGCACAGCGTACCAATGCCCTGCTGGCGGGCAAAAATAAAGTAGCCGAGATCGCACTGGCGAAGTAGCGCCAGATAGGCGTCAAATTCCAGTTTTTCGCTCAGAACTTGCAGATTTTCTTCGCTGAATAACTCGAGCCCCGCCTGACGAACTTCGTCGATATACGCTTCGTTATTAGATGGATATCCCATCGGCACCACGACTTTTACCGTATCGCCAAACTGCTGATGAACAGCGCGCAAGGCGGCGATATGCTCATTGCTGCGATCGCCGGAGTTCCCTACCAAAATGGTCATTTTCCCTTCACGTTGCCGATCGTTCGCCATTGTATTGAGAGAAGGGTCCATCCGGGTTGGGAAGTAAATCAGTTCGCCCCGCACCTTTGGATGCGTTTTGGCAAAAAAGCTCAAGTCTCCCCGAGTGGCAAACACACAGCCCACTCGCTTTTGTGCCAGTCGGCGCAGAGGATAAAAGAGTTTATATTTCAATCCACTGGAAACTTCATAGAGATCTGCCCCCCAGATATGCCAGTAAAACTGGCTGGGCTTGATTCCGCCACTAAGCAGCGCCAGCCACAGCTTGGGATTGAACTGGCCGTGGAAGAAAAACCGTTGCTGGCGGTTAGCTTTCGCTTTAGCGATAACGGCTTCTGCCAGTGATTTTTTCCCAGGGAAAAATTGCACAGAAAGCGCCGGACAACTATCACTTAAGCCGTCGTCCTTGCCAGCAACCATAAACTCGCGCGCGTGCTCGCTCGTCGCGGCCAGCGCGTCATTGAAAAACCGCAGAACGGTTTGGTTATGGTGAGGGATATCCGATCCCAGTACGTGAATCAGTACAGTCATGCCCGCCTACGCCAGAGTAAAAACACGCCACAACAAAGAGAGAAATAGACGATATAGGTTGCCATGTAGGCCTGCGCCGCGCCCAGGGCGCCATGCACGGGGATCAACCAGTTGGCAAATACCATCAATAAAGTGAACTGGCTGACTTCCGCCAGAATATAAAAACGCAGCGACGCTTTGGCGATCACTAAATAACCAAAGACATAAGCGCCCACTTTCAACACATCGCCGACCAACTGCCAGGCAAAGAGATCCCGCATGGCGGTAAATTTATTCGACAACAGTAGCCAGATGGCAAAATCACGCAGTAGCCAGACGGTGAAACTCGCTGCTGCCACGGCCGGTAAAACAAATTTCAGCGACTTCACCACTTCCCGAGTGATATCGCGTTTTTCCGTTAGCCGCGACAACGTGGGCAGTAAATATACACTGAACGATGCGGTAATAAATTGCAGGTAGGCGTCGGAAATACTGCTCACCCCTTGCCAGATCCCCACTTCATCCCAGCTATACTGCGCCGCCAGCAGTTTACGCATCATGATGTACGCAACGGGCAAGGTCACCGACGTAATCAACGCCATGAGTGTAAATTTGCTCAACTGCCCTGCCAGACCGTTATCCCAGCTGGGTTTTAGATAGCTTAACGGGATAGCGCCACGCTTAATTAACATGACGGCGGCAGGCATTACCACCAGCGCGGGAATCAGCGCCAGACCAAACAACGCGCCTTCATAACCGCCAAAACGGTAACTGACATAATAAGCGATAACGCCAATCAGGCTGCCGACAATCAGCGATAACGCATTACCCGCGGCATCGCGAAAGCCTTTCATCAACGCCAGCAACAGGTTGCCCCAGGCGATCCCCATTTGCACCAGCGCCACTAAACGCACCAGCCCCTGATAGTCGGTATTACCAAACAATCCCTGGCTGATTGGCGCAGCCGCCAGCACAAAGACCAGCGCCATCAGCGTGGAGAAGCCAAGCACCATCGCAGATGAAGTGCCGACCACACGGCGCAGCTGCTGCGGATTATCGTGGTACTGGGCAACGTATTTGGTTACGCCATTAAAGATGCCCGCCCCGGCAAGCACACCGAGCACGGTTATCAACTGGCGGAAATTTGCCGCCAACCCTAGTCCTGCCGGACCAAATGACACCGCCAATAATTTACCAACCAGTAACCCAGCGCCAATCTTGACCAGCGTACTGGCCGCCGTCCACAAGGATGCTTTTGCCAGCGACATATCAGGAGAAGTAGTTCAACAAGGTCGCAATCACCGTGCGCTGATTGACGGGCGACAAGTTGTAGAACAACGGCAGGCGCAGCAGGCGCTCGCTCTCTTTGGTGGTGTAGCGATCTTCACCGTGAAACTCACCAAAGCGTTCACCCGCAGGGCAACCGTGCAGCGGAATGTAATGGAACACCGCCATGATTTCCGCTTCCTTCAGGAAGCTAATCAACGCGCTCCGGTCATCAATATCCCGCAGCTTGATGTAGAACATATGCGCGTTCTGCACGCAGTCATCCGGAATCGACGGCAGTTCGATACGCCCGGCTTTCGCCAGAGGTGCTAACGCATCGTAGTAATTTTGCCACAACGCCAGACGTTGCTGGTTGATACGTTCGGCTGCTTCCAGTTGCGCCCACAGATACGCAGCTTGCAGATCGGACATCAAATAGCTGGAGCCGATATCGCGCCATGTATATTTATCAACCTGACCACGGAAGAACTGGCTGCGGTTAGTCCCTTTTTCACGGATGATCTCGGCACGTTCAATCAACGCCTTATCATTAATCAGCGTCGCCCCGCCTTCACCGCCCGCCGTGTAGTTTTTGGTTTCATGGAAGCTAAAGCAGCCAATATGGCCAATGGTTCCCAGCGCTCGCCCTTTGTAAGTGGACATCACGCCCTGAGCGGCATCTTCCACCACAAACAGATTATGCTTTTTCGCTAACGCCATAATGGTGTCCATTTCGCAGGCCACGCCCGCGTAATGCACCGGCACAATAACGCGCGTTTTGTCGGTGATCGCCGCTTCAATCAGCGTTTCGTCGATGTTCATGGTGTCCGGGCGAACATCAACAAAAACAATTTTTGCTCCACGCAGCACAAAGGCGTTGGCGGTGGAGACAAAGGTGTAGCTCGGCATGATCACTTCATCGCCCGGTTGGATATCCAGAAGCAGCGCCGCCATCTCCAGAGAAGCGGTGCAGGATGGCGTCAGCAGTACTTTGGCGCTGCCAAAACGTTGCTCCAGCCACTGCTGGCAGCGACGGGTAAAACCGCCATCGCCGCACAGTTTGCCGCTACCCATTGCCGACTGCATATAGTCGAGTTCGGTGCCCACCACCGGCGGTGCGTTAAATGGAATCATGTGATCACCTGTATAACCAGTACGCGGTGCTTTCTACATTCGCACCACTTTGTATGTATCGTTTAAGCGCGGCGGTGTTGCCCATCTGGGTCGCCACCCGCAATGTTGTTTTACCGCGAGCATACGCCCAGTTTAGCGCCGTTTGCATCAGTTCAGCACCTGCGCCGCGTCCTGCCAGTAAACCAATGCGCGCGTCAGTGGCATTCAACTCTCGTAGAGAAACATAGCCGCGAATCTCGCCGGACGCCGCGCGTAAAACCAGGCATTGATGATCAAAGGTGCCGCGCACGGCATTTTCAATCCACTGCGCGTAAAAGCGACCACTGGCATCGGGTGCATACCACGGCATACGAAAACGGCTTTGGGCGAATGCTTCGCGGGCTAACTGGCGTAGTACTGGAATATCTGCTTCTTGAGCCACTTCCGCACGGCTTTCACTGACGTTGATCACGGGGAGCGCAAAATCCACTTCTCCTTCGACCAGCGAGAATCCCAGCTGTTGCAGGACATCTAGTTCTTCGGTATTGGATGCGGCAATTTTGGCCTGTACTCGTGACCACGGCGCCAAAACGCCTGGCGTCAGGAGCGGTGCGTCAGGACTAATGCGCACGATGGCGCTGTTAACGCCAAAAAAGGCGTTTTCCCAGGTTAGTGGTTCAATACTGGCGCGGACGGGCATTCTCTATCTCCCTCAACACAGTCGTTTACTGTAATCAGTATCAGCGCCAGACTCCTTTGGTATCCACCACATACTGCTGCTGAACATCATCGCCGCTAATGGCTTTAAACTGGCTGTGATCTACCAACATCACCAGCACATCTGCCGTCGCCAGCGCCTCGTCAAGCTGCGCCAGCGTGCAAAGTCCGGTCAGTTTTTTCGGCAACTGGTGAATATTAGGTTCAACAACTAGCGTTTCGCCGCTGTGCCACTGGGCGATCAGTTCAGCGATTTCCATCGCCGGGCTTTCGCGCAGGTCATCAATATTCGGTTTAAACGCCAGACCAAAGCAGGCAATTTTCAGTTCACTGGCGCGTTTATCAGTGGCAGCCAGACAATCAGCGACCGCCGCTTTCACCTGATCAATCACCCAGAAAGGTTTGTGATCGTTCACTTCACGCGCGGTACGGATAAGCCGCGCCTGCTGTGGGTTCTGCGCCACGATAAACCACGGGTCGACGGCAATGCAGTGACCGCCCACACCCGGACCAGGCTGGAGAATATTGACTCGTGGATGGCGATTCGCCAAACGAATCAGTTCCCAGACGTTAATTCCTTGCTCGGCACAAATCAGCGACAGTTCGTTAGCAAAAGCAATATTCACGTCGCGGAAGCTGTTTTCTGTGAGCTTACACATTTCCGCCGTCCGCGAGTTAGTGACGACACACTCACCTTCGAGGAAAATTTTGTACAGTTCGCTGGCGCGCGCCGAGCAAACTGGCGTCATGCCGCCAATGACGCGATCGTTTTTAATCAGCTCGACCATCACCTGGCCCGGCAACACGCGTTCCGGGCAATAAGCAATATTGACGTCCGCCTGCTCACCCACCTGCTGCGGGAAAGTCAGGTCCGGACGCATCTCTGCTAACCATTCTGCCATCTTCTCGGTTGAACCCACCGGCGAGGTGGATTCAAGGATCACCAACGCGCCTTTTTTCAGCACTGGCGCAATGGAGCGGGCAGCCGATTCGACGTAGGCCATATCCGGCTCATGATCGCCTTTAAATGGCGTTGGGACAGCAATCAGCCAGGCATCAGCCTCAACCGGCGTCGTGCTCGCTCGTAAAAAACCACCTTCTACGGCAGTTTTTACCACGCTCGCTAAATCAGGTTCGACGATATGGATTTCGCCACGATTGATGGTATCAACCGCTTGTTGGTTGATATCAACACCAATCACCTGTTTTTGCCGTGAGGCAAACGCAGCCGCCGTTGGCAGCCCGATATAACCCAGTCCGATAACAGAAATGGTCGCAAAACTCATAGTGATATCCGATTATTTTTTAACGCTTCCAAAATGCGAGAGCATGCCTGACCATCACCATATGGGTTATGGGCTCGGCTCATAGTTTGATATTCATCTTCGTCTTCTAAAAGACGCGTCACTTCCTCGACGATCCGTTGCTTATCCGTCCCCACCAGACGTACCGTACCTGCGGTCACCGCTTCTGGGCGTTCGGTGGTATCGCGCATCACCAGCACCGGTTTACCCAGAGAAGGTGCTTCTTCCTGAATGCCGCCAGAGTCAGTCAAAATCAACCAGGCATGGTTCATCAACCAGACAAACGGTAAATACTCCTGGGGATCAATCAAAATGACATTTTTCACATGCCCCAGAATGCGATTGACCGGCTCTCTGACATTCGGGTTAAGGTGTACCGGATAAACAATCTGGATGTCCTGATGAGTGGTAGCAATTTCAGCCAGCGCATGGCAGATTTCTTCAAAACCACGACCAAAGCTCTCACGCCTATGACCGGTCACCAGAATCATCTTTTTATCGGGGTCGATAAACGGGTAATTTGCCGCCAGTTCTGAACGCAGCGTATCGCTGCTCATTACCTGGTCGCGCACCCACAGCAGCGCATCAATTACTGTATTACCGGTAATAAATATTCGGCTGTCAGCGACGTTTTCACGCAGCAAATTTTGCCGGGAAGTTTCAGTTGGTGAGAAATGGTACATCGCCAGATGCCCGGTCAATGTACGGTTAGCCTCTTCCGGCCACGGCGAATAGAGATCGCCCGTGCGCAGTCCGGCCTCAACGTGACCAACAGGAATTCGCTGATAAAACGCTGCCAGGCTGGTTGCCAGTGTGGTGGTAGTATCACCGTGAACCAGTACAACGTCTGGTTTGAACTCGGCAAGAATAGGTTTTAGTCCTTCCAGAATCCGACAGGTTATCTCTGTCAGGCCCTGTCCTGGCTGCATTATGTTGAGATCGTAGTCAGGTACAATGGAAAAGAGTTTCAGCACCTGATCGAGCATCTCCCGATGCTGCGCAGTGACGCAAACTTTAGCCTCAAAAAAAGGATCTTTTGCCAACGCATGCACCAACGGCGCCATCTTGATGGCTTCCGGGCGCGTACCAAATACAGTCAGTACTTTCACATCGATTCTCTTCGAATAAGCGGCGAGCGCCTTTGCGCTCACCACAGCTGTGTTGCTATTTCGAGCAACGGCGGGTTAATGCGACACCAGCCCCGATCAGCCCCCCGACAATGCCCCACATAATCATCAGGAAGGCACGACGTGGGCTATCGCGTTTTACCGGTTCTTCCGGTGTACGCAAATAGCGATAGGTCTGAAAACGCGGATCCAGGGTTGGACCAACATTAAGGGTGTTTAACATGGCCCGATTCTGATCATAGTCGAGATCAAAGGCTGGGCCGACAGCCTGTAAATTTTCCAGTCGCGCCTGGAGCATCGGACGCCCCAACAGGAACATTTCTGAATCAGGTAATTCCTCGGCTGGCACGTCTGTCGCACTGCGAGAAATATTGTGTTGCTCGGCGATTTTAAGTGCCTGTTCAATACTGTTCATCCGGCGGTCGTAGATGGACTTAGCCACTTCTTCCTGACGCTTCACCTGAGCTTTCATCTGAATAGTGCGCGCCGCCCATGCGCCTTTCAGCTCATCATTCAGATGACTGGCTGCACGCTGGCTGGCAAAAGCAACATATTGACGAAGCAGGTTATTAGCATCGGGGGCAGTTTCGGCAACCAGCTTAACGCTGTCATTGACCGAGCGGGCGAAATCACCAGGAATAAACAGGATGTTGTTGATCATTTCATCCAGCAGAGCCGCATCGGCTTTACTGTTACCGACCATCCGCTGTTTGTAATAGTCAGTCTGCAACCAGAAATCGCGGCGGGTATCCCACGATGCCAGTTGCATAACAAACTCTTTATAGGCTTCATCCATAACCGATGGTTGGTCGGCAGGGGCCATATTTGAACGAACATCCAGGTTACGCAAAAATTGCTGCTGCGAGTAGTACCCGCCCAGCATATTCACGGTTGGACGATCGGTAATCGCCGTCGCACTCCACTCCTGACGCGCAAAAAAAGTATACGCTAACGCGATTAAGGCAAACGCCAGCCCCATGCCAATAATCCACAGCTTCCCAGCCCACAAGGTACGAAACAACCCACGAATATCCAGTTCATTTTCAGCGTCTTCGGCCGGTTTCCCAGGCATTGGTTGTGTCATCACATCCTCATTTATTTGGTTAAATTGGGGCTGCCACCACGATTTCTACGCAGTCTGCGTTTTACGCGCTTAATAAAGCGAGCAACTTTCCAGGCACGCTTAATGCAATATCCATAGAGGAAGAATGCTAGCAAAAAGAGCACCAGCATGACCCATTCCGGGACAAAATGAGAATATTCTGCCAGTACGCCAATAGAAGCGAGTAGCGCTGCAGCAAGGGTAATCAGCACAAATGCCTGGCGGGAAGTAAACCCGGCACGCATGATCAAATGGTGAATATGCTGACGGTCAGGTGAGAATGGACTCATGCCTTTACGCAAACGACGATACATAATCGCCACCATGTCCATCAGCGGGATAGCAATGATCCATAAGGCGGTAACCGGGCTGATTGGATGTGTGGCACCCTGGGTAGTTTCCAACAGGATCCAGATAACAGTAAAACCAATCAGCGTACTCCCCGCATCGCCCATAAAGACTTTGTAGCGACGCCCCAGAATACCAAGGTTGAGCATGATATAAGGCAGGATGGCGGCGATCATGGCAAAGCACCAGATAGCGAGGCTGGTTTGCCCGTCAAACCACAAAATCATACCGATTGCCGCAAACGAGACACAGGATAACCCGCCCAGCAAGCCATCAATACCATCAACCATGTTGAAGGCATTAATCGCCGCCCAGACAGCAAACAGCGTCAGGAAGTAACCAAACGGTCCAAGCACCATCTCCCAGGAGCCAAAGATATAACCCAAACTACTGAGATAAAGTTTGCCGAACACCATCATAACAATGCCAACAGCTGCCTGTATGGTGGCACGGATTTTTACGCTGATATCAAAACGATCATCCAGCGCGCCAATGAACACAAGCACACCGGCACAAACGAGATAGAGAGCTGCATGTGGAATATAGTAATCGACAATTCCGAATGTGAAGCAAATCCCTGCATAAACCGAAATACCCCCAACGAGCGGTATCAATCCCTGGTGACGTTTGCGGAAGTTAGGTTTATCCACTAAACCGACTTTTTTTGCCACCTTGCGGGCAAAAAACAGAAACAGTGTCGTGAATAAAAAAATACTGATGAGATCAGTACTCACTGTCAGTAAATTCACAATGCATGCTCTCAGAGAAAATTATTAGCTGAAGTATACCCACGAAGACCTTTATTCAGAAGGGAAACTACTTTCTGAATCTCTCAGAAATGAGCAAAAATCAACCAATTGATATGTAAACCGCATAAAACACCCGCAAAAACCAGGAATTTTCACACCATCACAGGTATACCGCTAAGATTACAGATATAAAAGCAAAACGCCACGTAAACACGTGGCGTTTTGCTGTAACACTAACTTATGAGCGTTTCATCATCTCGAAGAAATCATCATTGGTCTTGGTCATCGCAAGTTTATTAATGAGGAATTCCATTGCGTCGATTTCGCCCATCGGGTGAATGATTTTGCGCAGGATCCACATTTTCTGCAGCTCTTCCTGAGTGGTAAGCAACTCTTCTTTACGAGTACCAGAACGGTTGTAGTCGATTGCCGGGAAGACGCGTTTTTCAGCGATTTTACGAGAGAGGTGCAGTTCCATGTTACCTGTACCTTTAAACTCTTCGTAGATAACTTCGTCCATTTTGGAGCCGGTATCGATTAGCGCCGTTGCAATGATGGTCAGGCTGCCGCCCTCTTCCACATTACGTGCTGCGCCGAAGAAGCGTTTCGGACGATGCAGGGCGTTGGCGTCCACACCACCGGTCAACACTTTACCGGATGCCGGTACGACGGTGTTGTAGGCACGAGCCAGACGAGTGATGGAGTCGAGCAGAATAATAACGTCTTTCTTATGCTCAACCAGGCGTTTTGCCTTCTCGATCACCATTTCCGCAACCTGAACGTGGCGAGATGCTGGTTCGTCGAAGGTAGAAGCAACAACTTCACCTTTAACCAGACGCTGCATCTCGGTCACTTCTTCCGGGCGTTCGTCAATCAGCAGAACCATCAGTACGCAGTCTGGATGGTTGTAAGCGATGCTCTGAGCAATGTTCTGCAGCAGCATGGTTTTACCCGCTTTTGGCGGTGCCACAATCAGACCACGTTGCCCACGACCGATAGGCGATGCCAGATCCAGTACGCGTGCGGTTAAATCTTCGGTAGAACCGTTACCACGCTCCATACGCAGACGAGAGTTTGCGTGCAGCGGCGTTAAGTTCTCAAAGAGGATTTTGTTACGGGCGTTTTCTGGTTTGTCGAAGTTAACTTCGTTAACCTTCAGCAGCGCAAAATAGCGTTCACCTTCTTTCGGCGGGCGAATCTTACCAGAGATGGTATCACCAGTGCGGAGGTTGAAACGGCGGATTTGGCTAGGAGAAACGTAGATGTCATCAGGGCCGGCGAGGTAGGAGCTGTCTGCGGAACGGAGGAAACCAAATCCATCCTGCAATATCTCCAGTACGCCATCACCAAAGATATCTTCGCCACTCTTTGCGTGCTGCTTCAGGATGGCAAAAATAATGTCCTGCTTACGCATACGAGCCAGGTTTTCCAGCCCCATATTTTCGCCGAGAGTGATCAGCTCAGAAACCGGCGTATTCTTTAATTCGGTAAGATTCATAGTGGTGTGAGTTCTTAAACTTGGGGTAAATCTCGAACTTAATGTTGTGAATGGTATGGCAGGATCATCCATGCCTGTTTACGGTCATCAACTCATGTCTTTTCGCTGTCTGGTCACAGGAGAGTACGCAGAACTGAAACGACAAGACGGATTGAGTGACGAGCCAGAAATCTGTTCACTTCGCATTTAAGAAAAACAGGAAGCGTTGGATATTACAAGATTCAAACTTAATAAGGTATGTTTAATACGAAGTCAACATTAAGTTAGCATGACTCACGCCGGGCGTCCAGTTTTTAGCGACGGGGCACCCGAACATGAAATTCCCTTACGCCAGGTTAGCGTCGAGGAACTCTTTCAACTGACCTTTAGACAGTGCGCCCACTTTGGTTGCGGCCAATTCGCCGTTTTTGAACAGCAGCAGAGTCGGGATACCACGGATGCCATATTTCGGCGCAGTGCCAGGGTTTTGATCGATGTTCAGTTTTGCAACGGTCAGTTTGCCCTGATATTCGTCAGCGATTTCATCCAGAATCGGGGCGATCATTTTGCACGGACCGCACCACTCTGCCCAGAAATCAACGAGGATCGCCCCGTCCGCTTTGAGTACATCCGTGTCAAAACTGTCGTCAGTCAGGTGAATAATTTTATCGCTCATATATAACTCCACAGGAATAAGCCTGGCGTGTTGGTTTCGTTGTTGGTGTAACATTAACCAACTAAAGGTTGACTTTATTTCACCGGATACGCTTTCGTAAAGCAATAGTAAGCTGATATTCTACCACACTATGAGCAAAACACATTTAACAGAACAGAAGTTTTCCGACTTCGCCCTGCATCCGAAAGTTGTAGAAGCCCTTGAAAAAAAAGGGTTTCATAACTGTACGCCCATTCAGGCACTGGCCCTTCCGCTAACGCTGGTGGGTCGTGACGTAGCCGGGCAGGCGCAAACCGGTACCGGAAAAACGATGGCGTTTCTTACGTCAACGTTTCATTATCTTCTCTCTCATCCTGCGATTGCCGATCGCAAGGTGAATCAACCGCGTGCCTTAATTATGGCACCGACGCGTGAACTTGCCGTGCAGATCCACGCCGATGCGGAGCCACTGGCGCAAGCTACTGGCCTGAAATTGGGTCTGGCTTACGGTGGCGACGGCTACGACAAACAGCTGAAAGTGCTGGAAAGCGGCGTTGACATTTTGATTGGCACTACGGGTCGTTTGATCGACTACGCCAAACAGAACCACATCAACCTCGGCGCCATTCAGGTAGTGGTGCTGGACGAAGCCGATCGTATGTACGATCTGGGCTTTATTAAAGATATCCGCTGGCTGTTCCGCCGTATGCCGCCTGCAAACCAGCGTCTCAACATGCTGTTCTCCGCCACGCTTTCGTACCGGGTACGTGAACTGGCGTTCGAGCAGATGAACAATGCCGAATATATTGAAGTGGAACCGGAACAGAAAACGGGCCACCGCATTAAAGAAGAACTTTTCTACCCTTCTAACGAAGAAAAGATGCGTTTATTGCAAACGCTGATCGAAGAAGAGTGGCCAGACAGAGCGATTATTTTCGCCAACACCAAACATCGTTGTGAAGAGATCTGGGGTCACCTGGCGGCAGATGGTCATCGTGTTGGCCTGTTAACGGGTGATGTAGCGCAGAAAAAACGTCTGCGTATTCTTGATGAATTTACCCGTGGTGATTTGGATATTCTGGTTGCCACCGATGTTGCCGCGCGTGGCCTGCATATCCCGGCTGTGACGCACGTCTTTAACTACGATTTACCCGATGACTGTGAAGATTACGTTCACCGTATTGGTCGTACAGGTCGCGCTGGCGCAAGTGGTCATTCCATCAGCCTGGCATGTGAAGAGTATGCATTGAATTTGCCTGCTATTGAGACCTATATTGGTCACTCAATTCCGGTAAGCAAATACAATCCGGACGCATTGATGACCGATCTGCCAAAACCGCTGCGCCTCACGCGCCCGCGTACAGGCAATGGTCCGCGTCGTACTGGCGCTCCGCGTAATCGTCGTCGTTCAGGTTAAATAAAAAATGTCATACTCAAAATCATTCAAACTGTATCAAGATGGCAAGAGAATGAATCCCGACGAGCTTATTGTAGTAAGTGATTTGGGTGAAAGAACGCAGCCAACGCAGAGACAGATTGAAGGATGAAGAGTATGGGTTCCACCTCGTCGCTTTATGCCGCTATTGATCTCGGTTCGAATAGTTTTCATATGCTGGTTGTGCGCGAGGTGGCTGGCAGTATCCAGACGCTGACGCGAATTAAACGCAAAGTGCGTCTGGCTGCTGGCCTGAACAGCGAAAATGCCCTGTCTAATGAAGCAATGGAGCGCGGCTGGCAATGCCTGCGTCTGTTTGCTGAACGTTTGCAAGATATCCCTCCCTCGCAAATTCGCGTTGTCGCCACGGCGACGTTACGTCTTGCCGTCAATGCTGGTGATTTCATCGCTAAAGCGCAGGAAATCCTTGGCTGTCCGGTACAGGTCATTAGCGGTGAAGAGGAAGCACGCCTGATTTATCAGGGCGTTGCTCACACCACTGGCGGTGCCGATCAGCGCCTGGTGGTAGATATCGGCGGCGCCAGTACTGAACTGGTAACCGGCACCGGCGCACAAACGACGTCCTTGTTCAGCCTGTCTATGGGCTGCGTTACCTGGCTTGAGCGCTATTTTGCCGATCGTAATCTGGGGCAAGAAAACTTTGTCGCAGCCGAACAAGCCGCGCGCGAAGTGCTACGTCCAGTTGCCGATGAATTGCGCTATCACGGCTGGAAGGTGTGCGTTGGTGCTTCCGGCACCGTGCAGGCTTTGCAGGAAATCATGATGGCGCAGGGTATGGATGAACGCATTACCCTGGCGAAATTGCAGCAACTGAAACAGCGCGCTATTCACTGTGGCAGGCTGGAAGAGTTGGAAATCGAAGGGCTGACGCTGGAACGCGCGTTAGTATTCCCAAGTGGTCTGGCGATCCTGATAGCCATTTTTACCGAGCTGAATATCCAGTGTATGACGCTGGCCGGCGGCGCACTACGTGAAGGCCTGGTTTACGGCATGTTACATCTGGCGGTCGAGCAGGATATTCGCAGCCGAACACTGCGTAATATTCAACGTCGCTTTATGATTGATACCGATCAAGCACAGCGTGTGGCTAAACTCGCCGCTAACTTGTTCGATCAGGTCGAAAATACCTGGCATCTTGAAGCGATTAGCCGCGATTTACTGGTCAGTGCCTGTCAGCTTCATGAAATTGGCCTTAGCGTTGATTTCAAACAAGCGCCGCAACATGCCGCTTATCTGGTGCGTAACCTGGATCTTCCCGGTTTTACCCCCGCGCAGAAAAAGCTGCTGGCGACGTTATTACTCAACCAGACGAATCCGGTCGATCTCTCATCGCTGCATCAGCAAAATGCCGTACCGCCGCGCGTCGCAGAACAACTCTGTCGTTTACTGCGCCTCGCCATCATTTTTGCCAGCCGTCGTCGTGATGATTTAGTACCAGATATTAAATTACAGGCCGATCATGAGCAGTTGACCTTAACGCTGCCACAAGGTTGGCTGACCCAGCATCCGCTGGGTACAGAGGTTATCGATCAGGAAAGCCAGTGGCAGAGCTATGTCCACTGGCCGCTGGAAGTGCATTAACGTGCAAGGTGCTGGATGCGATGCTGACGCATCTTTTCCGGCTTCCCCAGGGAGTGATTATTTCCCTCGTTTTGCCGCCATCATCGCTTTCAGATTCGCCAGATGGCTTTGCCCTTTCTGCATCCGTTCTTCGGCGCTGACCACTTTACGCTCCTGTTCCCAAATCAGATCATCCTGCGGCAGCTCCAGTAAAAATCGGCTCGGCTCCGGGCGCACCAGTTCACCGTACTGACGACGCTCTTTACATAGCGTAAAGGTCAATTCCTTCTGGGCGCGGGTGATGCCGACATAGGCCAGCCGCCGCTCCTCATCGATATTGTCTTCATCGATGCTGCTCTGGTGCGGCAAAAATCCTTCTTCCATACCGACCATGTAGACATAGGGAAACTCCAGCCCTTTCGACGCGTGCAGGGTCATCAGTTGCACCTGATCCAGTTCTTCCTCGCTTTCCCCCCGTTCCATCATGTCGCGAAGAGTAAAGCGCGTCACCACTTGGGTTAACGTCATCGGCTCATCCAGTTCGCTGCCTTCCAGCATCTCCGTCATCCAGCTAAATAACTGGTTAACGTTCTTCATTCGCATTTCGGCAGCTTTCGGACTGGGCGATGTTTCATACAGCCAGGATTCATAATCCATGCCGTGGATCAGATCACGCACCGCGGCAATCGGCTCCCGCTCCGCCAGACGCTGGATTTCTGCCAACCAGTGAGTGAAGCGGGTCAATGCTTCATAACCACGTCCGCTAAGCGTCTGACTCAGGCCCATATCAAAGCTGGCGGTAAACATGCTTTTATTGCGCGTCATCGCCCACTCACCCAGCTTTTTCAGCGTAGCCGGGCCAATCTCTCGCTTCGGCGTGTTAACGATACGCAGAAATGCGCTGTCATCGTCCGGGTTAGTCAGCACGCGCAGATAAGCCAGCAAATCCTTGATTTCAGGACGAGAGAAAAACGACGTACCACCGGATATTTTGTACGGGATGCGGTTTTGCATCAGGAATTTTTCAAACACCCGCGACTGATGGTTACCGCGATAAAGGATGGCGTAATCTTTGTACTGCGTTTTATTGACGAAGTGATGCGCAATCAGTTCACCGGTGACGCGCTCGGCTTCATGTTCCTCGTTATTCGCGCTTAAAACTTTTAGCTCCGCGCCGTAGCCCAGTTCGGAGAACAGACGCTTTTCAAAGACGTGCGGGTTATTGGCGATCAGAATATTCGCCGCTTTCAGAATACGCCCGGAAGAGCGGTAGTTCTGCTCGAGTTTAATCACCTTCAACGCCGGGAAATCCTGACTCAGCAGCACCAGGTTTTGCGGACGTGCGCCGCGCCAGGAGTAGATCGACTGGTCATCGTCACCCACCACGGTAAAGCGCGCGCGGCTGCCCACCAGCAGTTTCACCAGCTCATACTGGCTGGTGTTGGTGTCCTGATATTCATCCACCAGCAGGTAGCGAATTTTGTTCTGCCAGCGCTCGCGTACTTCTTCATTGCGTTGCAGAAGTAACGTCGGCAATAAAATCAGATCGTCGAAGTCGAGAACATTGCACGCTTTCAGGTGCGCATCATACAGTCCATAACAATGGGCAAAAATTCGATCCCGCTCGCCCTTTGCCTCTGCCGCCGCCTGCGCCGGTGTTTTTAGATCGTTTTTCCAATTGGAGATGGTCGAAATTAGCTGTTGCAAGAGAACTTTATCATCTTCGATCAGCCCTTCGGTCAACTCTTTAAGCAAAGCAAGCTGATCGGTATCGTCAAACAACGAGAAGTTTGCCTTCATCCCCAATGCTGCATACTCGCGTTTGATGATATCCAGCCCCAGCGTGTGGAAGGTGGAGATCATCAGCCCGCGCGCCTCTTTACGCCCCAGCGTCTGCCCGACACGCTCTTTCATCTCGCGCGCCGCCTTATTGGTAAAGGTCACCGCCGCGATATGTCGCGCCTGATAACCGCAACCGCGGATCAGATGGGCGATTTTATTGGTGATAACACGAGTTTTACCGGAACCCGCGCCCGCCAGCACCAGGCAGGGGCCGGTAACGAATTCGACAGCTTGTTGTTGGCCGGGGTTTAGACGCATAGGAAAATCGCTCAATGAAAGTCGGGAGGGGAAAATAACAGCGTGGTAGTATAGCCAGCCTCATCCTTACCACTCAAGGCACGATCATGGCAAAAACAGCAGCAGCACTGCATATCCTTGTAAAAGAAGAGAAACTGGCTCTGGATCTTCTCGAGCAGATTAAGAACGGTGCCGATTTCGGCAAGCTGGCGAAGAAACACTCCATTTGCCCATCAGGCAAACGCGGCGGTGATTTAGGTGAATTCCGCCAGGGTCAGATGGTTCCGGCGTTCGATAAAGTGGTTTTCTCTTGTCCTGTACTGGAGCCAACCGGCCCGCTGCACACCCAGTTCGGTTACCACATCATTAAGGTGTTATACCGCAACTAACAGCAAGGCCTTCTCCAGGAGAAGGCCTTGAACTCTGAATCGCTATTAACCCGCAACAGCAATACGTTTCATATCCGTCATATAGCCGCGCAGTTTCTTACCTACCTGCTCAATCGCATGGCTGCGAATCGCTTCATTCACATCACGCAGCTGCGCGTTATCTACCGCACCTTCCGGAATAGCTTTACCCAGGTCGCCCGGTTGCAGCTCTGCCATAAACGGTTTCAGCAGCGGCACACAAGCGTAAGAGAACAGATAGTTACCGTACTCGGCGGTATCAGAGATAACCACGTTCATTTCGTACAGACGCTTACGGGCGATGGTGTTGGCAATCAGCGGCAGTTCGTGCAGTGATTCATAGTAGGCAGACTCTTCAATGATGCCTGAATCAACCATGGTTTCAAACGCCAGCTCAACGCCAGCTTTTACCATCGCGATCATCAGTACGCCCTTATCGAAGTACTCCTGCTCGCCGATTTTGCCTTCATACTGCGGCGCGGTTTCGAACGCGGTTTTGCCGGTTTCTTCACGCCAGGTCAGCAGTTTCTTATCGTCGTTGGCCCAGTCCGCCATCATGCCGGAGGAGAATTCGCCGGAGATGATGTCGTCCATATGTTTCTGGAACAGCGGTGCCATGATCTCTTTCAGTTGTTCTGACAGCGCGTAAGCACGCAGTTTCGCCGGGTTAGAGAGACGGTCCATCATCAGCGTGATGCCGCCCTGTTTCAGCGCTTCGGTGATGGTTTCCCAACCGAACTGAATCAGTTTTTCTGCGTATGCCGGATCGGTGCCTTCTTCCACCAGCTTGTCGAAGCACAGCAGAGAGCCAGCCTGCAACATACCGCACAGAATAGTTTGCTCGCCCATCAGGTCAGATTTCACTTCCGCAACGAAGGAAGATTCCAGCACGCCCGCACGGTGGCCACCGGTTGCTGCCGCCCATGCTTTAGCGATCGCCATGCCTTCGCCTTTCGGATCGTTTTCCGGATGAACGGCAATCAGCGTCGGTACGCCGAATCCACGTTTGTACTCTTCACGTACTTCGGTGCCAGGGCATTTCGGCGCAACCATTACTACGGTGATGTCTTTACGGATCTGCTCGCCCACTTCGACGATGTTGAAACCGTGCGAGTAACCCAGCGCCGCGCCGTCTTTCATCAGTGGCTGTACGGTGCGCACTACATCAGAGTGCTGCTTGTCCGGCGTCAGGTTAACCACCAAATCCGCCTGCGGGATCAGTTCTTCGTAAGTACCCACTTTAAAACCATTTTCGGTCGCTTTACGCCAGGATGCGCGTTTCTCAGCGATTGCTTCTTTACGCAGAGCGTAGGAGATATCGAGACCAGAATCACGCATGTTCAGGCCCTGATTCAGACCCTGTGCGCCACAGCCGACGATGACCACTTTTTTACCCTGAAGGTAGCTCGCGCCGTCGGCGAATTCATCGCGCCCCATAAAGCGACATTTGCCCAGCTGTGCCAGCTGCTGGCGCAGGTTCAGTGTATTGAAGTAGTTAGCCATGGTGATTCCTCGTGATGTTGTGCTTCTTATTGTTCGGTTCGCGTTTGCGAGATTGAATTCACTATATGACAGGAAATTTATTGCGGAAATTGATATATTCACAACGTCACATTGCAATTTCTGCAACGTCAAGATTGAGGGCTGCGCCATTGGATTTACGCGATCTGAAAACCTTCCTGCATCTGGCGGAAAGCCGCCATTTTGGCCGCAGCGCGCGGGCGATGCACGTAAGCCCATCCACGCTCTCACGGCAGATTCAGCGCCTGGAAGAAGATCTTGGTCAGCCGCTGTTTGTGCGCGATAACCGCACGGTAACGCTGACGGAAGCGGGGGAAGAGCTGCGTGTTTTCGCCCAGCAAACGTTGTTGCAGTATCAGCAACTGCGCCACACCATCGATCAGCAAGGGCCGTCGCTCTCTGGAGAATTACATATCTTCTGCTCGGTGACCGCCGCTTACAGCCATCTTCCTCCGATTCTCGACCGCTTCCGCGCGGAACATCCGTCAGTGGAGATTAAACTCACTACTGGTGATGCGGCAGATGCGATGGAAAAGGTGGTCACTGGCGAAGCGGATCTGGCAATTGCTGGTAAACCGGAAACCTTGCCCGGCGCAGTGGCGTTTTCGATGCTGGAGAATCTGACGGTGGTGCTGATCGCGCCTGCCCTACCGTGCCCGGTGCGTAATCAGGTTTCGGTAGAGAAGCCGGACTGGTCTACAGTGCCGTTTATCATGGCCGATCAGGGACCGGTACGCCGCCGCATTGAACTGTGGTTTCGACGCAATAAAATCAGCAACCCGATGATTTACGCCACGGTTGGCGGACATGAAGCGATGGTATCGATGGTGGCGCTCGGCTGCGGCGTGGCCTTGTTGCCGGAAGTGGTGCTGGAAAACAGCCCGGAACCAGTACGTAACCGCGTGATGATTTTAGAGCGCAGCGATGAGAAAACGCCGTTTGAGCTGGGCGTTTGCGCACAAAAAAAGCGGCTGCATGAGCCGCTGATTGAGGCGTTCTGGAAGATTTTGCCGAATTAGTTTTACGGCCCCACCATTACCCGAACGGGCTTCCCAATACGACTTAGCATATTCACCAAAGCATCGATGGTGAATTTGCTGCATTTCTTGTTGACGACATCAGAGACGCGCGGCCGTGATATATGTAAAACGGTTGCCACCTCGGCTTGCTTCATCTGGTTTTGCTTAATCCAGAGGGTAATTTCTTCCATGAGCTGTTCTTTGATGACTAACGTGTTTTCAATTTCACTCAGGGAATCAGCGTAAAGCTTTTCAGCTTCCTGCTTATCAAACCCCAAATCAGCAAAAACATTACCGCCAGATGGCGTCACATGGCGAATATCACTATCAGTTTTGGCAATCACAGGCTGTTTCTCCGTTGTTGCACCACCCGGTTATAACGCGTTCTGGCGATGTTTTTATCGTGCTGACTGGTTTGTTGCGTCTGTTTCTGGAAACTATGCAAAACGTAGAGCGCTTCTACGAACTTCGCAACATACATAACGCGATAGATGCCATTGTTGTCACGAATACGAATTTCATTTACCCCAGCCCCAATTTCTGAAAACGGTTTCCAGTCATCGGGTTCAATTCCATACTGAATTTTGTGAAGCTGATAACCGACGGCTTTACGTACCGTTTTGGGAAAAGCCAGGAGATCCTCCAGAGAAGATCCCACCCATCGAATTTCTTTTTCATTGGAGAGAGCTAGGGAGAGTAACATAATATCCTTGTGTATAAAATTTTATACATTGCTTTTGACTGGTGCAAGTGATAGCGGTGCAAAAATAACCAAAATGGCGGTGCTAACGATATTGTGAGCCGAGTTTCACCACAAGCAGGTTGAGCGCCTTCTGGAAAACGTCTCGCAAAATTGAATGAGTGGATGCTTCGGACTGGCAGAAAAGCCCAATAACTGAGGGAAGATCATATCTGGATATTAGGCCCACTTTACTTTGTGGGCCTGAAAACCGAAACGCTGAGTTAACCCGCCAAAAAGAACCTGAACGCCGGGTTATTGGTTTCGTCGTGGCAATCGTAGCCCAGCTCATTCAGCCGCGTTTCGAAATCCGGTTCATGATCGCCAAGTTCGAACGCCGCCAGCACGCGCCCGTAGTCGGTGCCATGGCTGCGATAGTGGAACAAAGAGATGTTCCAGTGCGTGCCTAATGTGTTGAGGAAGCGCAGCAGCGCACCGGGCGATTCCGGGAATTCGAAACTGTAGAGGCGTTCCTGCAACGGATGCGATGGACGCCCGCCGACCATATAGCGCACATGTAGCTTCGCCATTTCGTCGTCGGAGAGATCAACCACGCTGTAGCCGCCATCGTTGAGCATCTGCAAAATTTCTTTGCGCTCTTCAAGGCCACGGCTCAGGCGCACGCCGACAAAGATGCAGGCGTTTTTGGCATCGGCAAAGCGATAATTGAACTCGGTGACCGAGCGCCCGCCAAGCAGCTGGCAGAATTTGAGGAAACTGCCTTTTTCTTCCGGGATGGTCACCGCCAGCAACGCTTCACGCTGTTCGCCCAGTTCGCAGCGTTCCGAGACGTAGCGCAGGCCGTGGAAATTGACGTTTGCCCCCGAAAGTACATGCGCCAGTCGTTCTCCGCGAATGTTGTGCTGGGCGATGTATTTTTTCATCCCCGCCAGCGCCAGCGCGCCAGACGGCTCCGCCACCGCGCGCACATCTTCGAACAGGTCTTTCATCGCCGCACAGATAGCATCGCTGTCGACGGTGATGATGTCGTCGAGATACTCCTGGCATAAACGGAAGGTTTCGTCGCCGATGCGTTTTACCGCAACGCCTTCAGCAAATAGCCCTACGCGCGGCAAATCAACGGGATGACCTGCATCCAGCGCCGCTTTCAGGCAGGCGGAGTCTTCCGCTTCTACGGCGATCACTTTGATTTGCGGCATCAGCTGTTTGATCAGCACTGCCACACCCGCCGCCAGGCCGCCGCCGCCGACCGGTACAAATACGCGATCAAGATGGGCGTCCTGCTGGAGCAGTTCCAGCGCCAGCGTGCCTTGCCCGGCGATCACCATCGGATGATCGAACGGCGGTACCCAGGTGAAGCCCTGCTGCTGCGACAGTTCAATTGCTTTGGCTTTCGCTTCATCAAAGTTTGCGCCGTGAAGCAGCACTTCGCCACCGAAGCCGCGCACCGCATCAACTTTGATGTCAGCGGTGGCGGTTGGCATGACGATCAGCGCCTTCACGCCTAACCGTGCGGAAGAAAACGCCACGCCCTGCGCGTGGTTACCCGCCGAGGCGGTGATCACGCCATGCGCTTTCTGTCCTTCCGTCAGGCCCGCCATCATGGCGTATGCGCCACGCAGCTTAAAGCTGTGCACTGGCTGGCGGTCTTCGCGCTTAACCAGAATCACGTTATCAAGACGCGACGACAGCTTTTCCATTTTTTGTAGCGGCGTGACCTGCGCCGCTTCATAGACCGGTGCGCGTAGCACCGCCCTTAAATATTCGGCACCTTCCGGAGCGCCGGAGAGGGGTTGTGAGTCTGCCATCATTAACCCCCCAGTTTCGATTTATCGCGCACCGCACCTTTGTCGGCGCTGGTTGCCAGGCTGGCGTAGGCGCGCAAGGCAAAGGAAACCTGGCGTTCACGGTTTTTCGGCGTCCAGGCCTGGTCGCCACGCGCTTCCTGCGCTTCACGACGCGCGGCAATTTCCTGCTCGCTCAGTTGCAACTGAATGCCGCGATTCGGAATGTCGATTTCGATCAGGTCGCCATCTTCAATGATCGCGATATTGCCCCCGCTTGCCGCTTCCGGTGAAACGTGGCCGATGGAGAGGCCGGAAGTCCCGCCGGAGAAACGACCGTCGGTGATCAGCGCACAGGCTTTGCCGAGTCCCATCGATTTCAGGAAGCTGGTTGGGTAGAGCATTTCCTGCATGCCAGGGCCGCCTTTCGGGCCTTCATAGCGAATTACTACCACATCACCCGCGACGACTTTACCGCCGAGGATAGCTTCTACCGCGTCGTCCTGGCTTTCGTACACTTTCGCCGGGCCGGTGAATTTGAGGATGCTGTCATCGACGCCTGCGGTTTTCACGATGCAGCCGTTTTCCGCAAAGTTACCGTAGAGTACCGCCAGGCCGCCGTCTTTGCTGTACGCGTGCTCCAGCGAGCGGATGCAGCCGTTTGCGCGGTCGTCATCGAGAGAATCCCAACGGCAATCCTGCGAGAATGCTTGTGTAGTACGAATACCCGCAGGGCCAGCGCGGAACATATTTTTTACCGCGTCATCCTGGGTCAGCATAACGTCGTATTGTTCCAGCGTTTGCGGCAACGTCAGGCCAAGTACGTTTTTCACATCACGGTTCAGTAATCCCGCGCGATCCAGTTCACCGAGAATACCGATAACACCACCAGCACGATGAACATCTTCCATATGGTATTTCTGGGTGCTCGGCGCAACTTTACACAGCTGCGGAACCTTTCGGGAAAGTTTATCGATATCACTCATGGTGAAGTCGATTTCCGCTTCCTGCGCCGCCGCCAGCAGGTGAAGTACCGTGTTGGTAGAACCGCCCATTGCGATATCCAGCGTCATGGCGTTTTCAAACGCCGCCTTACTGGCGATATTACGCGGCAGTGCACTTTCGTCGTTTTGCTCGTAGTAACGTTTGGTCAATTCAACAATGCGTTTACCGGCATTGAGGAACAGCTGCTTACGGTCGGCGTGGGTCGCCAGCAGCGAGCCATTACCCGGTTGCGACAGGCCCAACGCTTCGGTCAGGCAGTTCATCGAGTTAGCGGTAAACATCCCGGAGCAGGAACCGCAGGTTGGGCAGGCGGAACGTTCAACCTGATCGCTCTGGGAGTCAGAAACTTTCGGGTCTGCCCCCTGGATCATCGCATCAACCAGATCGAGCTTGATGATCTGATCGGACAGTTTGGTTTTCCCGGCCTCCATCGGGCCGCCGGAAACGAAGATCACCGGAATGTTTAATCGCAGGGAAGCCATCAGCATCCCCGGGGTGATTTTGTCGCAGTTAGAGATGCAGACCATGGCGTCGGCGCAATGGGCGTTGACCATATACTCAACGGAATCAGCGATCAGTTCGCGAGATGGCAGTGAATAAAGCATCCCCCCGTGGCCCATGGCGATCCCATCATCCACCGCAATGGTGTTGAACTCTTTGGCAACACCGCCAGCCGCTTCAATTTGTTCGGCGACCAGTTTACCGAGATCGCGCAGATGGACGTGACCCGGTACAAATTGGGTGAACGAGTTCACAACCGCGATAATCGGCTTACCGAAATCGGCGTCGGTCATTCCGGTGGCGCGCCACAGCGCACGAGCACCCGCCATATTACGACCATGAGTGGTGGTGGCGGAACGGTACTTAGGCATACTTTATTTACTCCCAGTGTCTGTCTCGTAAATGGGACGGTGCGTGCCGTCCCATTTTTTGTATTTATTGATTAACTTGATCCAACCAGCCCCATTTATCTTCGGTTTCGCCAGTGAAGAGGCCGAAGAAGGCTTGCTGAATGCGTTTGGTAACCGGGCCGCAACGGCCTTCGCCAACCTGAATCCCGTCTACGCTGCGCACTGGCGTGATTTCTGCCGCCGTACCGGACATAAACACTTCATCCGCCAGGTACAGTGATTCGCGCGACAGCACCTGCTCACGCACTTCAATTCCCAGCTCTTTCGCCAGTTTGATGATGGCGTCACGGGTGATACCCGGCAGCGCGGAAGAGGTAAACGGTGGGGTGAACAGCACACCGTCTTTCACTTCAAACAGGTTTTCGCCTGCGCCTTCAGAGATATAACCGTTCACATCCAGCGCGATACCTTCCTGATAACCGTGGCGGCGCGCTTCGCTACCCACCAGCAGGGAAGAGAGGTAGTTACCACCGGCTTTTGCCGCGGTTGGGATGGTGTTTGGTGCTGCGCGGTTCCAGGAGGAAACCATCGCATCGATCCCCTGCTCCAGCGCTTCTGCCCCCAGATACGCTCCCCACGGGAAAGCGGCGATAATCACGTCGGTTGAGTATCCCGCAGGCGGGTTTACGCCCATGCCAACATCACCGACGAAGATCAGCGGACGGATATAGGCGCTGGTGAGATTGTTTTTGCGGATCACGTCACGACAAGCTTCCATCAGCTCATCAATGCTCTGCGAAACCGGGAAGCGATAGATTTTGGCGGAGTCATGCAGACGCTGCATATGCTCACGATGGCGGAATACAACCGGTCCTTTGTGCGAGTCGTAGCAACGGATGCCTTCAAAAACCGAGGTGCCATAGTGCAGCGCGTGCGACATCACATGCACCTTCGCGTCTTCCCAGCGAACCATCTCCCCATTGAACCAAATGTAATCAGCTTTCTTCGTGGTCATTTTTATATTCCTTTTGCGCTCAGGCGCGGATTTGTTGTGATGTGGTTGTGCTCTGGCAGATGGCAACGTGTGCGACGTCCACCAGTTTATTTAACTGACTAAACAGTAAGTCGACCGACCGTGGGCTGGCAACGGTCAATTCGATATTTATATTTTGTGCATCGCTGGCGGCGGCCATATTCATTGAGCAGACGTGGAAACCACGATGACGCACCACGCGTAAAACACGTTCTAAGGTTTCCGGATTGAAGCGAGCCGATACATTGACCTGATGTTGCATCATGATAATTTCTCCAACATTTCTGAATTACTGGCACCAGGCGGCACCAGCGGCCAGACGTTCTCAAGTTCGTCGATTGAGACATGAAGCAGGTATGGCCCATCACTGTTAAGCATGGTGTCGAGTGCCGCTTCAACCTGGTCTTTACGGGTGATGTGTTGGCCAGGGATGCCAAAGGCGCTGGCTAACATGAGGAAATCGGGGTTATCGGTAAGGGTGGTTTCGCTGTATCGTTCCTGGAAAAACAGTTGCTGCCATTGTCGAACCATCCCTAACCGTTGGTTATCGAGTAAGACGATTTTCAACGGTAACTGCTTGCGTTTTACGGTGCCCAGCTCTTGCACATTCATCATGAAAGAGCCGTCACCGGAGATACAGACAACGGTATCGTTCGGTCGTGCGACTTGCGCGCCAACCGCTGCCGGTAAACCGAATCCCATAGTGCCTAAGCCGCTGGAGGTGATGAAATTTTCCGGGCGAGTATGGGCGATGTGCTGCGCAGCCCACATCTGGTGCTGCCCCACATCTGTGGTCACGACGCAATCCGCAGGTTTACGATCCGACAGTTGTTTTAACAACAACGGCGCGTAGATAGCATCACCGGGATGGTCGTAACGCCAGGCATGTTCATCACGCAGCTGCGCGCAGTATTGCTGCCAGTCATTGATATTTAACGTGTGCTGTAACGCAGGCAACAGCGTGTTTAAATCACCCTGTAATGCCACATGTGCCTGACGCAGCTTGTTCATTTCTGCTGGATCGATATCCATATGGATAACACTGGCGTGTGGTGCGAAGGTGTTCAGCTTGCCGGTCACCCGGTCATCAAAACGTGCACCTACGGCGATCAGTAAATCACATTCCTGCACCGCGAAGTTCGCCGCTTTGGTGCCGTGCATTCCCAGCATTCCCAGATAGTACGGATAATCCGCTTCAACTGCGCCCAGCCCTTTCAGCGTACAGGTGGCAGGCATTTTTGTGGCAGCGAGAAATTCACGCAAAGCCGGAACCGCCTGTGCCATGCCCACGCCACCGCCAACGTACAGCATCGGTTTTTGCGCTTTTGCCAGCATCTGGCGCGCTTGCCCGACTTCGGCATGTGGGAAAGTCACTTCGTTTTCAACGGTGGTGAACCACGGTTCCAGATCGCCGCTGGCTAACTGGATATCTTTTGGGATATCGACCAGAACTGGACCAGGACGACCTGAGCTGGCAACCTCAAACGCTTCGGCCATGATGCGCGGCAACTCTTCCAGCGACTGTACCAGGAAGCTGTGTTTGGTACAGGCTAATGACAATCCCAGTACATCCACTTCCTGAAATGCATCGGTGCCGATGAACGGTGCAGACACCTGACCGGTGATGGCAACAACAGGGATGGAATCTAACAGTGCGTCCGCAAGCCCGGTTATCAGGTTGGTTGCGCCCGGACCAGACGTGGCGATACATACGCCAGTTTTACCGGTAGCACGGGCATAACCGATAGCCGCCATTGCCGCGCCCTGTTCATGTCGGCACAGCAAGTGCTCCACGCCGCCGTCATACAATGCATCGTAAACCGGCATAATTGCGCCACCCGGATAACCGAAAACGGTGTTCACACCCTGTGCCCGCAACGCATGTACCACCCACTGTGCGCCATTCATAGTTAGTTCCCCGTCCTGAATCTTGAGAAACAGAATTTTGTACTGTTATTCATTGTCTGCTCCTCGGTTATGTTTTTAAGGTCAAAAAAAACCCCCGGACCTTTCGGTGCGGGGGTCTTAGTTCGTTAAGGCTTGATCTTTAAGCCTTTCCTCGTCCAAGTGCAGCCCCGCACGGTGGGATAATAATCACCACCACGCTAATCACGACCAGGCTAATCACTCGTAGAAGGGCTGTCATTTTGTCTTTTCTTGCATCTTGTTCGAAGGAATGCCTAAAGAGTTACCATAGATTTTGCGAATAGCACAAGATATTTTTTAATCATATTTTGTTGAATTCCCAATCATTTCGATAAAAACCATTGTTTTTTATATAAAAAAAGGTGAGTGAAAAAAATTCAATTTCCGTATATTTCTTACCCTCGCTCAGAGGCTAATTTTTTTACTTCTCATTTTTGCGAGAGTTATTCCATCACTCATACAACTCAGTTCACGTTGCATAAATAAACGGGAATCAGCCGCTAATTAACGCAATCTAGCAGACTACAGCAGCGATCTCTTATGCTCATAATAGTGGCTCAAGGAGGGCTTATGTCACTGTCAATTGTTCATACTCGTGCAGCTCTGGGAGTAAACGCACCCCCGATCACTGTTGAGGTTCATATCAGTAAAGGTCTACCAGGATTAACGATGGTGGGCTTACCAGAA
The DNA here is from genome assembly GCF_005781065.1 of Escherichia sp. E1130. Lineage (NCBI taxonomy): Bacteria > Pseudomonadati > Pseudomonadota > Gammaproteobacteria > Enterobacterales > Enterobacteriaceae > Escherichia > Escherichia sp. E1130. Next base: position 91,203 of record NZ_VATL01000021.1, read on the forward strand.
ACAACGGTAAAAGAAGCACGCGATCGCGTGCGCAGCGCCATTATCAATAGCGGATATGAATATCCGGCGAAAAAAATCACCATTAACCTTGCACCAGCCGACCTGCCGAAAGAAGGAGGGCGATATGATTTACCTATTGCTATTGCTTTGCTGGCAGCCTCTGAACAGCTTACAGCCAATAAGTTGCATGAATATGAATTAGTCGGGGAACTGGCGCTTACAGGCGCTCTGCGCGGCGTTCCTGGCGCAATCTCCAGTGCAACTGAAGCCATTAAGTCAGGCAGAAAAATTATCGTCGCGAAAGATAACGAAGATGAAGTGGGGCTAATTAACGGTGAAGGATGCCTGATAGCCGATCATCTGCAGGCTGTCTGTGCGTTTCTCGAAGGTAAGCATGCTCTCGAACGCCCGTCACCAACTGATGTTGTATCCCGGATATTACAACATGATCTCAGTGATGTTGTCGGTCAGGAGCAAGGAAAGCGAGGGCTGGAAATTACCGCCGCAGGGGGCCACAACCTTTTACTGATTGGACCACCAGGAACAGGTAAAACAATGCTCGCCAGCCGTATTAATGGCTTATTGCCAGATTTAAGTAATGAAGAAGCTCTGGAGAGTGCCGCAATATTAAGCCTGGTGAATGCCGAGTCAGTGCAAAAACAATGGCGGCAGCGCCCGTTCCGCTCACCGCATCACAGTGCGTCGTTAACTGCGATGGTGGGCGGTGGTGCAATTCCAGGTCCAGGTGAAATTTCGCTGGCGCATAACGGCGTGCTTTTTCTTGATGAGCTACCTGAATTTGAACGGCGTACACTGGATGCCTTGCGAGAGCCGATTGAATCCGGGCAGATCCATCTTTCACGCACGCGAGCAAAAATAACCTATCCAGCCCGTTTCCAGCTTGTCGCGGCGATGAACCCCAGCCCTACCGGACATTATCAGGGAAACCATAACCGCTGCACACCAGAACAAACATTACGTTATCTCAACCGACTCTCTGGTCCCTTTCTTGACCGCTTTGACCTTTCACTGGAGATCCCATTACCGCCCCCCGGCATTTTGAGTAAAGCGGTAGTGCCAGGAGAAAGCAGCGCCACCGTTAAACAACGTGTAATGGCCGCCAGAGAGCGCCAATTTAAGCGGCAGAATAAACTGAATGCCTGGCTGGATAGCCCGGAAATACGGCAATTCTGCAAGCTTGAGAGCGCAGATGCGCAGTGGCTGGAAGAAACGCTGATCCATCTGGGGTTATCGATTCGTGCCTGGCAGCGATTACTGAAAGTAGCACGAACCATTGCTGATATTGATCAGTCTGACATCATCACACGCCAGCATTTGCAGGAGGCGGTTAGCTATCGTGCGATTGACCGCTTGCTCATCCATTTGCAAAAACTGCTGACATAAAAAAAGGGCATTTCGCCCTTTTTATTAATCGTCGGAATCGGTGTAGTCTTCAGCACCTTCGACCTGCGGTTTACCGCCGGAAAGGGTATGAAAACGTTTTGGACGTTTAATACGCGTCATATACTTGGACCACACGCGTTCTGCTTCTGTCACTGGCTCACGTTCGCCACGGCATACTGCTACGAAGAGTTTCTCTTCCTCGGTAACCGGCTCGCGCTTGCCGAGATCCAGCTCATTGAAGGCATAACCATGACGCTCAAGCAGTTGTGCCTCTTTGATGGTGAAATCACCATGACGAGAGAATCCACGTGGATAATGTTTATTGTCGAAATATCGATTAGTCGTCGTAAAGCTTTCCGCCATCCTGCACGCTCCTAATTCTTTGACCGAGCTAGTTATGGCGCGGAGTATTAGTTACGCTTGACAGAGTGTAAAACAAAACATTTAAATCATAACGACAAATAATTTTGCGGAGAGCACTGTGGATACGGAATTGTTAAAAACTTTCCTGGAAGTTAGCCGAACGCGTCACTTTGGTCGAGCGGCGGAATCGCTCTATCTGACCCAATCAGCCGTGAGCTTTCGAATCAGACAACTGGAAAATCAACTAGGTGTGAATCTTTTCACCCGCCATAGAAACAATATCCGTTTAACCGCTGCCGGAGAAAAGCTTCTGCCTTATGCAGAAACGCTCATGAGCACCTGGCAGGCCGCCCGCAAGGAGGTGGCGCATACCTCACGACATAATGAGTTTTCTATCGGTGCCAGCGCCTCGCTGTGGGAGTGTATGCTTAATCAGTGGCTGGGGCGCTTGTATCAGAATCAGGATGCCCACACAGGCTTGCAATTTGAAGCGCGGATTGCTCAACGACAGTCTCTGGTAAAACAGCTACATGAACGTCAACTTGATCTTCTTATTACCACTGAAGCGCCCAAAATGGACGAATTTAGTAGCCAGTTGTTGGGACATTTCACTTTAGCGCTCTATGCCAGCGCCCCCTCTAAGTTAAAGGGTGATCTTAACTATCTGCGTCTGGAATGGGGGCCGGATTTTCAACAGCATGAGACAGGTTTGATCGGTGCTGATGAAGTTCCAATCCTGACAACCAGTTCTGCTGAACTGGCACAACAACAGATTGAAATGCTTAATGGCTGCACCTGGCTACCGGTAAGTTGGGCGCGCAAAAAAGGCGGTTTGCATACTGTTGTCGACAGTACAACACTTTCACGGCCGCTCTATGCCATATGGCTGCAAAATAGCGACAAACACGCGCTGATTCGAGATCTATTGAAAATTAACGTACTAGATGAAGTGTATTAATCTGAATGGCTGGCAAGGACGCCGGTGGAAGGATTTACTTCGGAGAGGCTTATTTTAGATAAAAAAAATCCTTAGCTTTCGCTAAGGATGATTTCTGGCAGGGGCGGAGAGACTCGAACTCCCAACACCCGGTTTTGGAGACCGGTGCTCTACCAATTGAACTACGCCCCTAATTAGGGTGGCGGAACGGACGGGACT
>NZ_VATL01000022.1:0-30865 GCF_005781065.1 Escherichia sp. E1130
TTCAGGATTTTTCTCTTCAACCGAACCGGCTGTTTGTGTGAAGTGATTCACATCCGCCGTGTCGATGGAGGCGCATTATAGGGAGTTCTCCGTAGGCCGCAATAGAAAAATTGCAAAAAAATGACTGACTGCTGCATTCCCCAGCAAAACCCCGCTTTATACCTTTTTACGCACAGAGTTATCCACAATCATCAGCATAATTTCTGCATTTCTCACACGGTAAGCACAGTCAAAATAGTGATCGCCATTGAAAGAGAAAAATTCGCGAGCGTTGCGCAAACGTTTTCGTTACAATGCGGGCGAAAAATAAGGATGCCCCGTTAGGGGCGTTAGCTGAGTTTTTCGCGAAAAATTCAGCTAACGCTCTCTGTAATAGTCAAATCCAGGGGATTTACCATGCAACAACGTCGTCCAGTCCGCCGCGCTCTGCTCAGTGTTTCTGACAAAGCCGGTATCGTCGAATTCGCCCAGGCACTTTCCGCACGCGGTGTGGAGCTGCTGTCTACAGGGGGCACTGCCCGTCTGTTAGCAGAAAAAGGTCTGCCGGTAACCGAAGTTTCCGATTACACCGGTTTCCCGGAGATGATGGATGGACGCGTGAAGACCCTGCATCCGAAAGTACATGGTGGCATTCTGGGCCGTCGCGGCCAGGACGATGCCATTATGGAAGAACATCAGATCCAGCCTATCGATATGGTGGTTGTTAACCTGTATCCGTTCGCCCAGACCGTGGCGCGTGAAGGCTGCTCGCTGGAAGATGCGGTTGAGAACATTGATATCGGCGGCCCAACCATGGTGCGCTCCGCCGCCAAAAACCATAAAGATGTCGCCATCGTGGTGAAGAGCAGCGACTACGCTGCCATTATTGATGAAATGGATGCCAACGAAGGATCGCTTCTGCTTGCAACCCGTTTCGACCTTGCCATCAAAGCCTTCGAACACACCGCCGCCTACGACAGCATGATTGCCAACTATTTCGGCAGCATGGTTCCGGCTTACCACGGCGAAAGCAAAGAAGCCGCCGGTCGCTTCTCGCGCACGCTGAACCTGAACTTCATTAAGAAGCAGGATATGCGCTACGGCGAGAACAGCCACCAGCAGGCTGCCTTCTATATAGAAGAGAATGTGAAAGAAGCCTCCGTTGCCACCGCAACCCAGGTTCAGGGTAAGGCCCTCTCTTATAACAACATCGCCGATACCGATGCGGCGCTGGAGTGCGTGAAAGAGTTCGCCGAGCCGGCATGTGTGATTGTGAAGCACGCCAACCCTTGCGGCGTGGCTATCGGTAATTCCCTTCTTGATGCTTACGATCGCGCGTACAAAACCGACCCAACCTCCGCATTCGGCGGCATTATCGCCTTTAACCGCGAGCTGAATGCTGAAACCGCGCAGGCCATCATTTCTCGTCAGTTTGTCGAAGTGATTATTGCGCCGTCCGCCAGCGAAGAAGCCCTGAAAATCACCGCCGCCAAACAGAACGTTCGCGTCCTGACCTGCGGTCAGTGGGGCGAGCGTGTTCCGGGTCTTGATTTCAAACGCGTGAACGGCGGTTTGCTGGTTCAGGATCGTGACCTGGGGATGGTCGGCGCGGAAGAACTGCGCGTCGTCACCAAACGCCAGCCGACCGAACAGGAACTGCGTGATGCGCTGTTCTGCTGGAAAGTAGCGAAGTTTGTGAAATCCAACGCAATCGTCTATGCCAAAAACAATATGACCATCGGAATTGGCGCGGGCCAGATGAGCCGCGTGTACTCCGCGAAAATCGCCGGTATTAAAGCCGCCGATGAAGGTCTGGAAGTGAAAGGTTCCTCTATGGCTTCTGACGCGTTCTTCCCGTTCCGCGACGGTATTGATGCCGCAGCCGCTGCGGGCGTGACCTGCGTAATCCAGCCTGGCGGTTCTATCCGTGATGACGAAGTGATTGCCGCCGCCGACGAGCACGGTATTGCGATGCTCTTCACCGATATGCGCCACTTCCGCCATTAATGGAGCGACAGATGAAAGTACTAGTCATTGGTAACGGCGGGCGCGAGCACGCGCTAGCCTGGAAAGCGGCCCAGTCGCCGCTGGTTGAGACTGTTTTTGTTGCTCCGGGTAACGCAGGCACTGCGCTGGAACCCACGCTGCAAAACGTCGCTATCGGCGTGACCGATATCCCAGCGCTGCTGGATTTCGCGCAAAACGAAAAGGTAGATCTAACCATCGTCGGCCCGGAAGCGCCGCTGGTGAAAGGCGTGGTTGATACCTTCCGCGCCGCCGGGCTGAAAATCTTCGGCCCAACCGCAGATGCCGCGCAACTTGAAGGCTCGAAAGCGTTTACCAAAGATTTCCTGGCCCGCCATAAAATCCCTACGGCGGAATACCAGAACTTCACCGAGGTAGAACCTGCGCTGGCGTATCTGCGTGAGAAAGGCGCGCCAATCGTCATTAAAGCGGACGGTCTGGCCGCCGGGAAAGGCGTTATCGTAGCGATGACGCTGGAAGAAGCGGAAGCGGCTGTTCACGATATGCTGGCGGGCAACGCGTTTGGCGACGCTGGTCATCGCATTGTTATCGAAGAGTTCCTCGATGGCGAAGAAGCGAGCTTTATCGTGATGGTGGACGGCGAGCATGTGCTGCCGATGGCCACCAGCCAGGATCACAAACGCGTAGGCGATAAAGATACCGGGCCAAACACTGGCGGGATGGGCGCTTACTCCCCTGCGCCGGTAGTAACCGATGAAGTTCATCAGCGCACCATGGAACGTATCATCTGGCCAACCGTGAAAGGCATGGCAGCGGAAGGCAACACCTACACCGGTTTTCTCTACGCGGGCCTGATGATTGACAAACAGGGCAATCCGAAGGTTATTGAATTTAACTGCCGCTTTGGCGATCCGGAAACCCAGCCGATTATGCTGCGCATGAAGTCCGATCTGGTTGAGCTCTGCCTGGCAGCCTGTGAAGGCAAGCTGGACGAGAAAACGTCAGAGTGGGATGAACGTGCATCTCTCGGCGTGGTGATGGCTGCGGGCGGGTATCCGGCTGATTACCGCACCGGCGATGTGATCCACGGCCTGCCGCTGGAAGAAGTGGCAGGCGGCAAAGTGTTCCACGCTGGCACGAAACTGGCGGATGACGAGCAGGTAGTGACCTGCGGCGGGCGCGTACTTTGCATCACCGCGCTGGGTCATACCGTGGCAGAGGCGCAGAAACGCGCCGATGCCTTAATGACCGATATCCACTGGGATGACTGCTTCTGCCGGAAAGATATCGGCTGGCGCGCTATCGAACGCGAGCAGAACTAACGCGACAGTTTTGCCAATAGCGTTTTACGCGTGATCCCTAACTGACGGGCGGCTTCGGTTTTGTTGCCGCCCGTTTTCTCCAGTGCCGCCAGAATCACCTCTTTTTCCACTTCCACCAGCGGCTGAATATCCTGACTTTGCGCCAGCGGGATCGGCGTACTCGCAATCGCCAGCGGCAGCTCGCGTTCGGAAATATATTCCCCGGTCAGCAGCACCACCGCCCGTTCCACCGCATTTTCCAGCTCGCGAATATTTCCCGGCCAATCGTAATGAATCAACAGATCCATTGCCTGTGGCGTAAAGCCTTTTACCGCTTTGCGATTGCGTTCGGCAAACCGCTGAAGAAAATGGTTAGCCAGCAGAGGAATATCCTCCCGCCGTTGCCGCAGCGATGGCACTTCAATCGCCACCACGTTCAGGCGATAGTAGAGATCCTGGCGAAAACGCCCGGCATTTACCTCTGCGGCAAGATCGCGATGGGTCGCGGCAATCAGCCGGACATCGACCGAAATAGTCTGGTTGCTGCCGACACGCTGAACTTCACGCTCCTGAATCGCACGCAGCAGACGGACCTGCATCATCGGCGAGATATCGCCAATTTCATCGAGAAACAGCGTGCCGCCATCCGCCTCAACAAAGCGCCCTTCCCGCCGTTTGTCGGCCCCGGTAAACGCCCCTTTTTCGTGACCGAACAATTCAGATTCCAGCAAGGATTCGTTGAGTGCCGCACAGTTGAGCGTTACCAGCGGTTTTTCGCTACGTGCGCTACTGGCGTGAATCGCCCTGGCGACCAGCTCTTTACCGGTACCGGAATCGCCGTGGATCAGCACCGTGGCTTCCGATGGCGCGACAAGGGCAATTTCACCGAGCAGGTGTTGCATCGCTGCGCTTTTACCGACCATACCGAACTGGCTGGCGGACACCGCAGGTATTTCAGCATCGACACTGTGCGTATGCGCGAGCGCCTTTTCCAGCGTCGCCTGCAGGTTATCGAAATCCAGCGGTTTGATGAGATAATCCAGCGCCCCGGTTTTCAACGCCTCTACCGCCGTCTCGACGCTGGAGTAAGCGGTCATAATCAGTACCGGAATCGCCGGATTTAACGCTTTGATCTCTTTCAGCGTGGCGATGCCGTCCATCTCTGCCATTCGCACATCGCAAAGCACAAGATCAAAAACCTGTTCCCGCACCTGCTCCAGCGCCTGTCGCCCGCTGTTCGCCAGCGCGACGTTATAGCCCCAGCCGCGCAGCAATGCCTGCAAAATAGTGCAGTGGCTAATGTCATCATCCACCACCAGAATATCGATATTATCGTGCGTCATCCTTGTGGGTCCTTACGCGTAATATTGACCGGAAGCCAGAGGGTGAACGTTGCGCCTTTTCCCTCCTGGCTTGCGACCTGAATTGTACCACCGTGTTGTTCAACAATATTATGCACGACCGCCAGTCCCAGTCCGGTGCCTTCGGCCTTCGTGGTGAAATACGGGGTGAAGATGGCTTCAAGCTGATCCGCCGCAATTCCCTTACCGCTGTCAGTAACGCTAATTTTCACGCCTGCGCCGCTTTCGCTGGCCGTCACGCTAATCACGCCATGCTGACCAATCGCCTGAATAGCATTGAGATAGAGATTCAACAGGACCTGAGTCAGCCTGTCCGGATCGGCCTGAATTTCCGGCAACATGTCGTTGGCGGTAAAGCGTAACTGGATCTCCCGGCTGTTTGCATCCTGGCTTACCAGCTGTAATGAGTGGTTAATCAGAGTGTTGAGATCCACCGCCTGCAAAGCCAGATGCGTTGGTTTAACCAGTTCCAGCAGCTCGCTTACCACGCGGTTTAAACGGTCGGCTTCTTTCGCCATCACCTGCGCCAGTTGATGCGCTTCTCCCCCTGCTGGCGCGCGTTCGGCAAAGTATTTCGCCAGCCCTTTAATCGAGGAAAGTGGGTTACGGATTTCGTGGGCAACGCCTGCCGCCAGATGCCCCAGTGCCACCAGCTTCTCTTTGCGCTTCATTTCATCTTGTAGAAGCTGGCGCGAGCGCAGATACCGGCGATACCAGAAGAATGACAACACGCTTGCCAGCATTACCGTCGCCAGAGCGAAGAGGATAATCAGGGTATTGCGCTTTTCCCCACTCTGGGTTGCAACCAAATCGCTGGCGTCAACGGCGATGAAAATAGCCTGTTGTGCTTCTGCCTGTGGCACAGCTTTGCCGTTACAGCGCGGCATATTGTGCATACCATGCCGCCAGGGCGATGACATTGGCTGGAACAAACGATAGACCTCAAGCGCAGGCGTTTTTTCTGCATCCTCAAGCAGTCTCCAACGGGAGTTTTCCTCTGGCTTTAACTGCTGCATTTCATCCGGCGAATAGAGTGCACGCCCAACCATTTCGGGGTCGCTATGAAGAATAATGATGCCCTGTGCATCGGTGACCGCAAACCACAACACCCCAGGCTGGCCAGCCATCTCTTCCAGAAGCGCCTGTTGCTGCACATGGTGCATTCGCATCCCCATCCCTACGCGGCTTCCTGACTCCAGAGCGCGAATGAGCACATTACCTTTTTCCAGTAATGCCTGACGGTCAGCCTCGCTTGCCCGCCCATAATCACGAATCACAGTTACCGCAAACAATCCCACCAGCCCAACAATGACCACGGGGAGGATCGCGCTTAACCATTTGGCTAAGGTGTCTTTAGAACGTCGCATAAAACGTATCTTCTTCTTTGCCTGTTCATCCCTTTTTGACAGCAGAAATCATGCCATCTTTTAGCAGCGCTTACCCTGCGCTGTAACACAAAGACTTAAGTTTCAATGAGTAAAAATGACTCGTTACCCACAGCAGGCGAGTCATTTTTACTCGCTTATCACGCCAGATTGCCCGTCATATCAGCGTTTCGTTGTTGGCACGAAAGATGCAATACCCAAAGTAAGACAACCACTGGAGGATTAACCATGAAACGGAACACGAAAATTGCCCTGGTGATGATGGCGCTTTCAGCAATGACGATGGGATCGACATCTGCATTTGCTCACGGCGGACACGGTATGTGGCAGCAAAATGCCGTGCCTTTGACCAGCGAACAACAGACAGCGTGGCAGAAAATCCATAATGACTTTTACGCTCAAAGCAGCGCACTGCAACAGCAACTGGTGACGAAGCGTTATGAATACAATGCCCTGTTAGCCGCTAATCCACCGGATAGCAGCAAAATTAACGCGGTCGCCAAAGAGATGGAGGCTTTGCGTCAGTCGTTAGATGAGTTACGGGTGAAACGGGATATTGCGATGGCTGAAGCGGGTATTCCGCGCGGTACCGGAATGGGCATGGGTTACGGCGGCTGCGGTGGTGGTGGCGGTCATATGGGAATGGGCCACTGGTAAATCAGAACGTTTTCTCGTTGGGTTGCCAGCGACAGAAATCAGAGTTTGCCACCAACAGTAATTGCGAACCTTCGGGCGCTTCCAGCCATGCCACGCTGACATCAACAGAAGAGCGGCTCTGGCGGCGCTCGATATGCGCTATCGCCTGCGAATCTAAATCAGGTTTAATGGTTTGCCCTTCGCAGGTGGTCACGGTCTGTTCCATCGCATGCCAGCGCCCCTGACGCAGCACGACTCTCCCCTGACGTAAGGCATCGCTAATCTGGCGGATTTGGTCAGCACGATAACGATATAAATCAATTTGGTCGTTAGAAAGCTGCTGCTTTTCCCCGTCGGATTCACGTTGCATAAAGCTCAGATCGCCGCGATCGTCAAAACGCGCGCGAATGTTCACCGGCGGTTCGCTGTAAACATTGATATTGATAAGCGTGAGGTTATCGCCCTGCCAGCGATACTCTCGCGTCGTGGTATCGCCATTGCGCCACGGGCTAAATACGGCAAGCAGATGGACATTATCGCCGCTGTCTTTTCGCCAGATGCGTACCGCGCCCTGATCTTCAGCAAATCCACTGGCGGTAAAGGGAGGAAGTGAGGAGTTATGGCTACAAGCAGTAAGAAACAGCGCGCCTGCCAGCATCAATGAGCGACGCCAGAAAGACAAAAGGGGTGAAACCACCCCTTCGTTAAAACTGTTCACTGCCACGCAATCTTACTTAACTGCGTCTTTCAGTGCCTTGCCAGAAACAAATGCCGGTACGTTCGCAGCGGCGATTTTGATTTCTTTACCGGTCTGCGGGTTGCGGCCAGTACGCTCAGCGCGGTGGTTCACTTTGAAGGTACCGAAACCAACCAGTTGTACAGCATCGCCTTCTTTCAGAGACTCAGTAATTGCAGCCAGAGTGGACTCCAGAGCAGCTTTAGCCTGGGTTTTGGACAGTTCTGCTTTCTCTGCAATTACATCAATCAGTTGAGTCTTGTTCATAAGTTATCCTTACAATGTGTTTATCGCTTGCTAAGCATCGAGTGCGACGGAAATGCCAGAATAGCACTCTCCTGCATACGCGCACCGATAGCCACTTTTTTTCGCCCCCCAAATGTAGACCAGACGGGGGGCGAAAGGGAAGACTCCAGGTACGACAAATCAGGCGTTAATTCACGTTTTCTGGTCTTATTGCTGAAAAATTATACCAATATTGCTCTCGCCCGTCTCACGCAGGTCTGCCCTAAGGCCTTTTATCAGCTCGATATCGCGTTCTTCGCACTCAGCTAAAAGTCGGAATATTTCCCACTGAATGTCCCATTCTTGCTCTACAGCTGGGTTTTCTTTAAGCTCTTCATCGCTCATTTCGCGACCAGCCTGAGTCATTTCCAGCATCGCAACGGTCGTGATGGAGGTCTTACTCACTTCCACCGCGTGTTCGAGCGTTTCACCACTCAAACGCGAATGGACCAGTTCACTTAACGCCACGCAGGCATCGATTGCCGGATAAACGCCGTACAGATCGAAATCGTCCGCTGAAGGAATCGCTTCTTCAAATTTCTCCAGTTGGCTGTCGAAATTCACTTTTGCGTCTTTGACGGTCAGCGTTTCCCAGATGAGATCGAGAATACGCCGATAAATTTGCCCATCGCCAAAACCGGTTTGCTGGCAGAACATAGCGTAATTGGGGTACATGCGTTCGCACAGACAAGCCATGAAAGTGACATGCTGCCAGCTTTCCAGGCGCTCCAGACGCAGATGAATTGGGTTTTGTAACATGTTGAGTTCTCAAATACGGAAATTATCCGCAGTTTACCTGAATTAGGGCTGATTTGCTGTATAGCGCACGAACGCCGGACGTTCCGAGGCCACCGCGTCCGCCCAGCGCGTTGGCTCCGGCAGACGATAGCCTTTCATGCAGCGTTGTACCCACGCCAGCGCGCTATCCACACTGACCCGATGGCCAGTAGAAATAAACAGAGGGTTACAGCGCGCTTTGCTGCGCCAGACCCAGGCCAGCTGCTCGCCTTTATCCATCAGCGGGGCCAGTGCACCCGGTTCGCTGGAGAGTGGTTCGAATTTACCGCAGAGCCGCTTTTTCGCCACGCCAATGGTCGGCACATCCACCAATAAGCCAAAATGGCTGGCGACGCCAAGACGGCGCGGATGCGAGATCCCGTGACCATCGACAAACACTAAATCCGGCTTTTGCGACAGCATCTCCCACGCTGCCAGCAGCGCAGGATATTCGCGAAAGGAAAGAAAACCTGGAATGTAAGGCATGGTAGTAGCGATGCGGGCCACTTTATACTCCACCAGCTCAAGCGAGGGGTATTTCAGCAGCACCATCGCCGCTCGCGTCACTTCTCCGCCCTGCTCAAACCCGACATCGGCTCCAGCGATCAGATCCGGCGGATCTTTATCGAGTCGATCCTCGCGGATCACAGAAGAAGCTAGTTCAAGTTGTTGAGCGCGTAATGACGCGAGATCCATAACCACTCCTTACTGATGATAAGGCGCAGACAGGCGATGCACTGCCTCCACAAATACGCCAGCATGTTCTGGCGGCACATCCTGATGGATACCGTGGCCGAGGTTAAAGACGTGGCCTTCACCGTGACCGAAACCGGCAAGGATTGTCGCCACTTCTTCTTCAATGCGGGCAGGCGGCGCATACAGCATCGACGGATCCATATTGCCCTGCAGCGCGACTTTATCACCCACGCGGCGGCGCGCATCGGCGATGTCCGTTGTCCAGTCGAGGCCCAGCGCATCGCAACCGGTTTCTGCCATGGCTTCCAGCCACTGTCCGCCACCTTTGGTAAACAGCGTGACCGGTACGCGGCGACCGTCGTTTTCACGCAGTAAACCATCAACAATTTTATGCATGTAATAGAGCGAGAACTGTTGATAATCGCGCCCGGTTAGCACGCCGCCCCAGGTGTCGAAAATCATCACTGCCTGAGCACCGGCTTTAATCTGCGCATTCAGGTACAGAGTGACGCTTTTCGCCAGTTTATCGAGTAGCGCGTGCAGCGCCTGCGGATCGGCATACATCATTTTTTTAATCACGGTGAACGCTTTGCTGCTGCCGCCTTCGACCATGTAGGTCGCCAGCGTCCACGGGCTGCCGGAAAAACCAATCAGCGGCACTTCGCCTTTCAGTTCGCGACGAATGGTACGCACCGCGTTCATCACGTAACCCAGCTCATCTTCCGGGTCCGGAATTGGCAGTTTATCGACGTCGGCTTTGCAGGTGACTGGTGTGGTAAAACGCGGACCTTCTCCGGCTTCAAAATAGAGCCCTAACCCCATCGCGTCCGGCACGGTGAGGATATCGGAAAAGAGGATCGCCGCATCCAGCGGGTAGCGACGCAGCGGTTGCAAAGTCACTTCGCACGCCAGCTCGGCGTTTTTGCACAGCGACATAAAATCGCCCGCCTGGGCGCGCGTGGCTTTATATTCCGGTAGATAGCGGCCCGCCTGGCGCATCATCCATACTGGAGTGACATCAACGGGCTGGCGCAGCAGCGCCCGCAGATAACGATCGTTTTTAAGTTCGGTCATTTTGGCTGTTCCTTAGTGCGTCAGGCGGTCAGTGTATCATCACTCATACTCTGCCCGACACATCGCCACCGTATCTTCTATCAGACGGCGCGCTACGGTGCCGGGCGGTGGAAGTAACGGCAAATCGTCATAGCGATACCAATTCGCCTCGAGCAATTCTTTCGGGTCGATCACGATGTCGCCGCTGTCATATTCCGCCATAAACGCGGTCATTAAAGACTGAGGAAACGGCCACGGCTGGGAAGTCACGTACCGCAAGTTTTTGACTTTGATGCCGCTCTCTTCCATCACTTCCCGCGCGACTGCCTGTTCGAGGGTTTCGCCCACTTCGACGAATCCGGCGAGTACCGTATGGACACCGTTACGATGCCGGGTATGCTGAGCAAGTAGGATTGAATCATCGCGACGGATGGCAACGATAATGCAGGGAGCGATTTGTGGGTAGTAACGCTCACGGCAGTGGCTGCATAGCATCGCCCATTCGGTTTTGCTCGGATACATGTCATGCCCGCAGTAACCGCAGTATTTATGCGAGCGATAAAACTCCGCCAGTTGCACACCACGTCCGGCTAATTGAAACAGCCCGACATCCAGATCAATGACCTGGCGCACCGAGCCCATATCGTGACGGCGCTGCTGTTGCACTAGCCAAACAGGTTCTCCCTGCCATTCGCCGATTTGTAGTGCGCGCTGACCCACAAGATCGAAATTTGCCGCTTCGCCGTATGGTAATTCTCCCTTCGGCAACCATAATTTTTGTTCATGACTGACTACCCACCAGCCGTGATCTAATTTTTCAATTATACGATCCATAGCTCTTGCACTACCTTTGCATCACTGGCATGTTTAACATGGTTTTTACATTTCTCACTGAGCAGTTTTTGAAGACAAACTTGCGGAGTCAATCATGCTTAACCAGCTCGATAACCTGACGGAGCACGTCAGAGGAAGTAACAAACTGGTTGATCGCTGGCTACATGTACGTAAGCATCTGCTCGTGGCTTACTACAATCTGGTTGGCATTAAGCCTGGCAAAGAATCGTACATGAGGCTGAATGAAAAAGCCCTTGATGATTTTTGCCAGAGTCTGGTCGACTACCTGTCTGCCGGACATTTCAGTATTTATGAACGCATTCTTCATAAACTGGAAGGCAACGGGCAACTCGCTCATGCCGCGAAGATTTGGCCGCAGCTGGAAGCCAACACGCAACAGATTATGGATTACTATGATTCCAGCCTGGAAACCGCCATCGATCATGATAATTACCTTGAGTTTCAACAGGTTTTATCTGACATCGGCGAGGCGCTGGAAGCACGCTTCGTACTGGAAGATAAGCTGATTCTGCTGGTACTTGACGCCGCTCGCGTCAAACATCTTGCTTGAGTTCTGCGCTGTTAACGCGTAATTTACATTCAACGCCCCGTTTGCGGGGCTAATTTCTTGTCGGAGTGCCTTAACTGGCTGAGACCGTTCATTCGGGATCCGCGGAACCTGATCAGGCTAATACCTGCGAAGGGAACAAGAGTTAATCTGCTATCGCATCGCCTTTGCGGCGATCGTCTCTTGCTTCATCCGTCGTCTGACAAGCCACGTCCTTAATTTTTGGAATGAGCTATGTCTGCAACAAAACTGACCCGCCGCGAACAACGCGCCCTGGCCCAACATTTTATCGACACCCTGGAAGGCACCGCCTTTCCCAACTCAAAACGCATTTACATCACTGGCACACACCCCGGCGTTCGCGTGCCGATGCGTGAGATCCAGCTTAGCCCGACGCTAATTGGCGGCAGCAAAGAACAGCCACAGTACGAAGAAAACGAAGCGATTCCGGTCTACGACACATCTGGTCCGTATGGCGACCCGCAAATCGCGATTAACGTGCAGCAAGGACTGGCAAAGCTGCGCCAGCCGTGGATCGATGCGCGTGGCGATACTGAAGAACTTACCGTGCGCAGTTCCGATTACACTAAAGCGCGGCTGGCTGATGATGGTCTCGACGAGCTGCGTTTTAGCGGCGTATTAACGCCAAAACGCGCCAAAGCAGGACGCCGCGTCACACAACTGCACTACGCCCGCCAGGGCATCATCACACCGGAGATGGAGTTCATCGCCATTCGCGAGAATATGGGCCGCGAGCGCATCCGTAGCGAAGTTTTGCGCCACCAGCATCCGGGAATGAGCTTTGGCGCACGTCTGCCGGAAAATATCACTGCGGAATTTGTCCGTGATGAAGTTGCTGCCGGACGTGCGATTATCCCGGCCAACATTAATCATCCGGAATCGGAGCCGATGATTATTGGTCGCAACTTCCTGGTAAAAGTTAACGCCAATATCGGCAACTCAGCGGTCACCTCTTCCATCGAAGAAGAAGTGGAAAAGCTGGTATGGTCCACGCGCTGGGGAGCGGATACGGTGATGGATCTCTCCACCGGTCGCTATATTCACGAAACCCGCGAGTGGATTTTACGTAACAGCCCGGTGCCGATCGGTACAGTGCCGATCTACCAGGCGCTGGAGAAGGTTAACGGGATCGCCGAAGATCTTACCTGGGAAGCGTTCCGCGACACGCTGCTGGAACAGGCCGAGCAAGGTGTGGATTACTTCACTATCCATGCGGGCGTACTGCTGCGCTATGTACCGATGACCGCGAAACGCCTGACCGGTATCGTCTCTCGCGGCGGTTCGATTATGGCGAAATGGTGCCTCTCCCATCATCAGGAAAATTTCCTCTATCAACACTTCCGCGAAATTTGTGAAATCTGTGCCGCTTATGACGTTTCGCTGTCGCTGGGCGACGGCCTGCGCCCCGGTTCTATTCAAGACGCCAACGATGAAGCGCAGTTTGCCGAGCTGCATACGCTGGGCGAACTAACCAAAATCGCCTGGGAATATGACGTACAGGTGATGATTGAAGGCCCTGGGCATGTGCCGATGCAGATGATTCGCCGCAATATGACCGAGGAGTTAGAGCACTGCCACGAAGCACCGTTCTATACCCTCGGGCCGCTGACTACCGATATCGCGCCGGGTTATGACCACTTCACGTCGGGGATTGGCGCGGCAATGATTGGCTGGTTTGGCTGTGCGATGCTCTGCTACGTAACGCCAAAAGAGCATCTGGGTCTGCCTAATAAAGAAGACGTTAAGCAGGGGCTCATCACCTATAAGATTGCCGCCCACGCCGCCGACCTGGCAAAAGGGCATCCGGGCGCGCAAATTCGCGATAACGCCATGTCGAAAGCCCGCTTCGAATTTCGCTGGGAAGACCAGTTTAATCTGGCCCTCGACCCGTTTACCGCCCGCGCTTATCACGATGAAACCCTGCCGCAAGAGTCCGGCAAAGTCGCCCATTTTTGCTCCATGTGTGGACCGAAATTCTGCTCAATGAAAATCAGCCAGGAAGTGCGCGATTACGCCGCCGCGCAAACTATTGAAGTGGGAATGGCGGATATGTCGGAGAACTTCCGCGCCAGAGGCGGAGAAATCTACCTGCGTAAGGAGGAAGCGTGATGTATCAGCCTGATTTTCCTCCTGTACCTTTTCGTTTAGGACTGTACCCGGTGGTGGACAGCGTACAGTGGATCGAACGTCTGTTGGATGCAGGCGTACGTACTCTCCAGCTACGCATCAAAGATCTGCGCGATGAAGAGGTGGAAGCCGATGTCGTGGCGGCAATTGCGCTGGGCCGTCGCTATAACGCACGATTGTTTATCAACGATTACTGGCGGCTGGCGATTAAACATCAGGCGTATGGCGTCCATTTGGGGCAGGAAGATTTGCAAGCCACCGATCTCAGCGCCATCCGCGCGGCAGGCCTGCGGCTGGGCGTTTCGACCCATGATGATATGGAGATCGACGTCGCGCTGGCAGCACATCCTTCTTATATCGCGCTGGGACATGTGTTCCCGACGCAAACCAAACAGATGCCTTCTGCACCGCAGGGGCTGGAACAACTGGCACGGCACATTGAGCGTCTGGCGGATTATCCCACCGTGGCGATTGGCGGTATCAGTCTGGCGCGCGCGCCTGCGGTGATAGCAACGGGTGTCGGCAGTATCGCCGTCGTCAGCGCCATTACTCAAGCCGCAGACTGGCGTTTGGCAACGGCACAGTTGCTGGAAATTGCAGGAGTTGGCGATGAATGACCGTGATTTTATGCGTTATAGCCGCCAAATCCTGCTCGACGATATCGCTCTTGAAGGGCAGCAAAAACTGCTCGACAGCCAGGTGCTGATTATTGGTCTGGGCGGGCTGGGTACACCTGCTGCGCTGTACCTGGCGGGAGCTGGCGTGGGGACGCTGATACTGGCAGATGACGACCATGTGCATTTAAGCAACCTGCAACGACAAATCCTCTTTACCACTGAAGATATCGATCGCCCGAAATCACATGTCAGCCAACAGCGACTGACGCAGTTGAATCCCGATATTCAACTGACAGCACTACAACAACGGTTAACGGGTGAGGCGTTAAAAGATGCGGTAGCACGGGCCGATGTGGTGCTCGACTGTACCGACAATATGGCGACTCGCCAGGAGATTAATACCGCCTGCGTGGCACTCAACACGCCGCTTATCACCGCCAGCGCGGTCGGATTTGGCGGTCAGTTGATGGTACTGACGCCGCCCTGGGAGCAGGGGTGTTACCGCTGTCTGTGGCCAGATAACCAGGAGCCAGAACGCAACTGCCGCACGGCGGGCGTGGTTGGCCCGGTGGTCGGGGTTATGGGCACGTTGCAGGCACTGGAAGCAATTAAGTTATTAAGCGGTATAGAGACGCCTGCGGGAGAACTCCGACTGTTCGACGGTAAGTCGAGCCAGTGGCGCAGCCTGGCGTTGCGCCGCGCCAGTGGTTGCCCGGTATGCGGAGGAAGCAATGCAGATCCTGTTTAACGATCAACCGATGCAGTGCGCCGCCGGACAAACTGTTCACGAACTACTGGAGCAACTCGACCAACGACAATCGGGCGCGGCTCTGGCGATTAATCAGCAAATCGTCCCGCGGGAACAATGGGCGCAACATATCGTGCAGGATGGCGACCAGATCCTGCTTTTTCAGGTTATTGCAGGGGGGTGAGATGTTACGTATTGCGGACAAAACGTTTGATTCACATCTGTTTACCGGTACCGGGAAATTCGCCTCCTCACAACTGATGGTGGAGTCTATTCGTGCTTCCGGCAGCCAGCTGGTGACGCTGGCGATGAAACGCGTCGACTTGCGCCAGCACAACGACGCTATCCTCGATCCACTTATCGCGGCGGGTGTGACACTGCTGCCGAATACTTCCGGGGCGAAAACCGCGGAAGAAGCCATTTTCGCCGCCCATCTGGCACGTGAAGCGTTAGGCACAAACTGGCTAAAACTAGAGATTCATCCGGATGCACGCTGGCTGTTGCCCGATCCCATCGAAACCCTGAAAGCCGCCGAAACGCTGGTGCAACAGGGATTTATCGTGCTGCCTTACTGTGGTGCCGATCCGGTATTGTGCAAACGACTGGAAGAAGTCGGCTGTGCAGCGGTGATGCCGCTCGGCGCGCCGATTGGCTCGAATCAGGGGCTGGAAACCCGTGCCATGCTGGAGATTATTATCCAGCAAGCCTCGGTTCCGGTGGTCGTCGATGCTGGCATCGGCGTTCCCAGCCATGCCGCGCAGGCGCTGGAAATGAGCGCCGATGCCGTGTTAGTGAATACGGCGATTGCCGTCGCGGACGACCCCGTCAACATGGCGAAGGCATTTCGTCTGGCGGTAGAAGCTGGCCTGCAGGCACGTCAGTCCGGACCGGGCAGCCGCAGTCATTTTGCCCATGCCACCAGCCCGCTGACCGGATTTCTGGAGGCATCGGCATGAAAACCTTCAGCGATCGCTGGCGACAACTGGACTGGGATGACATCCGCCTGCGTATCAACGGCAAAACGGCTGCTGACGTAGAGCGGGCACTAAATGCCTCGCAACTCACCCGCGACGATATGATGGCGCTGTTATCGCCAGCCGCCAGTGGCTATCTGGAACCACTGGCCCAACGGGCGCAGCGCCTGACCCGTCAGCGATTTGGCAACACAGTTAGTTTCTACGTCCCGCTTTATCTTTCCAATCTTTGCGCTAACGACTGCACGTACTGCGGATTTTCCATGAGCAATCGCATCAAGCGCAAAACGCTGGATGAAGCGGATATTGCCAGGGAAAGCGCCGCTATACGGGAGATGGGCTTTGAACATCTGCTATTAGTCACTGGTGAACATCAGGCGAAAGTGGGGATGGATTACTTTCGTCGTCATCTCCCTGCCCTACGTGAACAGTTCTCTTCACTACAGATGGAAGTACAGCCGCTGGCGGAGGCGGAATACGCCGAGCTAAAACAGCTTGGTCTGGATGGCGTGATGGTTTATCAGGAGACATATCACGAGGCGACTTATGCCCGCCATCATTTGAAAGGCAAAAAACAGGACTTCTTCTGGCGGCTGGAAACGCCGGATCGGCTGGGTCGGGCGGGGATTGATAAGATTGGCCTCGGCGCGCTAATTGGCCTTTCCGACAGCTGGCGCGTTGACTGCTACATGGTTGCCGAACATTTGCTATGGCTGCAACAGCATTACTGGCAAAGCCGCTACTCTGTCTCCTTCCCGCGCCTGCGCCCATGTACTGGCGGCATTGAGCCTGCGTCGATTATGGATGAACGCCAGTTAGTGCAAACCATCTGCGCCTTCCGTCTGCTTGCGCCGGAGATTGAACTGTCACTCTCCACGCGGGAATCACCGTGGTTTCGCGATCGCGTGATTCCGCTGGCAATCAATAACGTCAGCGCCTTCTCGAAAACGCAGCCAGGTGGCTATGCCGACAATCACCCCGAGCTGGAACAGTTCTCACCGCACGACAATCGCAGGCCTGAAGCGGTTGCTGCCGCGTTAACTGCTCAAGGTTTGCAGCCGGTATGGAAAGACTGGGACAGTTATCTGGGACGCGCCTCGCAAAGGCTATGAGACGGAATGTAAGAACGTAAATTTATTCCGAGCCGCTACGGAAGATGAAAAACGCAAGGTTGTTGAAAGCGTTGTGTTTTTTTATGGTAGTGCCGTCAGCAGGAATGTTGTCCAGGGCGAAAAGCTTCTTCCTCGTTTCGCCCTGCCTTTCTTAAAAATTCCGTAATGCAAAGTCTGAAGCCATCGCCAGTTGAGCAATGAAAGAGATCTGATTGTAAGAGAGTAAATACTCAACTATGATAGAGACGAAAATAAGAACACATGTTCTCATCTTCCAGGATGCAGCAGACTGAAGAAATTCAGACATCCCGCAACCTGCGATTCTCGCAAGGTCAAGGCAAAGTCCGGTAATGGCGTTCTGAATACCAGAGAATTATCTCTGGCGAAACCCACCTTAAGGTGGGTTTTGTTATTTTGAGGGCTGAGGAAGCTGCTTATTTCTCAATAAATTGTAGGCAATGGTGAAAAATTTCACTGATTTACCTTTCTGTTTTTCAGAAATGGGGTAAGCGCTAGTTACATGCAAACGGAGTTTTTTCTTTTCCCTGAAAGCCCTGAACGCAACAAAGTAAAATGCCTTGTTTCCTCCGTTTAAATCCACTTCAATCACGGCATAGCTACCATACCCGGCATGAATAACGTTGCTTTCTGGCAGCGCCAAAATGGTTCTTTTTAAGTGTTTTCGCGCTAAGTTATAACGGTGCTGGCAGAAGGGACGAGATTCTTTAGGCGCGTAGTACATTAACGATTGTTTTTCTTCGTTCGTCTGATGTTCATAATCTTTTGTGAAGCAGTGAAGAGAGTAGGTAACCCAAAAGCGATACTCTAAAGGCTGTTTGCCCTCATGATGCTGAACGTAGACAGCCAGATGAGCATCAAGAAACGATAAATCACGAATATCACCATCCGGATGTCTAAAAGGTCGCCACTTCTCCACTTCCTGTTTCATTCTCGTTCCTTAAGAAAGTTACACAGGAATAGTATCGAATCCTTGCCGAGTTTGACTCAATTAGTTCAGTCAGTTTCAGGATATTAGACATCTCTACATTGATTATGGGTATCCAGAAATTCATTAAATATTCTGACAAATGCTCTTTCCCTGAACTACACCCATAAAAAAACCCGCCGAAGCGGGTTTTTACGTTACTTGCGGATTAACGATTACTCGTTGTCAGAACCGCCCAGACCTGCGTTCAGCAGTTCTGCCAGGCTGGCAGATGCGTCTTCTGCAGTCACCTGCGGTGCAGCCGGAGCTTCACCCGCAGCACGGCGACGCATACGATCCTGGTGGTACGCGTAACCGGTACCTGCCGGGATCAGACGACCCACAATAACGTTCTCTTTCAGGCCGCGCAGTTCGTCGCGTTTGCCCGCAACGGCTGCTTCGGTCAGCACGCGAGTCGTCTCCTGGAACGATGCCGCGGAGATGAAGGACTCGGTTGCCAGAGACGCTTTAGTGATACCCAGCAGATCGCGGGAGTAAGTTGCACCCACTTTGCCGTTCGCTTCCAGTTCGCGGTTTGCGATCTTGACGCGAGAGTATTCAACCTGTTCGCCTTCCAGGAAGTCGGAGCTGCCCGCGTTAACGATGGTAGCTTTACGCAGCATCTGACGAACGATAACTTCGATGTGTTTATCGTTAATCTTAACGCCCTGCAGACGGTATACGTCCTGTACTTCGTTAACGATGTAACGAGTAACAGCATGAACACCACGCAGACGCAGAATGTCGTGCGGCGCTTCCGGACCGTCGGAAATTACGTCACCACGTTCTACACGTTCACCTTCGAACACGTTGAGCTGACGCCATTTCGGAATCATCTCTTCGTACGGATCGCTACCGTCTACCGGGGTGATAACCAGACGACGTTTACCTTTGGTTTCTTTACCGAAGGAAACGATACCGCTGATTTCAGCCAGGATTGCCGGCTCTTTCGGACGACGTGCTTCGAACAGGTCCGCAACGCGCGGCAGACCACCGGTGATGTCCTTGGTACCGCCGGATTCCTGCGGAATACGCGCCAGGGTGTCACCAGAGCTGATCTGTACGCCATCTTCCAGCTGAACAATCGCTTTACCCGGCAGGAAGTACTGCGCAGGCATATCGGTACCCGGGATCAGAACGTCGTTACCCTGAGCATCAACGATTTTCAGTGCCGGACGCAGATCTTTACCACCTGCGGTACGTTCTGCGGAATCCAGAACCACCAGCGAAGACAGACCGGTCAATTCGTCGGTCTGACGAGTAATGGTCTGGCCGTCGATCATGTCAGTAAAGCGTACAAAACCGCTTACTTCGGTGATAACCGGCATGGTGTGCGGGTCCCAGTTTGCAACGGTTTCGCCGCCAGCAACCTGTTCGCCATCGCCTTTCGCCAATACCGCACCGTAAGGTACTTTGTAGCTTTCTTTGGTACGACCGAATTCGTCGATCAGTTTCAGTTCGGTGTTACGGGAAGTGATCACCAGTTTACCGCTGGAGTTCACAACCGACTTCACGTTGCTGAGCTTGATGCTACCTTTGTTTTTCACCTGGATGCTGGATTCAGCAGCCGCACGAGATGCCGCACCACCGATGTGGAACGTACGCATGGTCAGCTGTGTACCCGGTTCACCGATGGACTGTGCCGCGATAACACCGATTGCTTCACCTTTGTTGATGATGTGGCCACGCGCCAGGTCACGACCGTAGCAGTGCGCACATACACCAAAGTCGGTGTCACAAGATACAACAGAACGTACTTTTACCGCGTCGACAGAGTTCTCTTCCAGCAGGTCACACCACTGTTCGTGCAGCAGCGTGTTGCGCGGAACGAGGATATCAGCAGTACCCGGCTTCAGAACGTCTTCAGCAGTTACACGACCCAGTACGCGATCGCGCAGCGGCTCTTTAACGTCACCACCTTCGATAACCGGAGTCATCATGATACCTTCATGGGTACCACAATCGTCTTCGGTAACCACCAGGTCCTGCGCCACGTCAACCAGACGACGAGTCAGGTAACCGGAGTTCGCAGTTTTCAGTGCGGTATCCGCCAGACCTTTACGGGCACCGTGGGTGGAGATGAAGTACTGGAGTACGTTCAGACCTTCACGGAAGTTCGCGGTGATTGGCGTTTCGATGATGGAGCCATCCGGCTTCGCCATCAGACCACGCATACCAGCAAGCTGACGAATCTGTGCCGCAGAACCACGCGCACCGGAGTCGGCCATCATGTAGATGCTGTTGAAGGAAACCTGCTTCTCTTCCTGACCGTCACGGTTAATAACGGTTTCAGTTTGCAGGTTATCCATCATCGCTTTGGATACACGATCGTTCGCCGCAGCCCAGATATCGATAACTTTGTTGTAGCGTTCGCCCGCAGTTACCAGACCAGACTGGAACTGCTCCTGAATTTCAGCAACTTCTGCTTCTGCCTCGGAGATGATTTCGTGTTTCTTCTCCGGGATGACCATGTCATCGATACCAACAGATGCACCAGAACGCGCTGCATATGCAAAGCCGGTGTACATGATCTGGTCCGCAAAAATAACGGTCGGTTTCAGACCGAGAATGCGGTAGCAGGTGTTCAGCATTTTGGAGATTGCTTTTTTACCCAGCGCCTGGTTGACGATGGAGTAAGGCAGACCTTTCGGTACAATCATCCACAGAATGGCACGGCCAACTGTCGTGTCTATCAGGCTGGTTTTCGCTACTAATTCACCGTTAGCATCTTTTTCATACTCGGTGATACGCACTTTAACGCGCGCATGCAGAGAAGCCAGACCAGAGCGATACAGACGTTCTGCTTCTTTCGGACCAGTCAGCACCATGCCTTCGCCTTTGGCGTTAACACAGTCACGGGTCATGTAGTACAGACCCAGTACAACGTCCTGAGACGGAACGATGATTGGTTCGCCGTTCGCCGGGGACAGGATGTTGTTGGTAGACATCATCAGCGCACGCGCTTCCAGCTGGGCTTCCAGCGTCAGCGGTACGTGAACAGCCATCTGGTCACCATCGAAGTCGGCGTTATATGCCGCACAAACCAGCGGGTGCAGCTGGATAGCTTTACCTTCGATCAGTACCGGTTCAAATGCCTGGATACCCAGACGGTGCAGAGTCGGTGCACGGTTCAGCAGTACCGGGTGTTCGCGGATAACTTCGTCCAGGATATCCCAAACGACAGCTTCTTCGCGCTCAACCATTTTCTTCGCAGCTTTGATGGTGGTAGCAAGACCACGCAGTTCCAGCTTGCCGTAGATGAACGGTTTGAACAGCTCCAGCGCCATTTTCTTCGGCAGACCGCACTGATGCAGACGCAGGTATGGACCTACGGTGATTACAGAACGACCGGAGTAGTCAACACGCTTACCGAGCAGGTTCTGACGGAAACGACCCTGTTTACCTTTGATCATGTCGGCCAAAGATTTCAGAGGACGCTTGTTAGAACCGGTGATCGCACGACCGCGACGACCGTTATCCAGCAGGGCGTCTACCGCTTCCTGCAGCATACGTTTTTCGTTACGTACGATGATGTCCGGCGCAGCCAGATCCAGCAGACGTTTCAGACGGTTGTTACGGTTAATGACGCGACGATACAGATCGTTCAGGTCAGAAGTCGCGAAACGACCACCATCCAGCGGAACCAGCGGACGCAGATCTGGCGGCAGTACCGGCAGAACGGTCAGGATCATCCACTCTGGTTTGTTACCAGACTGAACGAACGCTTCCAGCAGTTTGATACGCTTGGTCAGCTTTTTACGCTTGGTTTCGGAGTTGGTTTCGTTCAGCTCTTCACGCAGCTGTTCGCACTCTTGCTCCAGATCCATGCTCTTCAGCAGAGCCTGGATTGCTTCCGCACCCATTTTCGCGTCGAATTCGTCACCGAACTCTTCCAGTGCGTCCAGATACTGCTCTTCAGTCAGGATCTGCTGGCGCTCCAGGTTGGTCATACCGCCTTCGATAACCACATAGGATTCGAAGTACAGTACGCGTTCGATATCGCGCAGCGGCATATCGAGCAGCAGGCCGATACGGGACGGCAGCGATTTCAGGAACCAGATGTGCGCAGTCGGGGAAGCCAGTTCGATGTGGCCCATACGCTCACGGCGTACTTTAGTCTGGGTCACTTCAACGCCGCACTTCTCACAGATGACGCCACGGTGTTTCAGGCGCTTGTACTTACCGCACAGGCACTCGTAATCTTTTACCGGCCCAAAGATACGGGCGCAGAAAAGGCCGTCACGTTCTGGTTTGAACGTACGGTAGTTGATGGTTTCCGGCTTTTTAACTTCACCGAAAGACCATGAACGGATCATGTCTGGCGAAGCCAGAGCAATTTTGATCGCATCAAACTCTTCGGTTTTAGTCTGCGCTTTCAGAAACTTTAATAAATCTTTCACGGATTTGCTCCCGTCGGAGTTAGCACAATCCGCTGCCGGGTTTTACCCCGACAGCAGTGACCTGTTTGAGCGAGAATTACTCGTCTTCCAGTTCGATGTTGATACCCAGCGAACGAATCTCTTTCAACAATACGTTGAAGGATTCTGGCATGCCCGGCTCCATCTGATGGTTGCCGTCCACGATGTTTTTATACATCTTGGTACGACCGTTCACGTCATCAGACTTAACGGTGAGCATTTCCTGCAGGGTGTATGCTGCGCCGTATGCTTCCAGCGCCCACACTTCCATCTCCCCGAAACGCTGACCACCGAACTGAGCCTTACCACCCAGCGGCTGCTGAGTAACCAGGCTGTAAGAACCGGTGGAACGCGCGTGCATCTTGTCGTCGACCAGGTGGTTCAGTTTCAGCATGTACATGTAACCGACGGTTACCGGACGTTCGAACTGTTCACCAGTGCGGCCGTCGTACAGGCGGATCTGACCAGAAGTCGGCAGGTCGCCAAGTTTCAGCAGTTCTTTAATTTCTGCTTCTTTCGCACCGTCGAACACCGGCGTTGCGATTGGCATACCTTTGCGCAGGTTTTCAGCCAGACGCATAACTTCTTCATCGCTGAAGGTACTCAGGTCAACTTTCTGACGAACGTCAGCGCCCAGATCGTACGCACGCTGGATGAATTCGCGCAGTTTCGCGACTTCTTGCTGCTGTTTCAGCATGGCGTTGATCTTGTCGCCGATACCTTTCGCAGCCATACCCAGGTGGGTTTCGAGGATCTGACCGATGTTCATACGAGACGGTACGCCCAGCGGGTTCAGTACGATGTCTACCGGCGTACCGTTTTCATCGTAAGGCATATCTTCGATCGGGTTGATCTTAGAAATTACACCCTTGTTACCGTGACGACCTGCCATCTTGTCACCAGGCTGGATACGGCGTTTAACCGCCAGATATACCTTAACAATCTTCAGCACGCCCGGTGCCAAATCGTCGCCCTGGGTGATTTTGCGGCGTTTCGCTTCGAGTTTCTTCTCGAACTCGTGTTTCAGTTCGTCATACTGCTCAGCCAGCTGTTCCAGCTGATTTTGTTTCTCTTCGTCGGTCAGGCCCAGCTCCAGCCAGCGATCGCGCGGCAGTTTGTCGAGCTTCTCAGCTTCAACGCCACCGGCTACCAGCACAGCACGGATACGGCTGAACAGACCCGCTTCGAGGATCTGCAGTTCTTCAGACAGGTCTTTCTTCGCCTGTTTGAGCTGCATTTCTTCGATTTCCAGCGCACGCTTGTCTTTTTCTACGCCATCGCGAGTAAAGACCTGAACGTCGATAACCGTACCGGATACACCGTTTGGTACGCGCAGAGAAGAGTCTTTAACGTCAGACGCTTTCTCACCGAAGATCGCACGCAGCAGTTTTTCTTCTGGGGTCAGCTGAGTTTCACCTTTCGGCGTTACCTTACCAACCAGAATGTCGCCACCGGTCACTTCCGCACCAATGTAAACGATACCGGATTCATCCAGTTTGGAGAGCGCAGCTTCACCCACGTTCGGGATGTCAGCGGTGATCTCTTCCGGCCCCAGCTTGGTGTCACGGGACACACACGCCAGTTCCTGAATGTGGATGGTGGTGAAACGGTCTTCCTGAACAACACGCTCGGATACGAGGATGGAGTCTTCGAAGTTGTAACCATTCCACGGCATGAACGCTACGCGCATGTTCTGACCCAGCGCCAGTTCACCGAGGTCGGTGGACGGACCGTCTGCCAGCACGTCGCCACGTTCTACCGGTTCACCCAGAGACACACACGGCATCTGGTTGATACAGGTGTTCTGGTTAGAACGGGTATATTTGGTCAGGTTGTAGATGTCGATACCTGCTTCGCCCGGATACATCTCGTCTTCGTTAACTTTGATAACGATACGGGAAGCATCCACGTACTGAACGACACCACCACGTTTAGCAACCGCAGTTACACCGGAGTCAACGGCAACAGCACGTTCCATACCGGTACCAACCAGCGGCTTATCAGCACGCAGAGTCGGAACGGCCTGACGTTGCATGTTCGCACCCATCAATGCACGGTTGGCGTCATCGTGTTCCAGGAACGGGATCAGGGACGCACCGACGGATACCACCTGCTGGGTGGATACGTCCATGTAGTCAACCTGGTCGCGGCTGAACAAGCTGGATTCGCCTTTACTACGGCAAGTTACCAGGTCTTCTACGAAGTGGCCTTCTTCATCCAGGTTGGAGTTCGCCTGGGCGATAACGTAGTTGCCTTCTTCGATAGCAGACAGGTAGTGAATTTCGTCAGTTACAACACCGTCGGTCACTTTACGATACGGAGTCTCAAGGAAGCCGTATTCGTTAGTCTGTGCGTACACGGACAGAGAGTTGATCAGACCGATGTTCGGACCTTCAGGGGTTTCGATTGGACATACGCGACCGTAGTGAGTCGGGTGTACGTCTCGAACTTCGAAGCCTGCACGTTCACGGGTCAGACCGCCTGGGCCGAGTGCGGAGATACGACGTTTGTGCGTAATCTCAGACAGCGGGTTGTTCTGGTCCATAAACTGAGACAGCTGGCTGGAACCGAAGAACTCTTTCACTGCTGCAGAAATCGGCTTGGCGTTGATCATATCCTGAGGCATCAGGGTATCCAGATCGCCCAGAGACAGACGCTCTTTCACCGCACGCTCTACACGTACCAGGCCAACGCGGAACTGGTTTTCCGCCATTTCGCCAACGGAACGGATACGACGGTTGCCGAGGTGGTCGATATCATCGACTTCGCCTTTACCGTTACGGATATCGATGAGCTTTTTCATAACATCAATGATGTCGTCTTTGCTCAGGATACCGGAACCTTCGATTTCTTCGCGCAGCAGAGAACGGTTGAACTTCATACGACCAACCGCAGACAGGTCATAACGGTCTTCGGAGAAGAACAGGTTCTCAAACAGGCTTTCAGCAGCTTCACGAGTCGGCGGCTCGCCAGGACGCATCATGCGGTAGATTTCTACCAGTGCGCTCAGACGGTCGTTAGTTGGGTCGACACGTAAGGTTTCAGAGATATATGGGCCGTGATCCAGATCGTTGGTGAACAGCGTTTCGATACGCTTGTGACCAGACTGGCTCAGCTTAGCCAGCAGATCCAGGCTCAGCTCCATGTTCGCTGCGCAGATCAGCTCGCCGGTAGACTCATCAATATAGTCTTTAGCAACCACTTTACCTGCGATGTACTCAACCGGGACTTCGATCAGTTTGACGTCGTCTTTTTCCAGCTGGCGAATATGGCGCGCAGTAATACGGCGGCCTTTTTCTACGTACACTTTACCGTTAGCTTCGATGTCAAAAGATGCGGTTTCACCACGCAGGCGTTCCGGCACCAGTTCCATCTGCAGCTTGTTATCACGGATTTCAAAGATAACTTTTTCAAAGAACAGGTCGAGGATCTGCTCTGTGGTGTAGTTCAGGGCGCGCAGAATGATGGTCGCAGGCAGTTTACGGCGACGGTCGATACGTACGAACAGGTTGTCCTTCGGATCGAATTCGAAGTCCAGCCAGGAACCACGGTAAGGGATGATGCGCGCGTTATACAGCACTTTACCCGAAGAGTGGGTTTTACCTTTGTCGGAGTCAAAGAAGACGCCCGGACTACGGTGCAGCTGGGAAACGATAACACGCTCAGTACCGTTGATAACAAAGGTACCGTTGTCTGTCATGAGCGGAATTTCGCCCATGTAGACTTCTTGTTCTTTAATGTCTTTTACGGTGCCTTCCGGCGCTTCGCGCTCATAGATCACCAGACGCAGTTTAACGCGCAGCGGTGCGGAATAGGTCACGCCACGGATTTGACATTCCTGGACGTCAAACACCGGTTCGCCAAGGCGGTAGCTGACGTATTGCAGCTCGGAATTACCGCTGTAGCTCTGAATCGGGAATACGGAACGGAAAGCAGCTTCCAGCCCATACTGCCCTTCAGGATCTTGCTCGATAAATTTCTGAAACGAGTCAAGCTGGATAGAAAGGAGATAAGGTACATCCAGAACTTGTGGACGTTTACCAAAATCCTTACGAATACGTTTTTTCTCGGTATAGGAGTAAACCATAGGGTTCCTCAGCTCGCTGACAAGTCGACCCATCTGTCCATTGAGCGGACAGTTTGTGCAACACTATTTTGTTGACCGGAAAATGGAACACTTTCCGCAATGCCTGTTGCTATCACGCTTAAACCATTTCATTGCGATTTACACAGAACGGGCGTCCTGTCGCAGTATATTAAGTCGTCGATAGAAACAAGCATTGAAAGGCACAGCAGTAGTCAAACAGTGTGAAACGCTACTGGCGCCTTACAGCGCAAAAAGGCTGGTGACTAAAAAGTCACCAGCCATCAGCCTGATTTCTCAGGCTGCAACCGGAAGGGTTGGCTTATTTAACTTCAACTTCAGCGCCAGCTTCTTCCAGGGATTTTTTCAGTGCTTCTGCGTCGTCTTTGCTCACGCCTTCTTTCAGAGCAGCCGGTGCAGATTCTACCAGGTCTTTAGCTTCTTTCAGACCCAGGCCAGTTGCGCCACGTACTGCTTTGATAACAGCAACTTTGTTAGCGCCAGCAGCTTTCAGAATTACGTCGAATTCAGTTTTTTCTTCAGCAGCTTCAACCGGGCCAGCAGCTACAGCTACAGCAGCAGCAGCGGAAACACCGAATTTTTCTTCCATTGCAGAGATCAGTTCTACAACGTCCATTACAGACATAGCTGCAACTGCTTCAATGATTTGATCTTTAGTGATAGACATTTAAATTGTTCCTGAATATCAGAATAAGTTTATACGTAAGCGAATGCGTTAAAAAGATAACTGCGATTAAGCAGCTTCTTTCGCATCGCGTACAGCAGCCAGAGTACGAACCAGTTTGCCAGCCGAAGCTTCTTTCATGGTTGCCATCAGGCGTGCAATTGCTTCTTCGTAGGTCGGCAGAGTTGCCAGGCGGTCGATCTGAGACGCCGGGATCAGCTCACCTTCAAAGGCAGCGGCTTTGACCTCAAATTTTGCATTCGCTTTCGCGAACTCTTTGAACAGACGAGCAGCAGCGCCCGGGTGTTCCATAGAGTATGCAATCAGGGTCGGACCAACAAACGCGTCTTTCAGGCACTCGAACGGAGTACCTTCAACAGCACGGCGCAGCAGGGTGTTACGAACAACACGCATGTATACGCCAGCTTCGCGACCTGCTTTACGCAGTTCAGTCATTTTATCTACAGTTACGCCACGGGAATCCGCAACTACTGCAGACAGCGCGCCTTTGGCTACTTCGCTGACTTCAGCAACAATCGCTTGTTTGTCTTGAAGATTTAAAGCCATTAGCTTTGCTCCTGGATGTTTGCCAGAGAAAATCTCTGGAACTCACTTCACTCCTCCAAACGGAGAGAGCGTCTTAATTACGGTGAGCAGAAACAAGCCAGAATATAAAAGAATAATCTTAGCGTTCTGTCACCGTCTACGCAGGGGATTAAGTTTCTTGCGAAACTCCTGCGGTCTTCGACGGAGGCCTGGATAGGCCAGGCTCCAACGAACAAATCTTTTCTATCCGTCGCTATTCAGCTTGTGGCGGCGTTGGCTTCCTTCGTTCGCACCAGTCACATAGTTAGCTATGCTCCTGGCGACTCACTCAGTTGCCGCCTTGCCACAACCCGAATATCTCGGATATACGTCTGCATTAAGCATTATACGTGGGGGTAAGATTGTAGACAAAATCACCGCCCACGTAAAGGCATTAGTTTACAGAAGCGCTCAGGCCAGCCTGGTCAACTGCAACACCTGCACCCATGGTGGTGGAGATGCTAACTTTCTTGATGTACACGCCTTTCGCCTGAGTCGGTTTTGCTTTTTTCAGCGCAACCAGCAGAGCTTCCAGGTTTTCTTTCAGTTTGTCAGCGTCAAAGTCCACTTTACCGATGGTGGTGTGGATGATGCCGTTTTTGTCGTTACGGTAACGAACCTGGCCAGCTTTAGCGTTTTTAACCGCTTCAGCAACGTTCGGCGTTACAGTACCCACTTTCGGGTTTGGCATCAGGCCGCGCGGACCCAGAACCTGGCCCAGCTGGCCAACAACGCGCATTGCATCCGGAGAAGCAATAACAACGTCAAAGTTCATTTCGCCTTTCTTGATCTGGTCAGCCAGATCTTCCATACCTACCAGTTCAGCGCCTGCAGCTTTAGCAGCTTCAGCGTTTGCACCCTGGGTAAATACGGCTACGCGAACGGAACGGCCAGTACCGTGCGGCAGTACAGTTGCACCACGTACGTTCTGGTCAGATTTACGAGCGTCGATGCCGAGGTTAACAGCAACGTCCACGCTTTCTACGAATTTAGCAGTCGCCAGCTCTTTCAGCAGAGCGATAGCTTCGTTGATGTCGTATTGTTTGGTCGCATCAACTTTCTCGCGGATAACACGCATGCGCTTGGTCAGTTTAGCCATTTCTTAGTCCTCCACTACCAGGCCCATGGAACGTGCAGTACCTTCGATGGAGCGAGTCATCGCTTCAATGTCGGCACCAGTCATGTCGGCAGCTTTGGTCTGCGCGATTTCCTGCAGCTGAGCGCGGGAAATTTTACCCACTTTGTCTTTGTTCGGCTTACCGGAACCAGACTTGATACCAGCCGCTTTTTTCAGCAGAACTGCTGCCGGCGGAGTCTTGGTAACGAAAGTGAAAGAACGGTCAGCGTAAACGGTGATTACTACCGGAATCGGCAGACCTTTTTCGATGGAATCAGTTTTTGCGTTGAACGCTTTGCAGAATTCCATGATGTTTACGCCCTGCTGACCCAGAGCCGGACCTACTGGCGGACTCGGGTTAGCCATACCAGCTGCAACCTGCAGCTTGACATAGGCTTGTACTTTCTTAGCCA
This sequence comes from Escherichia sp. E1130, assembly GCF_005781065.1. Lineage (NCBI taxonomy): Bacteria > Pseudomonadati > Pseudomonadota > Gammaproteobacteria > Enterobacterales > Enterobacteriaceae > Escherichia > Escherichia sp. E1130. The sequence continues at coordinate 29,484 of NZ_VATL01000022.1, forward strand.
TTATAAATTCCTCAAGTTGGGTAATAACGCCTCTGAGAGGCTCCCCGTGATATAAAAAATCGTTTTACGGGCAAGGCCCATAAAAACAAAAGGCGCGAAATTGTATTCCAATCTCGCGCCTTGTGCAACGATTAAATCGCCGCTTTTTTGATCGCTGGGTTAGGCTTTTTCAACCTGGCTAAAGTCAAGTTCTACCGGGGTCGCACGACCGAAGATAGAAACAGACACTTTCAGACGAGATTTCTCGTAATCCACTTCTTCAACAACACCGTTGAAGTCAGCGAACGGACCATCATTAACACGGACCATTTCACCCGGTTCAAACAGCGTTTTCGGACGCGGCTTATCACCAACCTGCTGCAGGCGGTTCATAATCGCATCGACTTCTTTATCGCTGATTGGCGCAGGACGATCGGAAGTACCGCCGATGAAGCCCATCACACGCGGTACGCTGCGCACCAGGTGCCAGCTAGCGTCGTTCATCACCATCTGAACGAGGACGTAACCAGGGAAGAATTTGCGTTCGCTTTTGCGACGCTGACCGCCACGGATTTCAACCACTTCTTCGGTTGGTACCATGACTTCACCAAACAAATCTTCCATGTTGTGTAATTTGATATGCTCACGCAGCGATGTTGCTACGCGGCCTTCAAAACCGGAAAACGCCTGAACGACGTACCAGCGCTTTTTAGGAGCTTCAGACATCTCAGAACCTCAGGCCAGTGATAAAGGATACCAGGCGAACCAGAATACCATCCAGTCCCCACAGGATCAGTGACATTACTGCGGTAACCGCAGCCACAATCAGCGTGGTGTGCAATGTTTCCTGGCGAGTCGGCCAAATGACCTTACGGACTTCGGTACGCGCTTCACGGGCAAAAGCAACGGTTGCTTTACCTTTTGTCGTTAACAGCGCGACACCACCCGCTGCAGCAATCAGAATTACTACGGCCAGCGCACGCAGCGGCAGCATAATGTCGCGATAAAGGTAGTTGCCGACAATTGCCACCAGGAGCAATGCCACCACAACGACCCACTTCATCGCTTCCAGGCCGCGCCCGCTTCCTTGAGCTTCGGTATTCGCACTCATAAACCAACCTGTCAGAAGTATTCTACAAACATTTTCACCCCGCGATCGCGAGGCAAACCAAATCGAAACGCGTATTAGCTTTTCGGATTATACGCCCTCAACAGAGCCTGTCTCAGCAATGATTATGACAAAGAAAATCACTGATGAGCCAGGTTCTGGTACGAAAGCGTGCAAAAAGGGCATCAAATGATGCCCTTTTAGTGCGCATTGCGTCAAATGTTATCGGCAATTAGCTCAGAACTTTTGCTACAACGCCCGCGCCAACGGTACGACCGCCTTCACGGATTGCGAA
>NZ_VATL01000023.1:0-112604 GCF_005781065.1 Escherichia sp. E1130
AGATAACTGCGGGTGCCTGAGGCTTTCCGGTTTCAGGTTTACTCTGAGGTCTGGAAAGATGAAGCCCCAGGAGATATTTCTATCAACCCTGGGGCTGCCACTCCGAACCTCAACAACTCGGATGGTAGTCCCTTCTTCGCATGGAGGCAATATAAACATGCTGACGAAATATGCCCTTGTGGCAGTCATAGTGCTGTGTTTAACGGTGCTGGGATTTACGCTTCTGGTCGGAGACTCGCTGTGTGAGTTCACGGTAAAGGAACGTAATATTGAGTTTAAGGCTGTTCTCGCTTACGAACCGAAGAAGTAGCCGTTGTGCGGGGAGCAATCCCCGCATATCCGGTTGTCAGGTCAGGGTGGTAAGGCACCTGCTTTACACTTTCGCCCGCGGTTAGTGATGGCTGCGGGCGAACCGTACCAGATGTTGTCAATTAATCGTGTTGGCACAGCGTTATGACTATCTTTTGTTTAAGCTGCCAGTGCACAGCAAACTGCTCATCCTCTCGTCGAATGATGATCCGCTGTTTATTCCAGCTAATTATCTGATAATCCAGAAAGCCTGGAGCGGCCTGTATCTTGTTTGCCTTAAATGCACTCTCTTTGGCGGAAAATGCCAGTGTCAGCGCCAGAGGAAAGGCTAAACCGCAGTCTGCAAGTCGCTTGTGTTCCGCTGGTGTAATAATGTTGTCTGTCAATTCTCTTGCGGTTTGTGCAGAGAAAATCTCTTCAATATCAATGCCAATCGGTTGACGGGAAACCACGGCTAATGCCGTAGTCCCACAGTGACTAATGCTGCCGTATACCCCCGCAGGCCACACAGGTTGGCGTAGCTCGCCGATTGCAGGCACACATTTATAGCCATATTCCCGCAGCGCATAAATTGCAGCGATCCGCCCGGCTAAATGCTCTGTTTTACGTTTACGTCCAGCGTGTTGAAGTTGTGCGTAGTGCGGCAGCCAGAGTAAATCCTGCTCGCGAAAACTCGCCGGATCAAACTCAACAAAATGCAGCGTATGTCCTGCAAAGGGGAGGGAGGTATGCGTAGTTTTCATGTCAACCATATTAGAGAATGATGACAAACGCAAAACTGCCTGATGCGCTACGCTTATCAGGCCTACGTGGTCCTGCAATATATTGAATTGGCAAGATTTTTGTAGGCCGGATAAGGCGTTCACGCCGCATCCGGCATGAACTACGCGCACTTTGTCAACAATCTGACGTTAGCTTCAGAAGTGAGTATTAATGCTCATATACCACGTACGTCCCGGCTCGTTATAGGTATACGCCCCGGCACCTGCGATATAGTTGGCTCCTGCCAGATCGCCCGTGGTCTGGGCATTACCCGCACGCCACAAACGTTTGTCGAACAGGTTGTCCACGCCGCCGGTCAGACTGACATTCTTGGTCACATCCCAGGTCGCGCTCAGGCCAACAATGCTGTATGGACTGATTTCTTTGGTTTCCGGTCCAACCGCTGGCTGACCTTTATAGTTGTACTTCTTCGGCTGCTGTTTGCCGTACCAGGTGAAGGTCGTTTGCATCGACAAATCTTCCCGTGCCTGCCAGCTCAGCGTTGAGTTCAACGTATATTCCGGGATGATCGACAAACGGTCGCCCGTGGTTTTGTTTTCACTCTTCAGCATATAAGTGATGTTATTGGTCCACATCACCGTTTCGCTAACCGGTACGTTTAACGATCCTTCCAGACCTTCAACCACCGCTTTCGGCACGTTATCCCACTGGTAGAGATCGGTGCCAGCCGCATTTTGCCCTACAGCCACATAGCCCGCTTCAATCTTATTGCGATAATCGTTACGGAACCAGGTCACACCCGCCAGCCAGCCGTCGCGTTTGAACTCCAGACCAATCTCTTTGTTGATACTGGTTTCCGCTTTCAGGTCATCGTTCCCCTGCAGATAGCAGCCGCCCGCGCTGGCGTAACAGCCCTGACCTTTACTGTAGAGAATGTAGTTCGGGTTGGTCTGGTACAGGCTCGGCGCTTTATAGGCGCGGGCAATGCCCATTTTCAGCGTGAAGTCATCGCCTAAACCTTGCGATATGTTCAGCGCCGGGCTCCAGTTATCGCCAACAATGCTGTGATGATCGAAACGCAGCCCTGGCGTTACGATGGTGCTGTCAGTCAGCTCCATGTTGTTTTCGGCAAACAACGAGAAAATTTCTGCTTTTGAATATGGGCTACGGTCGGTGGCGCTCACGCCATCAATAGCACCACCGGTATTCGTTCCGGTCAGCGCCTGGGTGTTGGAACTTAAGTCCTTCATCCGCTGCTGATTCCACTCCGTACCCAGCGTCAACGTCTGGTTAACGAGAAAATCAATCGGCAGGTTAACTTCGCTGTGCAACATCACGTCATCAAGATCGATATCGACGAAATCCTGTGTCGCTTTTTCGTTAAATTTCCCTTCGGTGCCGCCCGCCAGACCTTCCGGAATACGCGAGTTACGGGTGTGTTCGTACTGTACCCAGTTGCTGGTGGTCACACCGTTATCCCAGCCGCCGTTCCAGGTCAGTGAGTAGTTCTGGCGATACAAGCGGTTAGTTTCATCGCCATATTTTGAGCGGGTATAGGAATCGGAGTTGGTGTTCTGTGTGTCGCCCGCATACAGGTTGCCCTGGCGGCTGTAGCCTGCTTCCAGTTCGAGTGATTGCAGAGGCGCGAAGTCCCAGCGAACTACGCCATTAATATCCTTGTTGATCACCCCTTCGCGCCCGGCGGGCAGCGTATCCGCATATGTACCGGCACGCGCGGACTGATGCCCCTGGTTAATATTCCACGCGTCGGCCTGGGTTTTGTCGAGGTTGCCATATAGACGGAAGCTGAATTCATCTCCCAGCGGACCGGTCAGGCTGAAGTTGGTACGTTTGGTGGCACCTTCCTCTTTATGTTCTGGGGCGTTGAAATAAGCATCCCAGGAGCCATGCCACTCACCGCTGCCTTTTTTGGTAATGATGTTAACCACGCCGCCCGCAGCGCCGTTACCATAACGCGCAGCTGCCGGACCACGCAGAACTTCAATACGTTCAATCATTTCAGGCGGCACCCAGGAGGTATCACCACGGGTATCGCGCTCGCCGCGCCAGCCCTGACGTACTGAGTTGCGGCTGCTGACCGGCTTGCCGTCAATCAAAATCAGCGTGTTTTCCGGCCCCATGCCGCGAATATCAATCTGGCGGTTATTACCACGTTGACCACTGGTGGAGTTGCCGGTCAGGTTAACGCCTGGCATGGTACGGATGATTTCCGACACATCGCGGGCAACGGGGTTTTTGCGGATTTCATCTGCGGTGATGGTAGAAACGCCAGGCGCTTGCAAGTTCTGCTCGGCGGCGGTAACGACAATGGTATCGTCATGTGAAACAGGAGTATCGGTTGGCTCTTGTGCCTGTGCTACCCCATAAATCCCCAGATTGACCAACAAGGCCAGGGAATGAATCTTCTTGTTCATTGTTTTATTCCTGCATTTTTGCCACGAATTGCAACTGTCGGGCATGGTCGTCATCAACACGACGCATCCCGCTACCGCGAAAACCTTTGATCCTGAAAGACACGCAGTGCAGTTGGTTAATAAATGTCCGCGCTTCCCACGGCGCGCCATTACGCTATTGCAAATGCAAATAGTTATCAATAATATTATCAATATATTTCTGCGATCAATGAAAAAATTCACAATAAACATAAGGTTATGATGTGGCGGCGTTAAAGGTGGGAAGTGATAGCTGGTGGCAGTCGAAACATGGCCCTGAATGGCAGCGTCTTAATGACGAAATGTTTGAGGTCACTTTCTGGTGGCGTGATCCACAAGGTTCTGAAGACTACTCGACGATAAAGCGCGTATGGGTCTACATCACTGGCGTCACCGATCACCATCAAAATAGCCGCCCCCAGTCGATGCAGCGAATTGCAGGTACCGATGTCTGGCTGTGGACGACACAACTCAATGCCGAATGGCGCGGCAGCTACTGTTTTGTTCCCAGCGAACGCGATGACATTTTTTCTGCACCATCCCCCGATCGCCTCGAATTGCGTGAAGGCTGGCGAAAACTATTACCCCAGGCGATAGCCGATCCGCTGAATCCACAAAGCTGGAAAGGCGGTCGAGGGCACGCTGTCTCTGCACTCGAAATGCCGCAAGCGCCTCTGCAACCTGGTTGGGATTGTCCGCAAGCGCCAGAAATACCTGCCAAAGAAATTATCTGGAAAAGTGAACGGTTGAAAAATTCACGCCGTGTATGGATTTTTACCACCGGAGATGTAACAGCAGGAGAACGTCCGCTGGCAGTTTTGCTTGATGGCGAATTTTGGGCGCAAAGTATGCCTGTCTGGCCTGCGCTGACTTCGCTGACCCATCGTCAGCAACTTCCTCCCGCCGTGTATGTGTTGATCGACGCTATCGACACCACGCACCGCGCCCACGAACTGCCGTGTAATGCCGATTTCTGGCTGGCAGTACAGCAAGAGTTATTACCCCTGGTGAAAGCTATTGCCCCTTTTAGCGATCGTGCCGATTGCACCGTGGTCGCCGGGCAAAGTTTTGGTGGGCTTTCCGCGCTGTATGCCGGACTGCACTGGCCTGAACGCTTTGGTTGTGTATTAAGCCAGTCAGGATCGTACTGGTGGCCGCATCGGGGCGGGCAGCAAGAGGGCGTGTTACTTGAACAGCTAAAAGCTGGTGAAGTTAGCGCCGAAGGTCTGCGCATTGTGCTGGAAGCGGGTATTCGCGAGCCGATGATCATGCGGGCCAATCAGGCGCTGTATGCGCAATTACACCCCATAAAAGAATCCATTTTCTGGCGTCAGGTTGACGGCGGACATGATGCGCTTTGTTGGCGCGGTGGCTTGATGCAGGGGCTAATCGACCTCTGGCAACCGCTTTTCCATGACAGGAGTTGAATATGGCATTCAGTAATCCCTTCGATGATCCACAGGGAGCGTTTTACATTTTGCGCAATGCGCAGGGGCAATTCAGTCTGTGGCCGCAACAATGCGCGTTACCGGCAGGCTGGGACGTTGTGTGTCAGCCGCAGTCACAGGCGTCCTGCCAGCAGTGGCTGGAAGCCCACTGGCGTACTCTGACACCGGCGAATTTCACCCAGTTGCAGGAGGCGCAATGAGCCAGCATTTACCTTTGGTCGCTGCACAGCCCGGCATCTGGATGGCAGAAAAACTGTCGGATTTACCCTCCGCCTGGAGCGTGGCGCATTACGTTGAGTTAACCGGAGAGGTTGATGCGTCATTACTGGCCCGCGCGGTGGTTGCCGGATTAGCGCAAGCAGATACGTTGCGGATGCGTTTTACGGAAGATAACGGCGAAGTCTGGCAGTGGGTCGATGATGCGCTGACGTTCGAACTGCCAGAAATTATCGACCTGAGAACCAACATTGATCCGCACGGTACTGCGCAGGCATTAATGCAGGCAGATTTGCAACAAAATCTGCGCGTCGATAGCGGTAAACCACTGGTCTTTCATCAGCTGATACAGGTGGCGGATAACCGCTGGTACTGGTATCAGTGTTATCACCATTTGCTGGTCGATGGCTTCAGTTTCCCGGCCATTACCCGCCAGATTGCCAATATTTACTGCACATGGCTGCGTGGCGAACCAACGCCTGCTTCGCCGTTTACGCCTTTCGCTGATGTGGTGGAAGAGTACCAGCAATACCGTGAAAGCGAGGCCTGGCAGCGTGATGCGGCATTCTGGGCGGAACAACGTCGTCAACTGCCGCCGCCCGCGTCACTTTCTCCGGCACCTTTACCGGGGCGCAGTGCCTCGGCAGATATTCTGCGCCTGAAACTGGAATTTACCGACGGGAAATTCCGCCAGCTGGCTACGCAACTTTCAGGTGTGCAGCGTACCGATTTAGCCCTTGCGCTGGCGGCTTTGTGGCTGGGGCGATTGTGCAACCGCATGGACTACGCCGCCGGATTTATCTTTATGCGCCGCCTGGGATCGGCAGCGTTGACGGCGACCGGACCCGTGCTCAACGTTTTGCCGTTGGGTATTCACATTGCGGCGCAAGAAACGCTGCCGGAACTGGCAACCCGACTGGCGGCTCAACTGAAAAAAATGCGTCGCCATCAACGTTACGATGCAGAACAGATTGTCCGTGACAGCGGACGCGCGGTGGGAGAGGAACCGTTGTTCGGTCCGGTACTCAATATCAAGGTGTTTGATTACCAGCTGGATATTCCTGGTGTTCAGGCGCAAACCCATACCCTGGCAACCGGTCCGGTTAATGACCTTGAGCTGGCCCTGTTCCCGGATGAACACGGTGATTTGAGTATTGAGATCCTCGCCAATAAACAGCGTTACGCTGAGCCAACGTTAATCCAGCATGCTGAACGCCTGAAAATGCTGATCGCCCAGTTCGCCGCGGATCCGGCGCTGTTGTGCGGCGATGTCGATATTATGCTGCCAGGTGAGTATGCGCAGTTGGCGCAGATCAACGCCACTCAGGTTGAGATTCCAGAAACCACGCTTAGCGCGCTGGTGGCAGAACAAGCGGCAAAAACACCGGATGCTCCGGCGCTGGCAGATGCGCGTTACCAGTTTAGCTATCGGGAAATGCGCGAGCAGGTGGTGGCGCTGGCGAATCTGCTGCGTGAGCGCGGCGTTAAACCAGGGGACAGCGTGGCGATGGCACTACCGCGCTCGGTCTTTTTGACCCTGGCGCTACATGCGATTGTTGAAGCAGGTGCGGCCTGGTTACCGCTGGATACCGGCTATCCGGACGATCGCCTGAAGATGATGCTGGAAGATGCGCGTCCGTCACTGTTAATCACCACCGACGATCAACTGCCGCGCTTTGCCGATGTTCCTGATTTAACCAGCCTTTGCTATAACGCCCCGCTTACCGCACAGGGCAGTGCGCCGCTGCAACTTTCACAACCGCATCACACGGCTTATATCATCTTTACCTCTGGCTCCACTGGCAGGCCAAAAGGGGTAATGGTCGGGCAGACGGCTATCGTTAACCGCCTGCTATGGATGCAAAGCCATTACCCGCTCACGGGCGAAGATGTCGTTGCCCAAAAAACGCCGTGCAGTTTTGATGTCTCGGTGTGGGAGTTTTTCTGGCCGTTTATTGCCGGGGCGAAACTGGTGATGGCTGAACCGGAAGCGCACCGCGACCCGCTCGCTATGCAGCAATTCTTTGCCGAATATGGCGTAACGACCACGCACTTTGTGCCGTCGATGCTGGCGGCATTTGTTGCATCGCTGACTCCGCAAACCGCTCGCCAGAATTGCGCGACGTTGAAACAGGTTTTCTGTAGTGGTGAGGCCTTACCGGCTGATTTATGCCGCGAATGGCAACAGTTAACCGGCGTGCCGTTGCATAATCTATATGGCCCGACGGAAGCGGCGGTAGATGTCAGCTGGTATCCGGCTTTTGGCGAAGAACTGGCACAGGTGCGCGGCAGCAGCGTGCCGATTGGTTATCCGGTGTGGAACACGGGCCTGCGCATTCTCGATGCGATGATGCATCCGGTGCCGCCGGGTGTGGCGGGTGATCTCTATCTCACCGGCATTCAACTGGCGCAGGGGTATCTTGGACGACCCGATCTGACCGCCAGCCGCTTTATTGCCGATCCTTTTGCCCCAGGTGAACGGATGTACCGTACTGGAGACGTTGCCCGCTGGCTGGATAACGGCGCGGTGGAGTACCTCGGGCGCAGTGACGATCAGCTAAAAATTCGCGGGCAGCGTATCGAACTGGGCGAAATCGACCGCGTGATGCAGGCGCTGCCGGATGTCGAACAGGCTGTTACTCATGCCTGTGTAATTAACCAGGCGGCAGCCACTGGTGGTGATGCGCGTCAACTGGTGGGCTATCTGGTGTCGCAATCAGGCCTGCCGCTGGATACCAGCGCATTGCAGGCGCAGCTTCGCGAAACATTGCCACCGCATATGGTGCCCGTGGTTCTGCTGCAACTTCCACAGTTACCACTTAGCGCCAATGGCAAACTGGATCGCAAAGCCTTACCGTTGCCTGAACTGAAGGCACAAGCGCCGGGGCGTGCGCCGAAAGCGGGCAGTGAAACGATTATCGCCGCGGCATTCGCGTCGTTGCTGGGTTGTGACGTGCAGGATGCCGATGCTGATTTCTTTGCGCTTGGCGGTCATTCGCTACTGGCAATGAAACTGGCAGCGCAGTTAAGCCAACAGTTTGCCCGCCAGGTGACGCCGGGGCAGGTGATGGTTGCGTCAACCGTCGCCAAACTGGCAACGATTATTGATGGTGAAGAAGACAGCTCCCGGCGCATGGGATTCGAAACCATTCTGCCGTTGCGTGAAGGTAATGGCCCGACGCTGTTTTGTTTCCATCCGGCGTCCGGTTTTGCCTGGCAGTTTAGCGTGCTCTCGCGTTATCTCGATCCACAATGGTCGATTATCGGCATTCAGTCGCCGCGCCCTCATGGCCCCATGCAGACAGCGACGAACCTGGATGAAGTCTGCGAAGCGCATCTGGCAACGTTACTTGAGCAACAACCGCACGGCCCTTATTACCTGCTGGGGTATTCGCTGGGCGGTACGCTGGCGCAGGGTATTGCGGCGCGGCTGCGTGCCCGTGGCGAACAGGTGGCATTTCTTGGCTTGCTGGATACCTGGCCGCCAGAAACGCAAAACTGGCAGGAAAAAGAAGCCAATGGTCTGGACCCGGAAGTGCTGGCGGAGATTAACCGCGAGCGCGAGGCCTTCCTGGCAGCCCAGCAGGGAACGGCGTCGACAGAGCTGTTTACCACCATTGAAGGCAATTATGCCGATGCAGTGCGGCTATTAACCACCGCCCATAGTAAACCGTTTGATGGCAAAGCTACGCTGTTTGTTGCGGAGCGTACACTTCAGGAAGGTATGAGTCCCGAACACGTCTGGTCGCCGTGGATAGCTGAGCTGGATATTTATCGCCAGGATTGCGCGCATGTGGATATTATTTCTCCAATAGCATTTGAAAAAATTGGACCAATTATTCGTGCCGCGCTAAATAAATAACTTTATCTTAAATGCGAATCCATAATTACGATAAATAATTATGGATTTTGTTATTTATTGTATTAATATTTACTGAGTGGTTTGTCTGAAAATGCGCCAAACATTGCGTTTGCTGCGTGGAATTTACAAAGTTCAGCTTCGGATAATTCTCACCAACTGGTAAAGTGTGCGCCGTGGAAATTTACCCTCATTGGACTCATTTTCAGGTTATACCGTATGTCAACACTGAATATTAAGCAGGAAAGCGACTCGCATTTTCCCGATTATCATCTGGCGCCAGCCGGTAATAATGAAATTGATTTACTTAATCTTATCGAAGTTTTATGGCACGCAAAAAAACAGATCATGGCTGTCGTTTTTGCCTTTGCCTGTATTGGGTTGCTGGTGTCATTTATCCTACCGCAAAAATGGACCAGTGCGGCGGTTATAACGCCGGCAGAACCTGTGCAATGGCAAGATCTGGAGAAAACATTTACTAACCTTCGGGTACTGGATCTGGATATCAAAATTGATCGTACAGAAGCATTTAACCTGTTTATCAAGAAGTTTCAGTCCATTAGTTTGTTGGAAGATTATCTTCGTTCATCGCCGTATGTTATGAACCAATTGAAAGAGGCGAAAATTGATGAACAGGAGTTGCATCGGGCTATTGTCACATTGAGCGAGAAGATGAAAGCGGTTGATGACAACGCCAGTAAGAAAAATGAGCCGTCCGCGTTATATACTTCCTGGACGCTAAGTTTCACCGCACCCACCAGTGAAGAGGCACAGAAAGTGTTGGCCGGGTATATCGATTATATCTCTGCGTTGGTGGTGAAAGAGTCGCTAGAAAATGTGCGTAATAAGCTGGAAATCAGAACCCAGTTTGAAAAAGAAAAGCTGGCGCAGGATCGCATTAAAACGAAAAACCAACTTGATGCAAACATTCAGCGTCTCAATTATTCACTCGATATTGCTAATGCAGCAGGCATTAAAAAACCTGTTTACAGTAATGGTCAGGCAGTAAAAGATGACCCTGATTTTTCTATTTCTCTCGGCGCAGACGGTATTGAACGCAAACTGGAAATTGAAAAAGCGGTCACCGATGTTGCGGAACTGAACGGTGAATTACGTAATCGTCAGTATCTTGTCGAGCAATTAACAAAAGCAAATGTCAACGATGTTGATTTTACGCCGTTTAAATATCAGTTGCGTCCGACGTTGCCGGTGAAAAAAGACGGTCCGGGCAAAGCGATTATTGTGATCCTTTCCGCGTTGATCGGCGGTATGGTGGCTTGTGGTGGCGTGCTGTTGCGCCATGCGATGGCATCCAGAAAACAGGATGCCATGATGGCAGACCACTTAGTTTAAATCTTCGCGGTTGAAGGTGCCGTTCGTCCGAGCGGCACCACGAGCGGCGTTCCGGCTACCGGATCGTCAATAATCATGCAGCGCAGACCATAAATGCGCTCGATCAATTCAGCAGTAACAATCTCCTTCGGAGCTCCCTGAGCAACAATTTTCCCTTCCCGCAATGCAATCAAATGGCTGGCGTAACGACAGGCCTGATTAAGATCGTGCAGCACTGCCGCCAGGGTATAGCCTTTCTCACGGTTCAGTTCGCTTAACAGTTCCAACAAATCAATCTGATGACTGATATCCAGCCAGGTCGTTGGTTCATCGAGCAGCATAATCGCCGTTTCCTGGGCCAGCACCATCGCGATCCACGCCCGCTGGCGTTGTCCGCCGGAGAGGGTATCCACGCTTTGATCCGCCAGATGGGTGATTCCCGTGGCCTGCATCGCATTCGTTACCGCTTCTTCATCTTCTTTGCGCCAGCGGGTAAACAGCGGTTGATGCGGGTAACGCCCGCGTGCTACCAGCTCCTGCACGGTGATATCTCCCGGCGTGGTAGCATTTTGCGCCAGTAGACCAATCCGGCGTGCAACTTCTTTACTGGCGTAATGTTGAATGTGCTCGCCATCCAGCCAGACATGCCCGTGAGCAGGCGTCATCAGGCGGCTTAGGGTACGCAGTAACGTGGATTTACCGCAGCCATTTGGCCCGATAATTGCCGTGAAGTGACCATCAGGAATTTCTACAGTCAGATTTTCCGCAACGGTATATTTGCCATATCCCAGGGTTAACTGTTCGCCGCGCAAACGGGCTACTGATTCGGTCATTTTTTGCGAGACTCCTGAATTAACAAGACGATAAGGTAAATACCGCCGAGGCTGACGGTAACGACACCAACCGGAAGTTGATACGGCATAAACAGTTGCTGAGCGCAGAGATCGGCCGCCAGCAGTAACAGCGCCCCGCACAGCGCCGCCTGGGTCAGCCCCCAGCGAGCGGTGCCGCTAATGCGTCGGGCAATGTGTGGCGCGACCAGCGCAATAAAGGAAATCGGCCCCGCCAGAGCAGTTGCCGCAGCGGTAAGCACCACCGCCACCAGCATCATTAACAGACGCGAACGTTCGACGCTGACGCCCAGCGCACACGCGGTATCATCGCCCATTTCCAGTAAGCGCATTCGCCGTACCAGTAAGGCGGCGGCAATGAGCATCAATATAATGATGGGCGCGGAAGGCGAGGTTTTTGCCCACGTCAGGCCGTTGAGCGATCCGGCATTCCACAAACCCGCTGTTAGCGCCGTTTCTAAAGACGCTTTCAGCAACAGCCAGGTATTAAAGGCCACCAGCATGGCGCGAACGCCGATGCCGATAATAATTAACCGAAAGGTGTCGATACCGTTACGCCAGGCGAGCAGCCAGACCAGCAGCGAGGTGACAATGCCGCCCGCCATTGCTGCCAGCGCGATAGCCGTCAGATCCTGACCAAACAGCACCATCGCCACCAGCACGCCGCTCCACGCTCCGGTGTTAAAGCCCATTACGTCAGGGCTGCCGAGTGGGTTACGCATCAGCGACTGAAAAATCGCGCCGCTGACGCCCAGCGCCGCGCCGATCAACAGCGCCATCAGCACGCGCGGTAAACGCCATTCGGTGACTACCATCGTCATACTACGCGGTGCGTCACCCATCAGCGCGGCGAATACCTGCGAGGTTTCCAGCGTGACGGCACCGCTGCGTAATCCCCAGACACTCGCCACCACGCAGGCGGTAATCAGCAGTAAGCAGGTGATGATTAATCGGCGAGAGACGTAAATCATGCGCCACCTCGTGTTTTACGTCGCACGAGGAAGATCAGCACCGGAGCACCAATAAAGGCACTGACCACGGAAACGCGCAGCTCGCCGGGCACAATCACACGCCCGATGATATCGGCAAACAGCAGCAGGGCAGGGGTAGCGAGTAGCGTGACGGGCAGCGACCAGCGATGATCGGCACCTACCAGCCAACGCGCCATATGCGGCATCATCAGGCCAATAAAGGCAATCGGGCCAACTACCGCCGTCGCACTACCACAAAGCACGGTAATCGCCAGCAGACCAATCAACTGTGTGCGCGCCACGCGACTGCCCAGCGCCGTCGCGGTGTCGCTGCCAAGGCTTAAACTGTTCAGCGCGCGACTCAGTAATAGCGCAGTTGCTCCGGCGATCAGCACCGGGATCAGCACCACTTTTAAAGTGTGTAGATTACGAATATCCAGCGAACCGGCTTGCCAGAAACGCAGTTGATCGTAGACGTCAGGATTAAGCAGGGCGATGCCGCTGGTCAGTCCTTCCAGTACCGCCGCCAGCGCCACGCCCGCCAGAGTTAAACGCACCGGACTTAATTGCCCGCCGCCCTGGCTGCCGGTAAAGGCTACAATCAACGAGGCCACCAACGCCCCGGCGAAGGCCATCGCCAGTTGTTCCTGCGCGGATGAGTAACCAAACAGCGCCGCACCCAGCACAATGGCAAAGCTGGCTCCGGCATTCACGCCAAGTAAACCAGGATCGGCAAGTGGATTTCGGGTGAGGGTTTGCATTAACGCCCCGGCAAGCCCAAGCGCACTGCCCGCCAGCAATCCGGCCAGGGTACGCGGCAGTCGCGCGTCGAGCACGATAGTGCAGTCGGCGCTCTGGCAGGTGCCGGAGAGGGCCTCCAGCACTACGGAAGCGGGGAGTGATTTTGCCCCAATGAGCAGGCTTAATGCCGTCGCGATAATCAGTAATAACAGCAATCCGGGCACGGCAATGGCGCGTGTCACGGCAACAGAACCAGACATACGAACTTCCATGATAATGAAATTAATTATCGTTATCGATCTTATTTGGATATGTTAGCATGTGCAGCCTAAGAATAGGTATTTAAAATATTTGATGGCAAGGCATTGTAATGAATAAACAATCCTGGCTGCTTAACCTCAGCCTGTTGAAAACGCACCCGGCGTTTCGCGCAGTATTCCTCGCTCGTTTTATCTCTATTGTTTCTCTGGGTTTGCTCGGCGTCGCGGTGCCGGTGCAGATCCAGATGATGACGCATTCTACCTGGCAGGTGGGGCTTTCGGTGACGCTGACCGGCGGCGCGATGTTTGTCGGTTTGATGGTCGGCGGCGTGCTGGCGGATCGCTATGAGCGCAAAAAAGTGATTCTGCTGGCGCGCGGCACCTGTGGCATTGGCTTCATTGGACTGTGCCTGAACGCGCTGCTGCCGGAGCCGTCTTTGCTGGCAATCTATTTACTCGGATTATGGGATGGTTTTTTCGCGTCACTTGGCGTTACGGCGCTACTGGCGGCGACACCTGCACTGGTAGGGCGTGAAAACTTAATGCAGGCCGGGGCGATCACCATGTTGACCGTGCGGCTGGGATCGGTGATTTCGCCCATGATTGGCGGCTTACTGCTGGCGACTGGCGGCGTAGCCTGGAACTATGGGCTGGCGGCGGCGGGCACGTTTATTACCTTGCTACCGTTGTTAAGCCTTCCGGCGTTGCCACCGCCACCGCAGCCGCGTGAGCATCCGTTGAAATCATTACTGGCAGGATTTCGTTTTCTGCTCGCCAGTCCGCTGGTGGGCGGCATTGCGCTGCTGGGTGGTTTATTGACGATGGCGAGCGCGGTGCGGGTACTGTATCCGGCGCTGGCTACCAACTGGCAGATGTCGGCGGCACAGATTGGTTTTCTCTATGCGGCGATCCCGCTCGGCGCGGCTATCGGCGCATTAACCAGCGGGAAGCTGGCACATAGCGCGCGACCAGGGTTGTTGATGTTGCTCTCCACGCTGGGATCGTTCCTCGCCATTGGTCTGTTTGGCCTGATGCCGATGTGGATTTTAGGCGTGGTTTGTCTGGCGCTGTTCGGCTGGCTGAGCGCGGTCAGTTCGTTGCTGCAATATACAATGCTGCAAACGCAAACCCCGGAAGCGATGTTAGGGCGGATTAACGGTTTGTGGACGGCACAGAACGTGACGGGCGATGCCATAGGCGCGGCGCTGCTGGGCGGTTTGGGAGCGATGATGACACCGGTGGCTTCCGCAAGCGCGAGCGGTTTTGCTTTGTTGATTATCGGCGTGTTGTTGTTGCTGGTGCTGGTGGAGTTGCGGCGTTTTCGCCAGACGCCGCCGCAGGTGACAGCGTCCGACAGTTAATGCTTAAAACAGCGCCTTAAGTCGTTCCAGCACTTGCATGGCGCTGTAGTAATCCAGTCGGAACGTCTCGGTTCCCAGCGCATAAACCTGCTTGTTTTGTACTGCAGGCAGGTGCGCGAGCAGCGGATTGGCATAAATTGCATCGGCATCTTTCTGATCACCAGCGAACAGGAATAGTGACTCGCCATTTAACCCTGCCGCCAGATTTTCCCCACCAAGCTGAATGATGTCATGGCGTTTGCCCTGGCTTTGGCTGGCGTTTAACCCTGCGGGCAACTTCGCCAGCGTAAAGCCGAGTTGTTCCAGCATCTGCCCTTGTGCTGATTCCGGCGTCCAGAGATTGGCACTGTGTGCAGCGGCGGTATAGACAATGGCAGTGACCGGCTGCGGCGGTAATTTGATTTGCTCTTTCGCCGCCGCCAGTTGCTTATCAAACTGTGCAATCCGCTCTGCCGCTTGCTTCTCATGCCCGGTAATTTCGCCAAGTTGCGTTAACAGCGACTGCCAGCTTTTGTCGTCGTAATTGATGATTAATGTCGGGGCGATGGTGGAAAGCTGATCATACAGCGCCAGCGCCGAATCCCCGCCTGTTGCGCTAATTAAAATCAGATCCGGCATTTGCGCGGCAACGGCTTCGGCGCTCGGTTCGCCGATATAGAGCCGTTGCAGTTTGCGTTCTTTCGCCACCTTGCTCCACTGGCGTAAAAAGCCCTGGTCATCCGCGACGCGGTTATTTGGCGTGGTCGCGCCGCTGGCAATCACTGGGGCATCAATCGCCAGCAACGAACCCGTCAGCGTGACGCTGGTTGAGACGATGCGCTGTGGCTGGCTTTCCAGCATATGAGTGCCGCGGCTGTCAGTCACCTGACGCGGCCAGTCGGCGGCCTGCACTGCGGATATTCCTGAAAGTAAAAAGCCTGTTAGTAGAAGAGCGGTGCGGTAGAGCGGGGCGAGTCTCACAAATCAGCGTCCTGTTATTAATGAAGTTAATGCTTCTCATTTTCATTGTAACGACAACCAGATGCAACCCCGAGTTGCAGATTGCGTTACCTCAAGAGTTGACATAGTGCGCGTTTGCTTTTAGGTTAGCGACCGAAAATATAAATGATAATCATTATTAAAGCCTTTATCATTTTGTGGAGGATGATATGGATACGTCACTGGCTGAGGAAGTACAGCAGACCATGGCAACACTTGCGCCCAATCGCTTTTTCTTTATGTCGCCGTACCGCAGTTTTACGACGTCAGGATGTTTCGCCCGCTTCGATGAACCAGCTGTGAACGGGGATTCGCCCGACAGTCCCTTCCAGCAAAAACTCGCCGCGCTGTTTGCCGATGCCAAAGCGCGGGGCATCAAAAATCCGGTAATGGTCGGGGCGATTCCCTTCGATCCACGTCAGCCTTCGTCGCTGTATATCCCTGAATCCTGGCAGTCGTTCTCCCGTAAGGAAAAACAAGCTTCCGCACGCCGTTTCACCCGCAGCCAGTCGCTGAACGTGGTTGAACGCCAGGCAATTCCGGAACAAGCCACGTTTGAACAGATGGTCGCCCGCGCCGCCGCTCTTACCGCCACGCCGCAGGTCGACAAAGTGGTGTTGTCACGGTTGATTGATATCACCACTGACGCCTCCATTGATAGCGGCGTATTGCTGGAACGGTTGATTGCGCAAAACCCGGTTAGTTACAACTTCCATGTGCCATTGGCTGATGGTGGCGTTCTGCTCGGGGCCAGCCCGGAACTGCTGCTGCGCAAAGACGGCGAGCGTTTTAGCTCTATTCCGTTAGCCGGTTCCGCGCGTCGTCAGCCGGATGACGTGCTCGATCGCGAAGCGGGTAATCGTCTGCTGGCGTCAGAAAAAGATCGCCATGAACATGAACTAGTGACTCAGGCGATGAAAGAGGTACTGCGCGAACGCAGTAGTGAGTTACACGTTCCCTCCTCTCCACAATTGATCACCACGCCGACGCTGTGGCATCTCGCAACTCCCTTTGAAGGTAAAGCGAATTCGCAAGAAAACGCACTGACTCTGGCCTGCCTGCTGCATCCGACCCCCGCGCTGAGTGGTTTCCCTCATCAGGCCGCGACCCAGGTTATTGCTGATCTGGAGCCGTTCGACCGCGAGCTGTTTGGCGGCATTGTGGGTTGGTGTGACAGCGAAGGTAACGGCGAGTGGGTGGTGACTATCCGCTGCGCGAAGCTGCGGGAAAATCAGGTGCGTCTGTTTGCCGGAGCGGGGATTGTGCCTGCGTCGTCACCGTTGGGTGAGTGGCGCGAAACAGGTGTCAAACTTTCTACCATGTTGAACGTTTTTGGATTGCATTAAGGAGCGAGGATGAGCATTCCATTCACCCGCTGGCCGGAAGAGTTTGCCCGTCGCTATCGGGAAAAAGGTTACTGGCAGGATTTGCCGCTGACCAACATTCTGACTCGCCACGCTGCGAGTGACAGCATCGCGGTTATCGACGGCGAGCGGCAGTTGAGTTACCGGGAGCTGAATCAGGCGGCGGAAAACCTCGCTTGTAGTTTGCGCCGTCAGGGCATTAAACCTGGTGAAACCGCGCTGGTACAACTGGGTAACGTCGCTGAACTTTATATTACCTTTTTCGCGCTGCTGAAACTGGGCGTTGCGCCGGTGCTGGCGCTGTTCAGCCATCAGCGTAGTGAACTGAACGCCTATGCCAGCCAGATTGAACCCACATTGCTGATTGCCGATCGCCAACATGCGCTGTTTAGCGGGGATGATTTCCTCAATACTTTCGTCACAGAACATTCCTCCATTCGCGTGGTGCAACTGCACAACGACAGCGGTGAGCATAACTTGCAGGATGCGATTAACCATCCGGCAGAGGATTTTACTGCCACGCCATCACCTGCTGATGAAGTGGCCTATTTCCAGCTTTCCGGCGGCACCACCGGCACACCGAAACTGATCCCGCGCACTCATAACGACTACTACTACAGCGTGCGCCGTAGCGTCGAGATTTGTCAGTTCACACAACAGACGCGCTACCTGTGCGCGATCCCGGCGGCTCATAACTACGCCATGAGTTCGCCGGGATCGCTGGGGGTATTTCTTGCTGGCGGCACTGTCGTTCTGGCGGCCGATCCCAGCGCCACGCTTTGCTTCCCATTGATTGAAAAACATCAGGTTAACGTCACCGCGCTGGTGCCACCGGCAGTCAGCCTGTGGTTGCAGGCACTGGCTGAAGGCGAAAGCCGGGCGCAGCTTGCCTCGCTGAAACTGTTACAGGTTGGTGGCGCACGTCTTTCTGCCACGCTTGCGGCGCGTATTCCCGCAGAGATTGGCTGCCAGTTACAGCAGGTATTCGGCATGGCGGAAGGGCTGGTGAACTACACCCGACTTGATGATAGCGCGGAGAAAATTATCCATACCCAGGGCTACCCAATGTGCCCGGACGATGAAGTGTGGGTTGCCGATGCCGATGGAAATCCACTGCCGCAAGGGGAAGTTGGACGCCTGATGACGCGCGGGCCGTATACCTTCCGCGGTTATTACAAAAGCCCGCAGCACAATGCCAGCGCCTTTGATGCCAACGGTTTTTACTGTTCCGGCGATCTGATCTCTATTGATCCAGAGGGTTACATCACCGTGCAGGGGCGCGAGAAAGATCAGATCAACCGTGGCGGCGAGAAGATCGCTGCCGAAGAGATCGAAAACCTGCTGCTGCGCCATCCGGCGGTGATCTACGCCGCACTGGTCAGTATGGAAGATGAGCTGATGGGCGAAAAAAGCTGTGCTTATCTGGTGGTAAAAGAGCCGCTGCGCGCGGTGCAGGTGCGTCGTTTCCTGCGCGAACAGGGTATTGCCGAATTTAAATTACCGGATCGCGTGGAGTGTGTAGATTCACTTCCGCTGACGGCGGTCGGGAAAGTCGATAAAAAACAATTACGTCAGTGGCTGGCGTCACGCGCTTCAGCCTGAAGGAGAGAACACGATGGCTATTCCAAAATTACAGGCTTACGCGCTGCCGGAGTCTCACGATATTCCGCAGAATAAAGTCGACTGGGCCTTTGAACCGCAACGTGCCGCGTTGTTAATCCATGATATGCAGGACTATTTTGTCAGCTTCTGGGGTGAGAACTGCCCGATGATGGAGCAGGTGATCGCCAATATTGCGGCGCTGCGCGACTACTGCAAACAGCACAATATTCCGGTTTATTACACTGCCCAGCCGAAAGATCAGAGCGATGAAGATCGGGCGCTGTTGAATGATATGTGGGGGCCGGGCCTGACCCGATCGCCGGAACAGCAAAAGGTGGTGGATCGCCTGACGCCAGATGCCGACGACACGGTGCTGGTGAAGTGGCGCTACAGCGCGTTTCATCGTTCTCCGCTGGAGCAAATGCTCAAAGAGAGTGGGCGTAACCAGCTGATTATTACCGGGGTATATGCCCACATTGGCTGTATGACCACCGCAACCGACGCATTTATGCGCGATATTAAACCGTTTATGGTGGCGGATGCACTGGCCGATTTCAGCCGTGACGAGCATTTGATGTCGCTGAATTATGTGGCCGGACGTTCTGGCCGGGTGGTGATGACCGAAGAATTACTGCCAGCACCTATCCCCGCCAGCAAAGCGGCGCTGCGTGAGGTGATCCTGCCGTTGCTGGACGAGTCCGATGAACCGTTCGATGACGACAACCTGATCGACTACGGTCTGGATTCGGTGCGGATGATGGCGCTGGCGGCGCGCTGGCGCAAAGTGCATGGCGATATCGACTTTGTCATGCTGGCGAAAAACCCGACCATCGACGCCTGGTGGAAGCTACTCTCCCGCGAGGTGAAATAATGGATTTCAGCGGTAAAAATGTCTGGGTAACCGGCGCGGGGAAAGGTATCGGCTACGCCACGGCGCTGGCATTTGTTGAAGCGGGAGCAAAAGTTACAGGTTTTGATCAAGCGTTCGCTCAGGAGCAATATCCCTTTGCGACCGAAGTAATGGATGTTGCCGATGCTGCGCAGGTGGCGCAGGTATGTCAGCGACTGTTAGCTGAAACGGAGCGACTGGACGTGCTGGTCAATGCGGCGGGAATTTTGCGCATGGGCGCGACCGATCAGCTCAGTAAGGAAGACTGGCAACAGACTTTTGCGGTCAATGTCGGCGGTGCGTTTAACCTGTTCCAGCAGACCATGAATCAGTTTCGTCGCCAACGGGGCGGGGCGATTGTCACTGTGGCGTCCGACGCTGCGCACACGCCGCGTATTGGCATGAGTGCCTATGGCGCGTCGAAAGCGGCGCTGAAAAGCCTGGCGTTGAGCGTCGGACTGGAACTGGCGGGTAGCGGTGTGCGCTGTAATGTGGTTTCGCCGGGTTCAACCGACACCGATATGCAACGCACGCTGTGGGTGAGCGATGACGCCGAAGAGCAGCGTATTCGCGGCTTTGGCGAGCAGTTTAAACTCGGTATTCCGCTGGGGAAAATTGCCCGTCCACAAGAGATCGCCAACACGATTTTGTTCCTCGCTTCCGATCTCGCCAGCCATATCACCCTACAGGATATCGTGGTAGATGGCGGCTCAACGCTGGGGGCATAAGCATGATCTGGAAACGCCATTTAACGCTCGACGAACTGAACGCTACCAGCGATAACACAATGGTGGCGCATCTGGGAATTGTGTATACCCGTCTGGGCGATGATGTGCTGGAAGCCGAAATGCCGGTTGATACCCGTACTCATCAGCCGTTTGGCCTGCTGCATGGCGGCGCGTCGGCAGCGCTGGCGGAAACGCTGGGATCGATGGCCGGATTTATGATGACCCGCGACGGACAGTGTGTGGTGGGCACGGAACTTAACGCCACCCATCATCGCCCGGTGTCTGAAGGCAAGGTACGCGGCGTCTGCCAGCCGCTGCATCTTGGGCGGCAAAATCAGAGTTGGGAAATCGTCGTTTTCGATGAACAGGGGCGGCGTTGCTGCACTTGTCGGCTGGGTACGGCAGTTTTGGGATGAGCCCGACAGAATTAAATGAGATTGTTGGAAAACTCGGTTAACGGAGTGATCGAGTTAACATTGTGAAGTTAAATATTGGTTTCAACTCCGATTTACATGGTTGCTGTGTTGTTAAATTGTACAAAGATGTTATAGAAACAAAATGTAACATCTCTATGGACACGCACACGGATAACAACTATGAACAAATCAGGGAAATACCTCGTCTGGACAGTGCTCTCTGTAATGGGAGCATTTGCTCTGGGATACATTGCTTTAAATCGTGGGGAACAGATCAACGCACTGTGGATTGTGGTGGCGTCGGTCTGTGTCTATCTGATCGCTTACCGTTTTTATGGTCTGTATATCGCCAAAAATGTGCTGGCGGTTGACCCGACGCGTATGACGCCAGCGGTGCGCCATAACGACGGGCTGGACTATGTGCCGACGGACAAGAAAGTGCTGTTCGGTCACCATTTTGCGGCCATTGCCGGAGCAGGTCCGCTGGTTGGGCCGGTACTGGCGGCGCAAATGGGTTACCTGCCGGGGATGATCTGGCTGCTCGCCGGGGTGGTTCTCGCCGGTGCGGTGCAGGATTTTATGGTGCTGTTTGTTTCTACGCGCCGTGACGGTCGTTCGCTGGGTGAGTTGGTCAAAGAAGAGATGGGGCCAACCGCCGGGGTGATTGCGCTGGTAGCCTGCTTTATGATCATGGTCATTATCCTGGCGGTGCTGGCGATGATCGTGGTGAAAGCCCTGACTCATAGCCCGTGGGGAACGTATACCGTTGCGTTTACCATTCCGCTGGCGCTGTTTATGGGGATCTACCTGCGCTATCTGCGTCCGGGGCGTATTGGCGAAGTGTCGGTCATCGGTTTGGTGTTCCTGATTTTCGCCATTATCTCTGGCGGCTGGATGGCAGAAAGCCCGACCTGGGCGCCGTACTTTGACTTTACCGGCGTGCAGTTGACCTGGATGCTGGTGGGTTACGGTTTTGTGGCGGCGGTGCTGCCGGTGTGGTTGCTGCTGGCCCCGCGTGACTACCTCTCTACCTTCCTGAAAATCGGGACTATCGTCGGTCTGGCGGTAGGCATTTTGATTATGCGCCCGACGTTGACCATGCCTGCGTTGACTAAATTTGTTGATGGTACTGGCCCGGTATGGACTGGTAACCTGTTCCCGTTCCTGTTTATCACCATCGCCTGTGGCGCGGTGTCTGGCTTCCATGCGCTGATCTCTTCCGGTACCACGCCGAAGATGCTGGCGAACGAAGGGCAGGCGTGTTTTATCGGCTACGGCGGAATGTTAATGGAATCCTTCGTGGCGATTATGGCGCTGGTTTCTGCCTGTATCATCGATCCGGGTGTGTACTTCGCCATGAACAGCCCGATGGCGGTGCTGGCTCCGGCAGGAACGACGGATGTGGTCGCTTCTGCGGCGCAGGTGGTGAGTAGCTGGGGCTTTGCGATTACCCCGGATACGCTAAACCAGATTGCCAGCGAAGTGGGTGAACAGTCGATCATTTCCCGTGCGGGCGGTGCGCCGACGTTGGCGGTGGGGATGGCCTACATTCTGCACGGCGCGCTGGGCGGCATGATGGATGTGGCGTTCTGGTATCACTTCGCCATTCTGTTTGAAGCACTGTTTATTCTGACTGCAGTAGATGCAGGTACGCGTGCTGCGCGCTTTATGTTGCAGGATCTGCTGGGCGTGGTTTCTCCGGGCCTGAAACGGACCGATTCACTGCCTGCTAACCTGCTGGCAACGGCGCTGTGCGTGCTGGCGTGGGGCTACTTCCTCCATCAAGGGGTGGTCGATCCGCTGGGCGGTATTAACACTCTGTGGCCGCTGTTTGGTATAGCCAACCAGATGCTGGCAGGGATGGCGCTGATGCTCTGTGCCGTAGTGCTGTTCAAAATGAAACGTCAACGTTACGCCTGGGTGGCGCTGGTACCAACGGCCTGGTTGCTGATTTGTACCCTGACCGCAGGCTGGCAGAAAGCGTTTAGCCCGGATGCGAAAGTCGGCTTCCTGGCGATTGCTAACAAGTTCCAGGCAATGATCGACAGCGGCAATATTCCGTCGCAGTATACTGAGTCACAACTGGCGCAACTGGTGTTCAACAACCGTCTGGATGCTGGGTTAACCATCTTCTTTATGGTGGTCGTGGTGGTTCTGGCACTGTTCTCGATTAAGACGGCACTGGCGGCATTGAAAGAGCCGAAGCCAACGGCGAAAGAAACGCCGTATGAGCCAATGCCGGAAAATGTCGAGGAGATCGTGGCGCAGGCGAAAGGCGCGCACTAAAGTCAGAGTGTGGGGGAATGTGCCGAGCGTTCCCCTTACTCTCAGCCCGAGCGTGTTGATAGCAATTAAGCCCTCATAATTCAGGAGGGTATTTGTATTACCGGAGGTTTAGATGTTTGATTCACTGGCAAAAGCCGGAAAATATTTAGGTCAGGCGGCGAAGCTGATGATCGGTATGCCTGATTACGACAACTATGTCGAACATATGCGGGTTAACCATCCTGATCAAACGCCGATGACCTACGAGGAGTTTTTCCGTGAGCGGCAGGACGCGCGCTACGGTGGAAAAGGCGGCGCGCGCTGCTGCTAAATTTGTACGTCAGGCTTTAAACGATTCCACTTTTTCGAACGCTGCACGCAAGGTATCAGGTGTCAGCGTGACTGGCAGGTAATGAATGGATTCCACCGGACGTAAGGTGTGGGTAATCACTTTGTCGATCTCCGCCTGATTATTGATATCCACTTCCAACTCCGCCAGCGTAGTCGGCAGATGAAAACGCTGATACGCCCCGGTTAATTGCGCCAGCACATCATCCTGGCCCAGCAAGGCGCTTTGCACCAGAATACCGTAGGCAACTTTGGTGCCGTGGAGAAACTTCTCGGTTTGCGGCAGTACAGTCAGACCGTTGTGCACGGCATGGGCCGCCGCCACACGCGTAAAACGATCGCCCAGACCACCGACCATTCCGCCTCCGGCAATAATGGCATCCACCACATCGCAAAATGATTGTGTTAACTGCTGATTTTGCTGATCGGCAAGCGCCTGCTCGCTACTGTTTAACAAGACGTCGCGAATGGCCTGCGCGTTATTAATCCCCAGACGCACGGTTAGCGGCAACGTTTCTGGTTGCGGGGCCAGTACTACCGCTTCATACCATTTCGCCAGCGTGTCACCGATCCCCGCCAGCAGATATTGTTGCGGCGCATTGAGGATAATCTCCGGTTCCACCAGCACCATAAAATTGGCGTCGTCGAAAATCTCATAATGCAGCGCCTGTCCGGCATCGTTATACCAGACGGAGAGCGGTGTCCAGGCAGCGCAGGTGGCGGCGATCGTCGGAACGGCAACAAACGGCAGACCGAGACGGCGGGCGAGGGCTTTCGCGGTGTCGAGCAGTGCGCCGCCGCCGACGCCAATCACCACGCTGCGATCGTCACCGGACTCAGCCGCCAGTTGTTGTACATCGCTTTCGCTGCAATGACCGCGAAACAAAATATGCTTTGCCCCTGGCAGCCCAAACGCTGGCGGAAGTTTGGTTTGCGCCGCAGCAATGGCGCGTTCGCCGTAGATCCACACCGCGCGAGAAAGCTGTTCATCAGTGAAAAAATCGTGCAGGTGATTGAGACTTCCTGGATGTGAAAAGTAGTTAGCCGGGCCGACGACGACGCGGATGGGATTGTGAGGCATGTTGTGTTGTCCTTATTGTTTTATTTAGACATCTAAACGTCTTGATTGCCAAATACTAGCATCGTGTTATAGTGCCTTCAACACGCAACTTCGTCAGGTACAATAAAAATGACAAATAACCCTCTGATTCCACAAAGCAAACTTCCACAACTTGGCACCACTATTTTCACCCAGATGAGCGCACTGGCGCAGCAACACCAGGCGATTAACCTGTCGCAAGGCTTTCCTGATTTTGATGGTCCGCGCTATTTACAGGAGCGGCTGGCGTACCACGTTGCCCAGGGGGCAAACCAATACGCGCCCATGACCGGCGTGCAGGCATTGCGCGAGGCGATTGCTGAGAAAACCGCGCGGCTGTATGGCTATCAACCAGATGCCGATAGCGATATCACCGTAACGGCAGGGGCGACGGAAGCGTTATATGCAGCGATTACCGCATTGGTGCGCAATGGTGATGAAGTGATTTGCTTTGATCCCAGCTATGACAGTTACGCCCCCGCCATCGCGCTTTCTGGGGGAATAGTGAAACGTATTGCACTGCAACCTCCGCATTTTCGCGTTGACTGGCAGGAATTTGCCGCATTGTTAAGCGAGCGCACCCGACTGGTGATCCTCAATACGCCGCATAATCCCAGCGCCACCGTCTGGCAGCAGGCTGATTTCGCCGCTTTGTGGCAGGCAATTACCGGGCACGAGATTTTTGTTATTAGTGATGAAGTGTACGAGCACATCAACTTTTCACAGCAGGGCCATGCCAGCGTGCTGGCGCATCCGCAGTTGCGTGAGCGGGCGGTGGCAGTATCTTCATTTGGCAAGACCTATCATATGACCGGCTGGAAAGTGGGCTATTGCGTTGCGCCTGCGCCCATCAGCGCCGAGATCCGCAAAGTGCATCAGTATCTGACCTTTTCGGTGAATACCCCGGCACAGCTGGCGCTTGCGGATATGCTACGTGCAGAACCTGAGCATTATCTTGCGTTACCGGACTTTTATAGGCAGAAACGCGATATTCTGGTGAACGCCTTAAGTGAAAGTCGGCTGGAGATACTACCCTGCGAAGGTACTTACTTTTTGCTGGTGGAATACAGCGCCGTGTCTACGCTGGATGATGTTGAGTTTTGCCAGTGGCTGACGCGGGAGCATGGCGTGGCGGCGATCCCGCTGTCGGTATTTTGCGCCGATCCCTTCCCCCATAAACTGATTCGTCTCTGTTTTGCCAAGAAGGAATCGACGTTGCTGGCAGCAGCTGAACGCCTGCGCCAGCTTTAGTTATTTGACAGTCCAGGCGCGGGAATATTGACGGTCGGCAAACAACTCTTGCAGGCCGTTAATTTGCTTCAGGCGCAGCACTTCGTCGCTGTCCATTCCCAGTTCTTTGCCAATTTTATTATCGTCCCATCCCAACTGGCTGAGTTCACGGACGATTTCCGACATTGCAGTGATTTGATGGCGTCCACGAGCGCGGTTGTGGCGAATTGTTGCAGCGATGCGCTCGTTACGATCCCCTCCCAGACAGGTAACCGGTAAATACCCTTTTAAGCGCGTTTTTAACGTGTTAGATCCTTTACCAATTTCATGACGGTGAAAGCCATCAACAATCTCCATTGTGTCAGATTGAGTGTTAGTCACCACGATAGGTTGGGTAAAACCATCAATTTCAATGGATTTTTTTAGCAGCTTCTTCTCTGGCGGTGCCACATTATTGGGGTTGTAATCATTCGGCACGAGTTGGCTATTTTTAACCCACAGAACGCAATCCACGGGCTCTTCACGAAAGGGGCTAACCTGATGGATCGCCATGCGGATTTCATTAATCGCTTTGATGCGATCGTCTTCCGGCAAGCTGGCGAGAAATTGGGTTAAATCCTGCGTTAATCGTTGTTGCATAGTATCCCCCATTCCTGACGTTTTCCTTTTATCCGTTCGTTATAACGCTGATAGTTCTTCGCTTTCGTAGGACTAAATGATAATGCCCGGCACCAGTAATCGTTATTGAGTAAAACTTTGCATATTCGCCGCCAGGAGGGGATATCTTTCGTGCCAATGTCCCCTTGCTGGGTTTGTGGAACCTCGATGCCTTTTTTCTGATACCAGTGCAAATAAATGGCGATTTTATTGCGGTAATGCTCAGCTGTTTTCTCCGGCATGCTATCGAGCAGCAATAATGCATACTCTTGCCAGTCTAAATGCTCTGGCTTGAGGATTTTCCGATGCCCATAGAAATGATTGTCATGTCCGGCGTAAATTCCGCCGCTTTTTACACCGCTGACTCGTGCGCACATAGCAGCCCAGCGATCCGGTTCGATAACGTGATAGAGCCATAATCCCTGCCGTTGCTCCGGGCCAAAAGGTTCGCAAATTCGCATCTGACGCAGAGGGACGCCTGCCTGATACATTAGGTTATACAGTGGGTTGCAGAGACTTTGATGATTTGCATACCAGGTCCAGATATCAGCCACTTTCCAGTCGTAGATGGGGTAAATGTACCAGCTATGACCGCCTGGTGCGGCCGTAGTCCAGGGTTTATCGTCGGCAAAACGCTGTTTATTCGAACTGGCGATAGCAACGAAACGGTTATAGGACTCGTCAGCCCGGATGCCGATCATCATGGCCGCCGGACGTTTTTGCGAAAACCATTCGGCAAATTCACGCACGAAATGTTCAAACGTCATACCCGGTTGATAAAACGAGAAAAATGTCGGATCGGTTATCGCATCTTCCGGGGGCTGGCGTACCCATTCAACATCAGGTTCCCAGCATTGCCATTCGGGTTGATACTGAGAAAGAGAGTTTTGCGTCGTAAGAGGCAGCGCTACCCAATAAAATTCTTCAATGACATCTGCATACTGCTCTCGTAGGGACTGAATATAGTGAATAGTTAAAGAAAACTGTGCTTCCCAGTCGATAAACAGAACGTATATTTTTTTCCCCATTTTTCTGGCCAGATTCGCGGTTAGATGAAGCATTAAGCCTGAATCTTTACCGCCAGAAAATGAGACACAAACGCGGGGTAGGGTGTTGAGTGTCCAGGTAATACGCTCTTGTGCAGCTTCCAGAATATTGAGCGGAAGCGGAATTTTATAAATGGACATCTGAAAACGCTCTCTTAACGTGATCTGGAGAATAGTGCGATAGTTTTCTGATTATAGTAGTAACAAATTAAAATAAGATATCTCATTTTATATTCATCGGCTGAATTTTTTATGAGGAGCATTGTCCTTATTGAACGGTGTTCAGGATAAATTATCATTTAAGCGATCAATAAATCGGGAGAATCCCAGATTGTTTAATGATGATTTGTTATAGGAGATATAAAGCGTATTAGAGGGTAGGTTTTGCTCTAGCTTTATTTGTTTTAATTGTAGGTTCTTTTGATTGCTGCGATATAACTCAACGGGAACAATGCCCAATAAATCGGTTACCGCAATAGTATTGATGATAGTAAACAGCGAAGAACTACGGAATGCTATTTTTCGGTTTGTCAGAAGCGCTTCTATTTCCATCTGAAAATCTTCAAGTCCAGATGCTTTTGATATCAGAAAAGTAAACTCTTCATCAAGAATTTCTTCGCGGCTGCTGTATTCCGTTATTCTCGGATGGGATGAACTACAGATAAGTGTATTGCGTATCGATTGAAAAGGTACACAGCTCACCGAGCGACTGATAACTGGCGTTAATGTGATGACCAGATCTGCTTTGCGATAAGCTAATAAATCTTCGGCACTTTCTGCTGACATCATAATGTCATGATGTTCAATTTCTACGGACGAATCTTGTCGGAGACATCCGATCAAAAGGCTACTGTTCGTTGAGGAAATAAGTTGCGGGCCGTAAATAATAAATTTTTTCTTTAGCTCAGATTTATTGACAATGTTGATGGTTTGTTCAAGGTTTTTAAGGTTTTTCTCAAGATGATGATGCAAATTTAAACCCGTTGTTGTTGGTGCAATCCCTTTACCGGATCGAGTAAACAAGGGATCATTAAATTGCGCTCGTAGACGTTGTAAAGACTGGCTTACTGCAGAAGGTGTTATGTATAACGATTCAGCTGCCTTGCTAATACTGAGATGTTGATAGATGCACTCAAAAATGACAAGTAAGTTTAAATCAAATTTTTTTAGGTCGTAAAGATTAGCCATGATGTACTCCATTCATATACTTGTTTTCATGATATTCATCAAGTCAATGATATGGCTTTATGTATTTCAATATATTATGTTGTTTTGCTTAATCTATGATTAAGTTTTTCTAAACTAGCATAGTTGATATGCGTGAGGTGAGCAATACTTGCTATTATTTGGATAACTGAAAAGTGATATGTATTTCAGTTATCCATGAATTGAATGTTAATTATTCCCCATAATAATGTTTAAGGTCTTTTTATCTGGTAATCCAACAGCCTGCTGTAATGTTTTTTCTGGGCTCATGTAATAAATCGCAGGGGTGACATTTGCACCCAGTTCGTCCATCAACGCCTCGTTGGCACTGAGAATCTTCATCTGTTCAGGTGTAACGTTCCCGGAGAGGTTCAGCTTTAATTTGCCGCCAGATGCTTCATATTCTTGCCACGTTTTTGCCGGATCTTTAGACGCGAGGATTGCCGCTGCGGTGGCGGGGCTTTCTGGTTTTATCACGCCAACCAACAAAGTACGAATCTGTACTTTACCGGCATCAACCCACGGGCGTGCTTGTTGCCAGAATTGTTTGCAATATGGGCAGAAAGGATCGGCAAAAACATAAACCACGATCGGCGCGTCTTTTTTACCGTCAAGTAGCCAGTTTGATTGTTCCATACGCTGCCACATTTCGCGTCCGGCAGGCGCGTAAATCTCTTTTTCAATAAGAGCGTTACTGAGGTTTTCTCCCTTTTCGTTGTACATATAGCCAGAGATGGCATGTTTACCGTCTGGCGTAAGGTAGATAGTGACCCCCATGTCCTGATATTTCCCCAGATAACCTTTCAGACCGCCTGGCGCATCGAACGATTTAATAATCGTAATCCCCTGTTTTTCAATCGCTTTTACGGGGGCGGGAAGCTCTTCGGCGTAAACGATTCCCGGTAGCAGGGTAAAAAAAATTATCTTTTTTAACATTAATTTGTCCTTTTCAGTCAGTGCAAAATTTGAGTAAAAGGTATAACCTATCACTGTCATAGGTAAGAGCTTAGAACAGGTGATTGCCCTTTGTTTATGAGGGTGTTGTAATCCCTCTCGGCATTGCGGTCGTCATCGCAACACCGCAGCCTGCTGAACAGGCGCTGAAGATACCAAAGGGTAGTTCAGGTTACGCGGCCACCTGGAAAGGAGGCCCATTTTACTTTTATCGCCGCTGGCGGTGCAAAGTTCACAAAGTTGTCTTACGAAGGTTGTAAGGTAAAACTTATCGATTTGATAATGGAAACGCATTAGCCGAATCGGCAAAAATTGGTTACCTTACATCTCATCGAAAACACGGAGGAAGTATAGATGTCCTTGATTAACACCAAAATTAAACCTTTTAAAAACCAGGCATTCAAAAACGGCGAATTCATCGAAATCACCGAGAAAGATACCGAAGGCCGCTGGAGCGTCTTCTTCTTCTACCCGGCTGACTTTACTTTCGTATGCCCGACCGAACTGGGCGACGTTGCAGACCATTACGAAGAACTGCAGAAACTGGGCGTAGACGTATACGCAGTATCTACCGATACTCACTTCACCCACAAAGCATGGCACAGCAGCTCTGAAACCATCGCGAAAATCAAATACGCGATGATCGGCGACCCGACTGGCGCCCTGACCCGTAACTTCGACAACATGCGTGAAGATGAAGGTCTGGCTGACCGTGCGACCTTCGTTGTTGACCCGCAGGGTATCATCCAGGCAATCGAAGTTACCGCTGAAGGCATTGGCCGTGACGCGTCTGACCTGCTGCGTAAAATCAAAGCTGCTCAGTATGTAGCTTCTCACCCAGGTGAAGTTTGCCCGGCTAAATGGAAAGAAGGTGAAGCAACTCTGGCTCCGTCTCTGGACCTGGTTGGTAAAATCTAAATTTCCTTCGTCTTTCGCGCTACCAACTCCGGCGCGAAATACTTCGGAAATTCACCTAATTCTTCGGGTGCTGCGGCACCCGATTTTCTTCCCCGCATCATGATGCAAGCTGCATCCAGGTAGCCGATGAAGGCCGCTTGCATGATGATGTTTAAAGCCCAGGAGATAAACATGCTCGACACAAATATGAAAACTCAACTCAAGGCTTACCTTGAGAAATTGACCAAGCCTGTTGAGTTGATTGCCACGCTGGATGACAGCGCTAAATCGGCAGAAATCAAGGAACTGTTGGCTGAAATCGCAGAACTGTCAGACAAAGTCACCTTTAAAGAAGATAACAGCTTGCCGGTGCGTAAGCCGTCTTTCCTGATCACCAACCCAGGTTCCAACCAGGGGCCGCGTTTTGCAGGCTCCCCGCTGGGTCATGAGTTCACCTCGCTGGTACTGGCGCTGCTGTGGACCGGTGGTCATCCGTCGAAAGAAGCGCAGTCTCTGCTGGAGCAGATTCGCCATATTGACGGAGATTTTGAATTCGAAACTTATTATTCGCTCTCTTGCCACAACTGCCCGGACGTGGTGCAGGCGCTGAACCTGATGAGCGTACTGAACCCGCGCATCAAGCACACTGCAATTGACGGCGGCACCTTCCAGAACGAAATCACCGATCGCAACGTGATGGGCGTTCCGGCAGTGTTCGTAAACGGGAAAGAGTTTGGTCAGGGCCGCATGACTATTTCCGAAATCGTCGCCAAAATCGATACTGGCGCTGAAAAACGTGCAGCAGAAGAGCTGAACAAGCGTGACGCTTACGATGTGCTGATTGTCGGTTCTGGCCCGGCAGGGGCTGCGGCAGCAATTTACTCCGCACGTAAAGGCATCCGTACTGGTCTGATGGGCGAACGTTTTGGCGGTCAGATCCTCGATACTGTTGATATCGAAAACTACATCTCTGTGCCGAAAACCGAAGGCCAAAAACTGGCAGGCGCGCTGAAGGTTCACGTTGATGAATACGATGTTGATGTGATTGATAGCCAGAGCGCGAGCAAACTGATCCCGGCAGCGGTTGAAGGCGGTTTGCATCAGATTGAAACGGCTTCCGGCGCGGTACTGAAAGCTCGCAGCATTATCGTGGCGACCGGTGCAAAATGGCGCAACATGAACGTTCCGGGCGAAGATCAGTATCGCACCAAAGGCGTAACCTATTGCCCGCACTGCGACGGCCCACTGTTTAAAGGCAAACGCGTAGCGGTTATCGGCGGCGGCAACTCCGGTGTGGAAGCAGCAATCGACCTGGCAGGGATTGTTGAACACGTAACGCTGCTGGAATTTGCCCCAGAAATGAAAGCTGACCAGGTTCTGCAGGATAAACTGCGCAGCCTGAAAAACGTCGACATCATTCTGAATGCGCAAACCACGGAAGTGAAAGGCGACGGTAGCAAAGTCGTAGGTCTGGAATATCGTGATCGTGTCAGCGGCGATGTTCACAACATCGAACTGGCTGGTATTTTCGTCCAGATTGGTCTGCTGCCGAACACCAACTGGCTGGAAGGCGCAGTAGAACGTAATCGTATGGGTGAGATAATCATTGATGCGAAATGCGAAACCAACGTCAAAGGCGTGTTCGCTGCCGGTGACTGTACGACGGTTCCGTACAAGCAGATCATCATCGCTACTGGCGAAGGTGCTAAAGCCTCTCTGAGCGCTTTTGACTACCTGATTCGCACCAAAACTGCATAAGAAGAAGTAAGATTCACCTGCAATTGCTTAGCCGCCGGGGTCAAACCTGGCGGCTTTTTTTATAAAAAACGCCCTGCCGGGATTGCTCAGGGCAGGGCGTCATAAATGCGTTAATTTGTTAACGAACGACTAATACCGGCAGATTGGCGTGGCGGATCACGTTGGAAGCGTTGGAACCTAACAGATGGGTTGAAATCGATGGATTTCGCGAACCGATAACCACAACATCCGCATCCAGTTCTTTAGCTAACTCGTTCACTTCATCTCGCACGTTACCAAAACGGACATGTGGTTTGATACGGGATGGATCAATATTGAAATGGCCGACCATTGTCTGTAAGCGTTCTTCGGCTTCATGTTGCAAATGTTCTTCGAAACGACGCACATCAGCAGCAAAACGGTGCAGACTAAGGCTTGCGGCGCCCGGTAATACATGGAGTAAATGAATTACGCCATCATCCTGGGCGAGAAATTCAGCGTGACGAACGGCTTTGTCGCTCAATTCCATTTCAAATACGTCTACTGGCATAATGATTGTTTTGTACATAAGCATTCCCTCCTTGCTATTGCATGAACATATAACAGCATATTATTGATTATGATTCTATGATTTGCGAAGTTGATTTGATCTGGGATAGCAATTGATCTGGAAAATGGATTAAGTCAGCTACTACCAGCGTTGCTCAAGATATAGCACTGCCACAACAAGAATTGCTGCAATGAATATATAAAACGCAGTAATACCGAGAGCTTCGCTCATAGGGGGATCCGCTGGTGGATAACTTGTTCAGATTAGAACGCAGCGGTGAAGAGCAAAATGATAAATCTGGTTGATATTTGAGCGGAAAGAGGATGCAGAAGCATCCTCCGGGCAAAGCGAATAACGCTTGTGCAGATGGGATTAAAGCAGGTAGTCGCCAGCGGCTTCAGGCTGGTATTCGAGTTCCAGCACTTCAAGGTGGGTAGCAACGCCGCCCGGAAGTTCCCAGTGGATGGTATCGCCAACGCGCAACCCCAGCAGTGCGGCACCAACCGGAGCCATAACGGAAAGTTGAGTATTGCTGTCGGTCATTTTTGCCGGATACACCAGTGTACGCACACGGACTTCGCCATCGCTAAGATTGCGGAATTTAACCCGGCTGTTCATCGTCACCACATCGTGTGGCATCTCTTCTGGCGAACACATTTGGGCGCGATCCAACTCTGCGTTTAACGCGTCGGCGATTGGCAAACCGGCATAGGCAGGTTGCTCCAGCAGAATATCGATGCGTTCGGCATCCAGGTCGTTAATGATGATTGTTGGTCTGGACATTTTTACTCCATGTCGTCGGTACTGCGATTGTCGCAGATAAACATACCCAAAAGAAAACCCTCACCGTCAGGCGGCGAGGGTTTAGCTCATATGATGATACTGACTGTTGCTCACTCTTTGAAGTGATTTACATCACATTCAGGTAATTCCTTAATGCTGAGCGATTTGTATAAATCTTAATCGAAAAACAGCGTAAGGGATAAATTTTCGTGATGGATCAACGTCCGCTGCGCTGGATCTCAATAACCTGCTTTATCAATCACAAAGGCTTTGCCACAGTTGCCTGGGTGAGGTTGTGGCAAGAATGAGCTTGCCGAGAGCGGCGCATTGATGGCATCAGCTTTGATTGAAATCTGGATTTCAGTCAAATACGCCGGATTACCCTGGCAGGTTAACTTGACCGCTTTGACGTTCTCTTTCCCCCAGTTTTTGGCAAAGGCGTCGTCAAAGTCACTGCGGCTCACGGTTTTACCGTAGTTATCAGCGAGGAATTTTCCGGCTGCGCTCTCTTTGATCTCTTGATTCAGACGTACCATCGTCCCGAAGTAAGCGTCCGGATCAAAACCAAAGCAGGCACCGTGTTTCGCGTATTCATAACGTTCCAGACAGGAACGACCACCTGCGCCCGGCATAACTTCACTCAATTTAGCTGCTGTTTCCAGCGATAACCCTGTTTCCGGTGAAGAACACATCCGGCTGGCGCGCGCTTCCGGCAGGTTTGGGACTGGGCGAGTGGCGCAGCCGAAGCGCATCCAGCGGCGTTCATCAACGCCACGCGCAGCAACCGATTTAGGTAATCCTGGCCACAGACCATGTACGGTCAGAAAATCAGCTTTGTTGCTCGTTTCGGTTTGCAGTCGACACTCATCGCGTTCGTTACGATTTCGGTCGTGCTGGCTCTGGCAAAACCCGGTTTGCCAGGAAAGAGCTAAAACGTAACGATCAAAATCGCCATACTGTTTTGCCTGTAATGCAGCGGCGTTGACAGAAGATAAGGGGAGCAGAGAAGCCGCCAGTAAAGCGGCGTTACGCCAGAATATTTTCATAGTGGGTGTGGAACTCATACATGCACTGAATACTATCTATTAAATCATAAAAAAGCCCGCCAGGTTGGCTAACCTGGCGGGCGCGGTGATTTATTCAGCGTTTGGCGAACGTATTAGTTCCACATGGCGAGAATCGGCCAGCCTACCAGAAGCAGCATGGCAATATAAATCACCCCGAAGATAGCCCCAAGACGCCAGTAATCTTTTGATTTCACATAGCCGCAGCCGTAAATAATCACACCTGGGCCAGTAGCATATGGGGTCAGACAGCCCATGATACCGATAGACAGCACCAGCAGAATACACAGTTGTTCCATCGGTACGCCCGGAATACCTTTACCGACCGCCAGAATGACCGGCAGCATGGTTGCGGTGTGCGCTGACAGGCTGGCAAACAGGTAATGAGCAAAATAGAACACCAGCACGAGGACGATAACCGTCGCATTTGGCGAAAAACCTTCCAGATGCGTACTCATGGTGCTGGCGAACCAGTCGATAAATCCGGAACGAGTCAGGCCATTAGCCATGACGACCAGCGTTGCCAGGTTGACCAGCGTGTTCCATGCGCTGTTATAACGGGTAATGTCTTTCCACGGCACAACGTGCAGCGCCAGCATCAGCGAAACAGCCAGCAGGCCAACCGCAGTGGCATTAATCACTTCGCTGCCAAATACCCATAAACCTAAGCTGAGCAACACAAGGCCAATCAGCGTCCACTCTCTGCGTGTCAGCGCCCCCATGGTTTTTAGTTCATCACCCGCCCAGGTTGCCACTTCTTCACTGTGTGTGATTTCCGGTTTGTACAGCACGTAGGAAAG
This sequence comes from Escherichia sp. E1130, assembly GCF_005781065.1. Taxonomy (NCBI): domain Bacteria; kingdom Pseudomonadati; phylum Pseudomonadota; class Gammaproteobacteria; order Enterobacterales; family Enterobacteriaceae; genus Escherichia; species Escherichia sp. E1130. The sequence goes on from NZ_VATL01000023.1 coordinate 35,138, forward strand.
CCACGGCGCAATGATAAGCAAGATAACCCCAACCGGCAGGAAGCAGAGGAACCACTGCAACCAGCTAATCTGGATACCGGCAATTTTGCTGACGAACTCCAGACCCAGCACGTTTGGTGCTGCACCAGTGACAAACATAGAGGAGCTAAGACTGGTACTAATGACCATCATCCACATCAAATAGCCGCCAATACGACGCGCGGACGGATCGTTCGGGAATGATTTAAATAGCGGCGGCAGGTTTTTAATGACCGGGAAAACCGTACCCCCGGTACGCGCGGTGTTGGACGGTGTAAACGGCGCCAGCAGAATGTCGATGATGACAATCGCATAACCCAACGTCAGCGTGCGTTTCCCCATGAATTTCACCAGGAAAAGGGCAATACGACGGCCTAATCCAGAAACTTCATATCCTAATGCAAAGATAAATGCGCCAAATACCAGCCAGACTGTGGTACTGGAAAAACCAGCCAGCCCCCATTTCAGCGCCTGTTTTTGCGCATTAAACGCTGGGTCAGCTAATTCTTTGGCGTCAAAGAGCAGGTAATTACTGCCAATCACGCAAATAGTAACCGCAATAAAACTGATCGCTGTTGCCGGGATTGGCTCGAGGATCATTCCGACAATCATTGCCACAAACACAGCGAAGTAATGCCATGCCTGCGGCGGCATACCGTCGGGGACAGGGATAAGAAACATGACACCCATCACCACCAGTGGGGCCAATAGTTTCCATATATTATCTTTTGCTAAAGACATACGGGTTCTCCGAAAATTAATATTTCCAAATTTATCAAGTGCTTAAATCATTAAATCTGTGCTAAAAACCAGGTAAGGATCAGCAGGTCGGCACTGCCGCCTGGACTGAGATTTCGTTCGATACACTCCCTGTCGAACTGCCGGAGATAATCGAGATCGGCGGGGGTTCGAATGCCCCCTTTTTGCAATAGTGTTTGCGCCTCGCGCTGTAGCCAGCGCAGGCCCCCCTCACCACCGCGCGATGCAACGTTGGTATCGCCGTTGGTAGCCATCAGTAGGAGCAAGGTATCGAGCAATGCCAGTTCAGGATCTAGCCCCTGATCCAACAGAGTGAGGTAATGCGGTAGGGCGTGGTTGATCACCAGTGGATAACCTGCTTCGGCTTCACCGCGCGCGCCGGTAAGGCCAAGTTGCTGGTACAACCGTTGACCTGCGGTCAGTTGTTGATTATTGGTACGCAGTTCGCGCTCGGTCAGACCACGGCAGAAACTTGCCGCCGTCGAACAAACGGTTGTGGGCGTTACCGGCTGGTTGAGCTGAAGCAAACGGCCAATCGCCGCGCACAGTAGCCCTAAAGAAAAAATACTGCCTTTATGGGTGTTTACGCCCGCAGTGGCGCGGAACATATCGCCTTCACAGGCCATACCAATTGGGCGTAATCCGTGGAGTACCGCTTCCGGTGCCATTTCTGCACTACAGGCACCAAATTCAATGAAACAGGGTAACCAGCCCTGGATCGCCAGTGCGCTACGGTGGAAATCTTCCAGCGCCATATCTTTGTGCGCACCGCAGTTAATGCGATCTACCAGGCCTGGTTTCGGTGACAGATTGACTTCAGTCAGCATGGCGCGCCAGCCCAGCAGGGCGTATTCATTGATTAATGACGCAGCAAGCTTTGTGGTTTTAGTTGACGTTGCAGGCATCGACATCGTTCAGCAGCGCCTCCATGCGGTTGAGTAAATCGGTCAGTTGGTGGGTTTTCCCGCGCGCGCAGACGGCTGCGCTTTGCTCGCATAGCAGGCAGCGGCGAGGCGGCAGCGAATAATCGCGGCGGGAGAGAATTTCGCCTTCGGGCGTCAGGACATCGATATCCCATAAACGCCCGAGAGGATGACTATGTTCAAGCTCAATCGTGGCGAGCTTGAGGTCGCGAGCTGGAGCGGCAATGCTCAACATGCCCTCCGGCCCGCTGGCGGAAACCAGTGCAGCCTGCTCCTGAATTTGCCAGCCCTGTTTTGCGGCTAAGGCACGCAAGGCTGTCACGCCATGATTAAAAATTCGGCGTGTGACCTCGCTGTCTTTAATCGGACCCGGCGCAACCACGGTAAAGGAGACCAGTGGAACAGGATGGCGCTTGAGCCAGGCGTGTTGCCGTGCTTGCCTTTCATCCCGGCTGACGAGCAACTCGGGAATTGAAACCGCATGGTGGCTGGCGAGTTCAGGGAGCAGGTGCATGGCTTATTCCTTCACCTGATGCACAACGTCAATCACCGAGCCATCGCGGTAGCGCACGACGGCAACGACGCGGTCGGTGAATTCAATCGGCTGTGGTTCACCGGTCAGCAGACGCGCACGTTCGCGCAGCCACTCAATGGAAACCACTTTTATGCCTGCTTCCTGCAGACGTTCTGCCAGTTCCGGACGTGCCGGGTTAACAGCGATGCCGTGGTCGGTGACCAGAATATCGACGCTGGACCCTGGGGTAATGCAGGTCAGCACGTTATCCACCAGAGTAGGGATACGACCGCGCACCAGCGGCGCAACAATGATGGAAAGCGCAGAGGCAATTGCGGTATCGCAGTGACCGCCGGAAGCGCCACGCAGCACACCGTCAGAGCCGGTCAGCACGTTAACGTTGAACTGGGTATCAATTTCCAGCGCGCTCAGTACCACCACGTCGAGACGATCAACCGATGCGCCTTTAGAGCCCCAGTTAGCGTACTGGTTGGCACTGATTTCGATGTGATTCGGGTTACGGGCCAGCGATTGCGCAGCGTGGCTGTCAAAGCTCTGCACATCCAGCAGTTTGCGGATCAGACCTTTTTCGTGCAGATCAACCATCGTTGCGGTAATGCCACCGAGGGCGAAGTCGGCGCGAATATCGCGGCTACGCATTTTGTCTTCCAGGAAACGGGTTACCGCAAGCGAAGCGCCGCCGGTGCCGGTCTGCATGGAGAAACCTTCTTTGAAGTAGCCAGAGTTGACAATCACATCCGCAGCGCTGCGGGCAATCAGCAGTTCGCGCGGGTTAGTGGTCATACGGGTTGCGCCAGCACCGATTTTCGCGGCATCGCCAACGCGATCAACTTTGACGATCAAATCAACCTGATCTTGCTCAATGCTTGCCGGATTATGCGGATAAGGCAGCAGTTCTTCGGTGAGCATCACGACCTGTTTTGCGTTGTCGGCATCAACCATTGCATAGCCGAGGGAGCCGCAGCAGGCTTTACCGGTGTAGCCGTTGGCATTACCGAATTCATCGCAGGACGGGACGCCGAGGAAAGCGACGTCGATGTTCAGTTCGCCGCTCTGTACCAGATGCACGCGACCGCCGTGGGAGTGGATTTGCACCGGTTCAGCCAGCAGGCCACGGGAGATTTCTTCTGCCAGTGGGCCGCGTAAACCGGAGGTATAAATGCGGGTTACCACGCCCTGACGGATATGTTCTACCAGCGGCGCATGGCAATCACTCAGGGAACTGGACGCCAGGGTCAGGTTTTTAAAGCCCATCTTCGCGATGACGTCCATCACCATATTGACGGTCAGGTCACCACCACGAAAAGCATGGTGGAAGGAGACGGTCATACCATCTTGCAAACCAGAACGACGAATGGCTTCTTCCAGGTTGGCGCACAGTTTGCGATCGCGCGCTTTTTCAGCCTGATAGGTTTGTTTCGGCGAGTTCTGGAAAGCGGCAAGATCGCATTCAGCGTGACGATTCCAGGCTGCTACCCGTTCTTGTCGTTGAGATTGTTCAATTTTCTGCGTCATTTTGATTGCCTTATTCTTCGCGGATGCCGGAAAGTTCTGCACGGGAGAGCACCAGACGGGCGCGATCGATAACCGGACCGTCAACCATCTTGCCGTTCAGGGAAACGACGCCAAGGCCTTCGCGAGCGGCGGCTTCAGCGGCTTCTACGACGCGGCGTGCGTGATCCACTTCTTTCTGGGTTGGAGCGTAGAGGTTGTGCAGCAGATCAATCTGACGCGGGTTGATCAGCGATTTGCCGTCAAAGCCCAGTTGTTTGATGTGGGCGGCTTCTTGCAGGAATCCAGCTTCGTTGTTGGCGTCGGAATAGACGGTATCGAACGCCTGAATACCCGCAGAACGTGCGGCCTGCAAAATAGAGCAGCGAGCGAACAGCAGTTCAGTTCCTTCCGGAGAGCGTTCTGTACGCAGGTTGCGCACGTAGTCTTCTGCACCGAGGGCGATACCGATCAAACGCTCGGAAGCATGAGCGATTTCCACCGCGCGGGTAATGCCCAGCGGAGATTCAATCGCCGCCAGCAGCCCAGTGCTGCCTGGTTCGCGACCACAGGCTTTTTCAATACGCAGGATCTCTTTTTCGATATCCAGAACGTCCTGAGCGGTATCGGTTTTCGGCAGACGCACAACGTCTGCGCCACCGCGAACGACGGCTTCCAGGTCGTTAACGCCCCATTCAGAATCCAGTGCGTTAACACGTACGATGGTTTCAATATCGCGATACAGCGGATGTTGCAGCGCGTGGTAGACCATGCGACGTGCGGTGTCTTTTTCACGCAGCGCCACGGAGTCTTCGAGGTCGAACATCAGAGCATCAGCCGGGTAGATGAAGGAGTTGCTGACCATCGCGGCATTGGCGCCAGGCACAAACAGCATGCTGCGGCGGGTGCGAGTTTTACGTTGTTGCAGCGAAGCGGAAATCATTGGCAATCCTCCCATGGCAGCGCCGGGATACCGCTGGCGCGTGCCAGCAAGGCTTCCAGTCGTGCACGTAAAATGCAGTCCAGTGCGCCTTTGTCATCGACATTCAGCTGTACGCCGCGCACGTTATAGCGGGCGAGAACGTCCAGAATGGTGGTGCGAATCGCATCGCCAAACTGTTTCTCAACGCTGCTGTTGATTTGCAGGTCGATATCCTGCGTATCGAGTGGGGCGATGCGTATCATCACATCCCCAGACTCAAGGGTGCCTGCAACGGCGGGCTGGTTTATTTTCATTTTTCACCTGTTTCTTATGCGGGGGTCTTTTGACGAACTGCCGCGTCCTGGCGGGCGTGTTCAAGCAGATTCTGCAAGTAATGCAGAGTGGGTGCCGGGACCAGTGGCGCGATAGCCGTGAGATCATTTTTCACCAGCAGTTGACGTACCCGGGAGGCGGATATCGGCAGTTCCTGGTAACGCAGTCGCTCAATTTCAACCAGTTCGATGGGCGGTGCGGAGATGGTCGGTGTTTCCAGCCAGTAGCGCATATCCTGGTTGTACTGAGCGGTCACGCGACAAATGGGTTCAGTACCAACAAAGCGGTGAGTAACGCCCAGCGCGGGCGCGAGGTACTGACGGAAAATTTTCAGGTCAATTTCGGAGTAACAATGGTTGATGACGCTCTGTTCTTTAATGAAGTAGCAGGGGAACGTGGCGCGGGAGATGATGTACTCGGAGCCGCGATGCACGGTCAGGCGCGGAATATCGGCGGTGCCTTTTAACACCAGCTCTAACCGGTCGTCATAGGGAAAGCGTGAAGAGTCTTCTTTGACTAAAAACAGATGCAGCCAGTCGCACTGTGCCGCAGCTTGTTGAATCAGATAACGGTGGCCGTTAGTAAAGGGATTGGCGTTCATGACGATACAGCCAATCTTCTTCCCTTCATGACGGAATTTCTTCAGCGATTCGGCATAGCGTTTCAGACGTGTGGCGCTATTTTCCATCAACACCATCACGCCAGGTACGCTGGTTAACGTATAGAAACCGCACTGACGGAACAGCGCCTCGTATTCGGTTTTGGTATAAATAAACAGATGCGTGCTGTGCCGTTCATAGGCGAGGTTTATCAGTTCGGTGGCTAATGTCAGCGCCAGTCCTTCACCACGAACTGATTCACTAATAGCGACGCACTTAATGATATTTCCGGCAATTCCGCCGCAGGCAATAAGGCGGTCGTTACGGGTTACGGTAATAAATACTTCGACCGTGGTGTCAACACTCAAATCATTTTCATGCAGAAAGTGGGTAATTTCCGCCATCTTTTTATTTTCTGAACGTTTTACCCGGGTGAAAATATCATTGCCGAACATAATAAATAGTATCCTGAAGGTGCATGTTGTTATCGATTTGCAACAAATGTTGTTCGATGTGGCAAATTGACAACCTTTTATTTTCAGTTGAGAGAAAGGGTTGTGAGTGAGGTATTTCTGTTTCTCCTTTCGCCATACATCCTAAGGAGTATTGCATCGTGAAATTTTGATTTATTTCACATAGAGTTAGTGGTTTTTTATTTATTTAATGGTTTTAAGTTTTTTAATTAATGTAATTACGAATTGACCCGTAGGTTTAATTGATTTAATTGATTTAATGAATGAAATTTGTCACGATCATATTTGATATTTATAAATCGAGATTCAACATTTTAATTACATCCGCCAAAAAACAGGGCTTACCCCGCAAGGAAAACAATGTTGCAGTTTAATGAGAATAAACAGTTTGCTTTTTTCCAACGACTGGCGTTCCCGTTGCGTATTTTTTTGCTGATTTTGGTGTTCTCGATATTTGTCATCGCTGCGTTGGCGCAATATTTTACGGCCAGCTTTGAGGACTATTTAACGCTTCATGTTCGTGACATGGCAATGAATCAGGCGAAAATTATTGCCTCCAATGACAGTATCATCACCGCAGTGAAAATGCGTGACTACAAACGGCTGGCGACTATCGCCAACAAATTGCAAAGAGACACCGACTTCGATTATGTGGTGATTGGTGACCGGGATTCGATCCGCCTTTACCATCCTAATCCGGAAAAGATTGGTTACCCCATGCAGTTTACCAAACCGGGAGCGCTGGAAAGAGGGGAGAGTTACTTCATCACCGGCAAAGGGTCGATAGGTATGGCAATGCGCGCCAAAACGCCGATCTTTGATGACGATGGCAAAGTCATTGGCGTGGTGTCGGTGGGGTATCTGGTGAGTAAAATCGATAGCTGGCGGGCAGAGTTTTTATTACCGATGGTGGGCGTGTTTGTCGTGCTGTTAGGCATTCTGATGCTGCTGTCGTGGTTCTTAGCTGCGCATATCCGCCGCCAGATGATGGGGATGGAACCAAAGCAGATTGCGCGCGTGGTCCGCCAGCAAGAGGCACTTTTTAGTTCGGTTTATGAAGGGCTGATTGCGGTGGACCCGTATGGGCATATTACTGCCATCAACCGCAACGCAAGAAAAATGTTGGGGCTGAGTTCTCCCGGACGGCAGTGGCTGGGCAGACCTATTGCAGAGGTTGTCAGACCGGCTGATTTCTTTACCGAACAAATTGATGAAAAACGTCAGGATGTGGTGGCGAATTTTAATGGTCTGAGCGTTATTGCTAACCGCGAAGCTATTCGTTCTGGTGATGATTTGCTAGGTGCAATTATTAGTTTTCGTAGTAAAGACGAAATATCTACCCTTAATGCGCAACTGACGCAAATTAAACAATATGTCGAAAGCCTGCGCACACTACGTCATGAACATCTCAATTGGATGTCTACGCTCAATGGTCTGTTGCAGATGAAAGAGTATGATCGTGTGCTGGCGATGGTTCAGGGGGAGTCCCGGGCTCAGCAGCAACTTATTGATAGTCTGCGTGAAGCATTTGCCGACCGCCAGGTGGCGGGGCTTCTTTTTGGTAAAGTGCAGCGCGCCCGGGAGCTGGGGCTAAAAATGACGATTGTTCCAGGCAGCCAACTTTCACAACTGCCGCAAGGGCTGGACAGCACTGAATTTGCGGCGATAGTGGGCAACTTACTCGATAATGCCTTCGAAGCCAGTCTGCATAGTGATGAAGGGAATAAGACAGTCGAATTATACCTGAGCGATGAAGGCGACGACGTGGTAATTGAAGTGGCCGATCAGGGCTGCGGCATTCCAGAGTCTCTTCGCGACAAAATATTTGAGCAGGGCGTCAGTACGCGTGCTGATGAACCCGGTGAGCATGGCATTGGGTTGTATCTTATTGCCAGCTATGTAACGCGCTGCGGTGGTGTTATCACTCTCGAAGAGAATGATCCCTGCGGTACTTTATTTTCAATCTATATTCCGAAAGTGAAACCTGATGACAGCTCCATTAACCCTATTGATCGTTGAGGACGAAACACCGTTGGCAGAAATGCATGCGGAATATATTCGTCACATTCCCGGCTTCAGTCAGATATTGCTGGCGGGAAACCTGGCGCAGGCCCGAATGATGATCGAGCGTTTTAAGCCGGGGCTTATCTTGCTGGATAACTATCTCCCTGATGGTAGAGGCATTAATTTGTTGCATGAGTTGGTGCAGACGCATTACCCCGGCGATGTGGTGTTTACCACTGCCGCCAGCGATATGGAAACGGTATCTGAGGCTGTGCGCTGCGGTGTGTTTGATTATTTAATCAAGCCAATCGCTTATGAGCGTCTGGGGCAGACATTAACTCGTTATCGCCAGCGTAGACACATGCTGGAAAGCATTGATAGCGCCAGTCAGAAGCAAATTGATGAGATGTTCAACGCTTACGCTCGCGGTGAACCAAAGGATGAGCTGCCAACTGGCATTGACGCGTTGACGCTAAACGCAGTGAGAAAACTGTTCAAGGAGCCAGGTGTGCAACATACGGCTGAGACAGTAGCGCAGGCTTTGACCATAAGCCGCACCACCGCGAGACGTTATCTTGAATATTGCGCCAGCCGACATCTGATCATCGCCGAGATTGTTCACGGCAAAGTCGGTCGGCCGCAGCGCATTTACCACAGCGGATGAAGAGAGTGCCGGAGGACGCGCTCCTCCGGCTTGGGAAATTACTTACCAGCAACCGCGGCGGTAGTACCGGGCACCATCAACTCTGTAGCCACAATGACAATCACCAGCCCAACAAGCACCGGCACCGAGGTGCGTTTAACCACTTCAAAAGGTGATATTTTAGCCATCCCGGCAACGGCAACCACCACGCCAGAGACTGGCGAAAGCGTGCGCCCCAGGTTTGATGCCTGCAGCATCGGGATTGTCAGGTACGCCGGGTTAATGCCGGAAGAGTGTGCCAGTTTCGGGATCATCTCAACAAAGGCATAGAAAGGCGCATTGCCGGAACCCGTGGTGACTGCTGCCAGCATTGTCAGGATAACCAGCACCAGCATCAGGATTATGCTCGCCGAACCGAACGAGGTGGCGATTGAGATCAGGCTCTGGATAAAGCCGATGGTGCTAAGGCCCTGAGCGAAAACCCCTGCGGCAACTAATAACATTACTACGTTAGCGAAGGCATCAGCCATGCCGCGGTAAGCCACCTCGAGGCCCGAAAAGACTTTTTGCGTATTAAAGCCGCGAAGAAATTCCAGAACAGAGGCAATCAGCATACAGATCACCAGAATGGTGATGATGTGCAATTGCGGACCCCATTTACCGTCAAAAAATAGCACGCCAATGATCGGTGTAAACGGCAGAATGGCGTAAAACGCAGGCGCGGTGGTTGTGATTTCGCTGACATCTAACATTTCATGAGAGATGTGCTCTTTTTTGTCCAGATAACGCTGCCAGAAAAAGTGGGCAATCGCCATGCCGATAATCGCGGCAATTGAGATAGGCAGTGTTGTTTTGAAGGCGAAGTCAATCAGCGGCATTTCAGAAGCCTGTGCTGCCAGCACCACATCACCAGATGTTGGTGCGAGAATAATTGCTGCTGGTGAGGCACAAATGGCAGCTGCCGCGCCGCGACTGATACCAACGTTCACCATCACCGGGAACAACGTTGCCATCAGTAAAACGCCAAGACCGGTTGCGGAAGAGACTGCCAGTGACATCAGACAGGCGACAAAGTAGGCGGCAATCATCAGCAGGTAAGGGGAGTTAATGTACTGCAGCGGTTTTGATGCCAGTTTCACAACCATATCGTTCGCGCCAATGTGGGTCATATAAGCGGCAAAGCCACACAGCATCATGATCATCATACCGAGATCGCCGCCCCGGCTCATCAGTAATATTTTAATGTATTCAACGATATCTGTGGCGCTGTAGCCAGTGGAAGTCTGGCTGGAGGGTAAAACTTTGTGTCCCATTATAGCGCTGATGATCAGCAGTAGCAGGCCGCCAACAAATAGCACCCCGGTGGCAGAATACCCTTTAATGATGTAGCGAGCTACACCCACAATAACGACAACCCCAATAAGGAGTTCAATAAATGTCTGCATATTCTTTCCTGTCTCCAGAATCTACAATAAATAATAAAAAAATCCTAAAATAAGAAAAAAATATGCCGAATAAATTGACATCAGGTGCTGATTGAAATCAAGAAAGCTGTCATTAAGACATTGATGTTGCTGTTTTTATACCTGGATAACAAAATTTATTTTAGGGGGAGTAAATACAACATAATGATGTTTATGAACTGATGAACAATTGATGCAATTTTGTTAATTGTTTTATGGTGTTTTGTACGTCCAAAAAATAATCCTGTATGCGTATCATGTGGCAATGCAAACAATGATTTTATTGATGGCTTTATTGTATCTAATTGAAAAATAAGTGAATGATAAATGTTTTTATGGGTGTAACTTTTATTTGTATGAGTTGTTCTTTAGCTGAAAATATTTCTTAGTCTCCGGAATAATCCGATGGTTTTATTAGTAAATTTCATGAAATAAATTTTTCAGACGCTCGGATTATTCTTTATGTTTGCCTTGTTAAGGTTGTATTTATTTTTCTTTGGCTATGCTGGTAATATATTTTTGATAAGTTTTCTGTGGTTGCTAATGGGCGCTAGTAAATGTGTTACCGTATTTTCCTTTACTTTTATTCAGTTAATCAGCATTGAAGAAGTTTCTGCTAGTGCAGAGCAATGGATTGCGACATTTAAAGATAATGTCGCAGAAACCTGGCAGCGGCCAGAACATCATGATCTGTATATTCCCGCCATTACCTGGCATGCACGTTTCGCTTATGACAAAGAAAAGACCGATCGCTATAACGAAATACCGTGGGGTGGCGGTTTTGGTCAGTCACGTTGGGATGAGAAAGGCAACTGGCACGGTTTGTACGCGATGGCGTTTAAGGATTCGTGGAATAAATGGGAGCCCATTGCCGGATACGGTTGGGAAAGTACCTGGCGACCGCTTGCCGATGAAAACTTTCATGTCGGTCTGGGATTCACCGCTGGTGTGACGGCGCGTGATAACTGGAACTACATACCTGTTCCGCTGATACTGCCATTGGCTTCTGTGGGCTATGGCCCTGCAACTTTTCAGATGACCTATATCCCTGGCACTTACAACAATGGCAATGTTTACTTTGCCTGGATACGGTTTCAGTTTTAGACAAGTCACGTTTTAATAAAAGCCTTAAAAATCAGCATGTAATGAAATTAACATCAAAAATAACGCGACTTTTATCACTTTTTAGTAAAGTTGCACTGGACAAAGCGTACCACAATTGGTGTACTGGTAACCGACACAGCATTTGTGTCTATTTTTCATGTAAAGGTAATTTTGATGTCTAAGATTAAAGGTAACGTTAAGTGGTTTAATGAGTCCAAAGGATTCGGTTTCATTACTCCGGAAGACGGCAGCAAAGATGTGTTCGTACACTTCTCTGCAATCCAGACTAATGGTTTTAAAACTCTTGCTGAAGGTCAGCGCGTAGAGTTCGAAATCACTAACGGTGCCAAAGGCCCTTCTGCTGCAAACGTAATCGCTCTGTAAGATACGTCAGCAAGAATTCAAAACCCGCTTATTCAGCGGGTTTTTTTTGGTCTTCAGTGTGCGGTTGATGCTGAAAATAGCCAAAAAGCCAGTGCGGTCATGGCAAAGGAACCTAACAGGTTAACGAAGACGTTCAGTAGCGCCCAGCCAAAACGCCCCTCCTGCAATAAAAACACCACTTCTGCCGAAAATGTTGAGAAGGTCGTTAGCCCGCCACAAAAACCAGTGGTGATTAATACTTTCCACACCGGATCGATATTAGTCATGCGGCTAAACCAGGCAAACCCCATTCCTATGATAAATGCCCCAATCAGGTTTGCTGCCAGAGTTCCGAGTGGAATAGCCTGGTGCAGTGGGTTAAACCGCATACTTAACATCCATCTCGCCACGCTTCCCGTACCACCACCAATAAAAACTGCTAAAAGGAGTTGTAACACAGCTAAATCCTGCTATTTGATTTGTATGAGTGATAAGTTTAACGCCGAATATTCGTCGTTGGCGAATTTTACAACTCTGACAGGAGGTGGCAATGCTGGTTGCCGCAGGACAATTTGCTGTTACATCAATATGGGAAAAGAACGCTGAGATTTGCGCCTCGTTAATGGCACAGGCGGCGGAAAACGACGTATCGCTGTTTGTCCTGCCGGAAGCGCTTCTGGCGCGCGACGATCTTGACCCGAATTTGTCAGTTAAATCGGCACAGTTGCTGGAAGGGGAATTCCTCGGACGTTTACTGCGGGAAAGTAAACGTAACATGATGACGACGATTCTGACGATTCATGTTCCCTCAACCCCTGGGCGCGCGTGGAATATGCTGGTGGCGCTGCAGGCGGGGAAAATTGTCGCCCATTATGCCAAATTGCATCTCTATGATGCGTTTGCCATTCAGGAATCGCGCCATGTGGATGCAGGTGATGAAATAGCCCCTTTACTGGAGGTTGAAGGCATGAAAGTGGGGCTGATGACCTGCTATGATTTACGCTTTCCAGAGTTGGCATTAGCCCTGGCATTACAGGGCGCGGAAATCCTGATCCTGCCAGCGGCCTGGGTTCGCGGGCCACTCAAAGAGCACCACTGGTCAACCTTGCTAGCCGCTCGTGCTCTGGATACCACCTGTTATATGGTGGCTGCGGGGGAGTGCGGGAACAAAAATATCGGGCAAAGCCGGATTATAGATCCCTTTGGCATCACCATTGCGGCAGCGGCAGAAATGCCTGCGCTCATTATGGCGGAAGTGACGCCCGAACGTGTGCGTCAGGTGCGCGCGCAACTTCCCGTCTTAAACAACCGTCGCTTTGCGCCGCCGCAATTATTATGATGTTTTTTTACTCGGCGCTTGATTCACCTTGTTACAGATTGCTATTGTGTGCGCGCGTCGAATGACCGTTAATATTCTCTGGTTTTTAAGGCGCGTTCTGTTGCCAGTTTTATGTCAAGAAGGTATCTATGGGTGAGATTAGTATTACCAAACTGCTGGTAGTTGCGGCGCTGGTCGTTCTGCTGTTTGGGACTAAGAAGTTACGTACGCTGGGCGGAGACCTGGGAGCGGCCATTAAAGGGTTCAAGAAAGCGATGAATGATGATGACGCTGCGGCTAAAAAAGGCGCAGACGTTGATATTCAGGCTGAAAAGCTCTCTCATAAAGAGTGACGTGGCGAGCAGGACGCTCCCTCAATATCTTGTTCGATAAAAAAACCCGCTTCAGATAGCGGGTTTTTTATCAGACAGATGTAAGCAATTATTACACGATTACTTAACTTCCATCCCTTTCGCCTGCAAGTCGGCGTGATACGAAGAGCGGACAAACGGACCGCATGCAGCATGGGTAAAGCCCATCGCCAGCGCTTCGGCCTTCATTTCATCAAACTCATCCGGGCTAACGTAGCGTTGTACCGGCAGGTGATGGCGGCTTGGCTGCAGATATTGCCCCAGTGTCAACATGGTTACACCATGGCGGCGCAGATCGCGCATGACTTCAATAATCTCTTCATTGGTTTCACCCAGTCCCACCATCAAACCGGATTTGGTCGGGATCTCCGGATGCGCTTCTTTAAAGCGTTCCAATAGTTTTAGCGACCAGTTGTAATCTGCGCCAGGGCGTACCTGACGGTAAATACGCGGTACGTTTTCCAGGTTGTGGTTGAACACATCTGGCGGCGTGGCGGTCAGAATATCCAGCGCGCGATCCATACGACCACGGAAATCCGGCACCAGAGTTTCAATTTTGATTTCCGGGCTTTTTTCCCGGATGGCAGTAATGCAATCCGCAAAGTGCTGGGCTCCGCCATCGCGCAGGTCATCGCGGTCAACGGAGGTGATAACCACATAACGCAGCGCCATATCAGCAATGGTCTGCGCCAGTTTTACCGGCTCGTTGGCATCCGGGGCGACCGGGCGACCGTGGGCAACGTCACAGAACGGACAACGGCGGGTACAAATGGCGCCGAGGATCATAAACGTTGCTGTGCCGTGGTTGAAGCATTCTGCCAGGTTAGGGCAGGAGGCTTCCTCACAGACAGAATGCAGGCCATTTTTGCGCATTGCGGCTTTGATGCCCTGGATACGTGTAGAGTCCGCGGGAAGCTTGATTTTCATCCATTCCGGCTTGCGCAGCAGGGCTTCGCGCTCTGTTGCCACGTTTTTAACCGGGATAAGGGCCATCTTATCGGCATCGCGGTATTTAACACCGCGTTCCATCACAATGGGTTTACTCATAGCGTGCGTGTTCCAGTTGCGAATTACGAAGGAAAGCGTTTCAATTCAATAGATTGTTGTAATTATCAACTATTTTTGAATTAACGACTGGCAGTATATCATTGAAACGGCCCAGAAAGCAGCCAAAGCGGTCGCGAAAATGTAAAATTGTTGTTGGTTTGTGCCATTTTATCGTTCGGCACTGTGAACTCTATGTAACGATACTTTTTCAAAACACATTCGATAGCATCAGTTCCCCGCGAAGTATTGGAATACGCTGACTGCAATGACCCAATATGATTTGGGTCATTTATGAGGGAGAATTAAGCAGGGATATATTCTACGTCAGGATTTTTGAGTAGCGCTAAAATATTTGCCAGTAAGCGTGGTGCAATATTATCGGTGGTCGCATCAGGTTTCCATTGCGATATTTTTGCCATTTCCATCCCGGCATAACCACAAGGGTTGATACGTAAAAATGGCGAAAGATCCATATTGACGTTTAATGCCAGACCGTGGAATGAACAGCCGCGGCGAATACGCAATCCGAGCGAACAAATTTTCTTTTCCCCAACGTAGACACCAGGAGCATCAGCCCGAGGGTGCGCTTCAATATCCAGCTCGGCCAGGGTATTCACTACCGTTTGTTCGAGCAAGGTCACCAGTTCACGCACGCCCAACTTCCTGCGTTTGAGGTTAAGCAATACATACATCACCTGTTGCCCCGGCCCGTGATAAGTTACCTGGCCGCCGCGATCGCTCTGGATCACCGGAATATCACCCGGCATTAAAATATGTTCCGCTTTACCTGCTTGTCCCTGGGTAAATACAGGATGGTGTTCAACCAACCAGATTTCATCAAGGGTATTTTCATCACGGGTATCGGTGAATTCATGCATAGCCTGAGAAATAGGCTCGTAAGGTTGAAGGCCGAGCTGGCGGACAAGAATTTTATCCTGATACAAAACGGCATCTCCGTGGAGAATGAGTAAAAGTGGGGAAAATTATATCACAGCGAGGGGAGAGGAGTTACCCGACCAGAGGCCGGGTAACGGAGAAGCAAATTACAGAACCATACGGACGATATCGATTTTGCCCAGTTCTTCGTACAGAGTTTCAACCTGCTCGATATGAGTGGCGTTGATAGTGATAGATACCGAGTGGTAGTTGCCTTTGCTGCTTGGTTTTACCGTTGGGTTGTAGTCACCTGGCGCATGGCGCTGTACCACTTCAACCACCTGATCAACCAGCTCAGGTAACGCCTGCCCCATTACTTTGTAGGTAAAAGGAGTAGGGAATTCAAGCAGTTCGTTAAGTTTGGTTTTCATGTCAGCTCCGGCGTAACGTAATTAAATAGCAACTCCCGCCAGAGGGCGGGAGTTTTTTACTGATGCTTAGTATATGGGGGCGGAAATTACACTTTCAAGTGTTCAATTTTTAGCCGAACCAGTGATGGAACATTAATTTAATGTAATCAATGATTTTGCCGAAGAAGTTACCTTCCGGAATTTCCTGTAACACCACCAGCGGGCGTTGTTCGATAGTTTTGCCATCAAGCTGGAAGTTGATGGTGCCAACGACCTGGTTCTTTTGCAGAGGCGCATGTAGTTCACTGCTGTTCAGCACGTAGCTGGCTTTCAGGTCTTTCATGCGGCCACGCGGAATGGTCAGGTAAACGTCTTTATCAACCCCTAACGAAGCGCGGTCAGTATTACCAAACCAAACCGGCTCAGAGGCGAACTCTTTGCCAACTTTCAGTGGGTTAACCGTTTCGAAGAAACGGAAGCCCCAGGTCAGCAGTTTTTTACTTTCGGTTTCACGGCCTTTGAACGTGCGTCCGCCCATGACTGCGGAGATCAGACGCATCTGACCTTCCGTTGCGGAGGCGACAAGGTTGTAGCCCGCCTTGTCAGTATGGCCAGTTTTGATTCCGTCGACATTCAGGCTGTTATCCCATAGCAGGCCGTTACGGTTGAGCTGGCGAATACCGTTAAAGGTAAACTCTTTCTCTTTATAGATAGCGTATTCGTTAGGGACATCACGAATCAGGGCCTGACCGATCAGCGCCATATCACGCGCGGAGCTGTACTGACCGTCAGCGTCCAGACCGTGTACAGTCTGGAAGTGGGTATTTTTCAGGCCCAGGGCGTTAACGTAACTGTTCATCAGACCAACGAAAGCATCCTGGCTACCGGCGGCGAAGTCAGCCATGGCAACACAAGCATCGTTACCAGATTGCAGGTTGATACCACGGATAAGCTGAGAAACCGGTACCTGCATGCCAGGTTTGAGGAACATCAGCGAAGAACCTCTGAACACCGGGTTACCGGTGGCCCAGGCGTCATTGCCGATGGTCACTAAATCAGATTCTTTGAATTTACCTGCTTTCATTGCCTGACCGATAACGTAGCTGGTCATCATTTTGGTCAGACTTGCAGGGTCGCGACGGACATCCGCATTTTGCTCGGCGAGCACTTTGCCGGAGTTATAGTCGATCAGGATGTAAGACTCCGCGTCGATCTGCGGTACACCCGGGATCATGGTTTTGATATTCAGGTCATCGGCATGTGCAGCAGAGATAAAGGCTGTGCAAAGAGCCGTGGTGAGCGCCAGGCGCTTCATGATACGAGCGGAAAAAATGGTATTCATGGTCTGAACTACGACATCCGTGATGGAATTTAAAATAAGTGCCCTACTATAGCAAATGCACTACCGCCAGGCATCCGACTTTCCGCGTGACTTTGTTAACGTCATTTACAGAAATTGACATTTCAGATGCCTGCCTTACGTTATTGCGCGGTGGTAATAAATGACTGTAATTGGGCTTCGGTTTGTAAACGTTGCTGCAAGGCACTGGCTTCAGCTTTGTTGGCGAATGGACCAAGCTGAATACGCCAGACCGCGCCGTTTTGGGCCACGCGACCGGGTACGCCGAACTTTTGTCCCAGTTGCTGTTGATACTGTTGCGCGCGTGCCTGATCGCTAACGGCCCCCACTTGCACCATAAAGTTACCGCTGGCGCTTTGCGAAGTGGCTTGCGGTGTCACCATTGCAGATGTTGTTGCAGGTGCTGAGACAACGGGCTGTGGTGCAGGCGTCGGTTCGCTGCCTTCCAGTACGCCGGGCGCCAGGGTAGTCGGCGCGCCGAGGAAGCCGCTGCTGGTTACCGGCGCGCCGGTCGGATCTTCGCTTTTCAGCGTTGAGTTGCTGACCGGGAGAATATCACCCTGCGGGACAGACATAGAGTTTGTTCCGCTGCCGCCGTTTAAATCGGGCGGCGCAGGCAGGGCGTAAGTCTGTTTGGCAATGGTAGTACAAGCCATGCCTGGGCCAGAAAATGAACCATCCTGGGCGACGATAATAGGATCGATACGAACTTTTGTATTGTTCGAGGTGTTAAGACGGTCAGCTGCCGCGCGTGAAAGTGAAATCACACGGTCGTTGCCGTAGGGACCGCGATCGTTAATGCGCACCACGATCATCCGCCCATTAGCCAGGTTGGTGATTCTGGCGTAGCTGGGGATGGGGAGCGTTGGATGCGCCGCCGTCAGCTGCGTTGGATCAAATGCTTCGCCAGATGCTGTCAGATTGCTGCCAGGTTCGGCATCATAAATGGCTGCAAGGCCCGCCTGACTAAAGCGTGAAGGGTCCTGCACGATTTTGTAGCTTCTGCCGTCGCGCTGATAATCCTGATTTGCCGTCGCGTTCAGTGGTTCGAAACGTGGTTCCGCCCCGCTAATTTCAACTATAGGGCCGTTACATACCGCAGGCTGCGGCACACTTACCGTCTGTTGCTGACCATCATCGCTAGTACATGCCGCGAGCATTCCTGCCGCGATGCAGATCCCGAGCCACTGCTTACGCATTCGCACCTCTTACACGCTTTTCGACAACATTTTCCTGTGGGTGTGGATTGACATCACAATCCCAAACCCAGCCATCAGCACTATGAGCGCCGATCCTCCATAACTGACCAGCGGGAGTGGAACCCCTACAACCGGCAGAATACCGCTTACCATACCAATATTTACGAAGACATAAACGAATAATATCAGCATTAAGCCGCCAGCCATGACGCGACCAAAGGTAGTTTGTGCTCTGGCTGCAATCCACAGTCCGCGCATGATGAGCAGAATATAGAGAGCAAGCAGAATCAAAATACCCACTAATCCCAATTCTTCCGCCAGTACCGCGAAGATAAAATCGGTATGGCGTTCGGGCAGAAATTCAAGCTGTGACTGGGTACCGTGCAGCCAGCCTTTACCGCGTAATCCGCCGGAGCCAATAGCAATTTTAGACTGAATAATGTGATAACCCGCGCCAAGTGGGTCTGATTCCGGGTCGAGTAGCATCATTACGCGCTGGCGCTGGTAATCATGCATCAGGAAGAACCACAAGATTGGGATAAATGCTGCCACCAGTACCACTGCAACGCCAATCAGGCGCCAGCTAAGTCCGGAGAGAAACAGTACAAACAGACCGGAAAGCGCAACGAGGATTGACGTTCCCAAGTCAGGCTGCGCTGCCACCAGCAACGTGGGCATAAAAATCAGCACCAGCGCGATGGCGGTATTTTTTAACGACGGCGGGCAAACGTCACGGTTGATAAAGCGAGCCACCATGAGCGGCACAGCTATTTTGGCGATTTCCGAGGGCTGGAAACGAACGATACCGAGATCCAGCCAACGTTGAGCGCCTTTGGAGATGGCCCCAAAGGCATCTACCGCTACCAGCAAAATAATACAGATGATATAGAGATAGGGCGCCCAGCCTTCATAAACGCGCGGCGGAATTTGGGCCATCACCACCATAATGACCAGCCCCATCGCGATCTGGCCGATTTTACGCTCCATCATGCCGATGTCCTGGCCGCTGGCGCTCCAGATTACCAGGGCGCTGTAGACCAGTAATGCCAGTAAGATCAGTAGCATTGTGGGATCAAGATGGACTTTATCCCAGAATGTTTTTTTATTCGGATTATCCGTCATGATTAATGGTCCTCCGCAGCAGTAACCGCCGGGTTTTCTGCAGGCAGATCGGTGTTGTTGTCACCAAGCATAATATGGTCGAGGATCTGGCGCATCAGCGTACCGACCGCCGGGCCAGCCCCGCCGTTTTCCAGAATCATAGCGACAGCGACTTGCGGATTGTTATACGGCGCAAACGCGGTCATTAGTTTGTGGTCGCGCAGACGCTCGGCAATTTTGTGCGCATTATAGGTTTCGTTCGCCTTCAGGCCGAAGACCTGCGCGGTACCGGATTTCGCCGCAATTTTGTAGGGCGCGCTGGCAAAGTATTTATGTGCCGTACCGTTAGGACGGTTAGCAACACCAAACATGCCGTCTTTCGCCAGTTCCCAGTAACCAGAATGAATATCGCCTACCGGCGGTTCATGCGGCTGTACCCATGGCACTTGTTTGCCATTTTCGGCGGTGCTCATCAGCAAATGCGGAACCTTCACAATACCGTCGTTAATCAGGATCATCAGTGCTTTGTTCATCTGGATAGGGGTCGCTGTCCAGTACCCCTGACCGATACCGACCGGAATGGTGTCACCCTGATACCACGGTTTTTTAAAGCGTTTCTGTTTCCATTCGCGGGTCGGCATATTACCGGAACGTTCTTCCGACAGGTCGATACCGGTGTAATGACCGTAGCCAAATTTACCCATCCATTCAGAAAGGCGGTCGATGCCCATATCGTAGGCAACCTGATAGAAGAAGGTATCTGCTGACTCTTCCAGCGATTTAGTGACATTCAGGCGACCGTGGCCCCATTTTTTCCAGTCACGATAACGCTTTTCAGACCCCGGCAATTGCCACCATCCAGGATCAAACAGGCTGGTATTACGGGTGATTACCCCTGCACTTAATGCCGAAACCGCCACATAAGGTTTAACCGTCGACGCTGGCGGATAAACCCCCTGCGTGGCACGGTTCACCAGTGGTGTGTTCGGGTCGTTCAGCAACGCGGAATAATCTTTGCTGGAGATACCGTCAACAAACAGGTTAGGGTCGTAACTTGGCGTGGAAACCAGCGCCAGCACGCCACCTGTACGCGGATCGGTGACCACAACAGCGGCACGACTGCCCGCCAGCAGTGTTTCAATATACTGCTGGAGCTTGAGATCAATCGTCAGGTAAATATCATGCCCGGCCTGCGGCGATACTTCTTTTAACTGGCGGATGACGCGACCGCGGTTGTTAACTTCAACTTCTTCATAACCCGTCTGGCCGTGCAGAACATCTTCGTAGTAACGTTCAATCCCCAGCTTGCCGATATCATGTGTTGCGGCATAGTTGGCCAGTTTGCCGTCATTATTCAGTCGCTCGACGTCTTTATCGTTAATTTTCGAGACATAACCGATAACGTGGGTCAGCGCTGAGCCATAGGGATAGTAACGACGTTTATAGCCTTTAACTTCCACACCAGGAAAACGGTACTGGTTAACGGCGAAACGCGCCACCTGAACTTCAGTCAGGTTGGTTTTCACCGGAATAGAGGTAAAACGGTGCGAACGTGCACGCTCCTTTCGAAACGCGGCGATATCGTCATCGGTCAGGTCAACCACGCTGCGCAGGGCGTCCAGAGTCTGCTGCACGTTATCGACTTTCTCCGGCATCATCTCTATCTGATAGATAGTTCGGTTGAGCGCCAGAGGGATACCGTTACGGTCGTAGATAATGCCGCGGCTGGGGGCGATAGGCACCAGCTTAATGCGGTTTTCATTAGAACGGGTCTGGTAATCGGTAAAGCGAACAATTTGTAGATTATACAAGTTGGCGATGAGCACGCCGGTTAGCAGCAAAATCCCCAAAAAGGCGACCAGCGCCCGGCGCACAAACAGCGCGGACTCTGCCGAATAGTCGCGAAAAGAGTTCTGTAATTTCATCCGCTGCGTTTTCTACTTAAGGCTACCATATCACTCACGGTGATAAGGATGGTTGGTGGTAATGCTCCACGCCCGGTACAGACTCTCTGCGACCAGTACGCGAACCAGCGGATGGGGGAGGGTAAGCGCCGAAAGTGACCAGCTTTGTTCTGCCGCCGCTTTACAGGCAGGCGATAACCCTTCCGGCCCGCCAATCAGCAAGCTGACATCGCGGCCATCCAGCTTCCAGCGTTCCAGTTCAGCGGCTAACTGCGGCGTGTCCCAGGGCTTGCCTGGGATATCAAGGGTGACAATGCGGTTTTTACCTGCGGCAGCCAGCATTTGCTCACCCTCTTTGTCGAGTATGCGCTTGATATCCGCGTTCTTGCCGCGTTTTCCCGCCGGAATTTCAATCAGTTCAAAAGGCATATCTTTCGGAAAACGACGCAGGTACTCGGTAAAACCGGTTTGTACCCAGTCCGGCATTTTCGTTCCCACGGCGACAAGTTGCAGCTTCACGCATTAACTCCAGAGTTTTTCCAGCTCATACAGGCGACGGCTCTCTTCCTGCATAACATGGACAATCACATCACCTAGATCGACCACAATCCAGTCGGCGCCGTTTTCACCTTCAACGCCGAGGGGCAATAAACCCGCAGCGCGAGATTCCTGAACCACGTGGTCAGCAATGGACATAACATGGCGGCTGGATGTACCCGTACAGATGATCATACAGTCGGTGATACTGGATTTGCCCTGAACGTCTAAGGCGATGATGTCCTGACCTTTGAGGTCATCAATTTTGTCGATAACAAAATCCTGGAGTGCTTTACCCTGCAAGTTTTCCCCCTGGGTGAAATAAAAAAGATAAAAATGGTCTGTCAGTATACCTGAAGCAGAGGCGATTTCGGGACAAATGTCAGCAAATCGGCTCTTGAAAGTGGGCTATCATCCCACCCCGCGTCACAGATTGCATCGCCATTTTTGTAAAACAATTTCTACAAAGTCGTGTATGGCGGAAAAGTCAGGTTGCGGAGAATATCAGCCTGCCCGGGCCTGTCAATGTCCGTTGCGGCTTACCTGTAAAAAAACAGAAAAGTCATGCTTCTTCGCATCAGATGGCGCGGCTATTGAGGACGCGTAGAGTTGCGAACTCGTCATTGATATCAATGACGCTCCAGCAGCCCTGGTCTACACGAAAATGCCACATTGCCTCGGGAGGCATGCCGATTAAGCGGGCAATCAACAGGCTCAACACACCCTGGTGGCTAACGATTAATATGTTTTTGTGCTGCTGATACTCACTAAGTCCGGCAATAAACCTTTCTATCCGCTGTGAAAATGCCTGAAAGCCTTCACCGCGAGTAGGGACGGTATGCTGCCAGTCATTGCACCAGGCACTATAGTTTTCGGCATCTTCTTGCATCAGCTCGCGATGATGCCGCATTTCCCAGTCACCAAAAAACATTTCGTTGAGTTCAGGGATGATTTGCATGGGGAGTTGACGGGCATCAAGAACCAGGCGCGCGGTGTGCTGCGCCCGTTCCAGTTCACTGCATAAAACCTTATCGAATGGAACATCACGTAGCAGTGTATGCAAGCTTTTCGCCTGCGCGATACCGCGCTCCGTAAGTGGTGTAGGCGCATGACCGCTGTATAACCCGTCGACATTCGCTTGCGTTTCACCGTGACGAATTAACCACAGTCGCATCATTCCCTCCGTGACGGCAGATATCAGCGATACAAGCCTTGTTGGTTAATGTAAGTCAGTACCGATTCTGGTAACAATTCCTCACAAGATTCGCCGTTTTGCAAACGTTCGCGGATGATTGTCGCCGAGATGTTGAACCACGGCGTTTCGGCGAGATAAATTTTACCAGCAGGCTGAAGATGCAGATCTTCCGGATTATGCGTCAAATGATCTTCCAGCCACTGCTGGTACTGCGGTTGTGCCATTTCCAGCGGATAACCTGGACGTCGACAGACTATCAAATGTGCATTGTCGAGAATCGTTTCGTATTCATACCAGGTCGGAAAGTTCAGCAGCGAGTCCTGACCGATAATAAACGCCAGCGGCACATCTAGGCCTTGCTCCTGTCGCCACTCTTTTAACGTCTGCGACGTGTAAGAGGGGGCATTACGCTTTAACTCGCGTTCATCAAGGGTAAACAGCGACTTGTCGGCAATCGCCAGTTCAAGCATGTGTTTTCGCTGCACGCTGTTCGCTTCAGGCTGGGGGCGATGCGGAGGAACGTTGTTAGGGATAATCGTTACCCGCGTCAGGCCAATCAGATTCGCCAGCGTTTCCACGGGTTTTAGATGGCCATAATGCACCGGGTCGAAGGTGCCGCCAAACAGAGCTTGTAAAGATTTCATATCAACCGTCGATAAATACGTCTGCCAGTGGTTTATGACACAAAAGAAGAGATAATCCCTCCAGTTCTGCCCACACGGACTGACCGTAATCTTGTTTGAGAGTAAGTTCCGTTCGTGTCAGGAGTTGTACAGCCTGACGTAACTGTGGCTGACTCAGGCGATTTAACGCTTCGCTAATCATGTTACGACGGTTCTGCCATACCCGATGCTTGTCAAACAGCGTACGCAGTGGAGTATAAGCAGACTGACGCTTCAGATTAACCAGCAGCAACAGTTCACGTTGCAAAGTGCGCAACAAAATCACCGGTTCACTGCCTTCCAGGCGCAGCTGCTGCAGAATATGCAATGCGCGCTTGCTTTTGCCGCTCAACAAAGCGTCAACCCAATGAAAAGGGGTGAAATGTGCGGCATCATTCACCGCTTGCTCAACGCGCGGCAGTGTCAGTTTGCCGTCGGGCCAGAGTAGCGATAAACGCTCCAGTGCCTGTGCCAGCGCCAGCAGGTTTCCTTCATAACAGTAGCAGAGCACCTGATTCGCCGCGTCATCCAGTTTTAAATTGAGCTGTTTTGCTCGCGCGGCAACCCAGCGAGGAAGCTGGGCCTGTTCTGGGGTCTGGCAAGTAACCTGCACGCTACGGTTTGCAAGCGCGGTAAACCAGGCGGCATTTTCCTGCGCTTTGCTCAATTTATTACCGCGGACGATCAACAGCAGATCGTCATGCAGCAATCCGGTGAGCGTGAGGAGTTGTTCATTGATCGCCGCATTCGGTCCGTTTTCTGGTAACAACAGCAATAGCGTTTGTCGACTGGCAAACAGGCTCATTGCCTGGCATAGCGAAAATATTGCGTTCCAGTCCGTGTTGGGATCAATGGAAAAAGTGTGGTGTTCTTCGAATCCTTGTGCCGCAGCTACCTGACGAATGGCGTCCTGGCTTTCTTGCAACAACAGGGGATCGTTACCAAGTAAAAGATAGGCCGCGCGCAGCCCTTCAGTGAGCTGCGCGCGGAGCTGTTCCGGGTACAACCGAATCATCAGTTACCCAGCGTGGTGGAGACGCGTGCAGGCGTTGCTGTGGTATCCGTTGTTGTCGACGTTTCTTCGTCGGAACGGACGTCCGCAGCGCGAATGCTTGGCAGCTTACGAATAAGCTGTTCGGCGGCACGGTCGTACATCTCTTTAATGATCATGTCCTGCTCGTTATCTTTCGCTAACGCCATTTGCGGGTTATCGAAGAACGAACGGAAGACTTTGGCGCTAATCGGGTAGATATCTCGCCCAGGAATCAATACCGACGCGCTAACAGTCATCACCATCTGATATTCCGCAGTTTGACCATTACGGAAAACCGACGCGGTATCCTGTGAGATTGATACAGCGCCCAGACGCAGGGATGGAACATCCTTACGCGTGGTTTCTTTATCGAGCAACTCGACACCGTTCAGACGTAACTGGTTACGCACTGCACGGCTTAACGGCCCGTTCGGGTCACCGGAATCCAGGATCATAACCTTCATAGTGGAAGGGACCTGCGTGGTATCACGCAGATGCCAGCCACACCCGGCGGTGATTAACACCGCCAGAGATAACAACAATGTTGCCAGATATCGCACGCTTCCTCCCGCGCTTAGCCAACGACCAGATTGAGGAGTTTACCCGGTACGTAAATCACTTTACGCACGGTAACGCCATCAAGATATTTTGCTACCAGATGTTCCTGGCCAGCACGTTCGCGAACCTGTTCTTCCGTTGCATCCACCGGAACGGTGATTTTGGCACGGACTTTACCGTTAACCTGAATAACGACCAGCGTGGAGTCTTCCACCATCGCTTTTTCATCAGCAACCGGCCACGGCGCGTTGTCGATATCGCCTTCGCCTTTCAGTTCCTGCCACAGCGTGAAACAGATGTGTGGGGTGAACGGGTTAAGCATACGAACTACCGCCAGCAGCGCTTCCTGCATCAGGGCGCGATCCTGCTCGCCATCGGTCGGTGCTTTCGCCAGTTTGTTCATCAGCTCCATAATCGCCGCAATTGCGGTGTTGAAGGTCTGACGACGGCCGATATCATCGGTCACTTTAGCGATTGTTTTATGCACATCGCGACGCAGCGCTTTCTGATCTTCAGTCAGTGCATCGACGTTCAGTGCCGCAACATCGCCTTTCGTAGTATGCTCGTACACCAGTTTCCAGACACGTTTCAGGAAGCGGTTAGCCCCTTCCACGCCGGACTCCTGCCATTCAAGAGTCATATCCGCCGGAGAAGCGAACATCATAAACAGACGAACGGTGTCCGCGCCGTAACGTTCAACCATCACCTGCGGGTCGATACCGTTGTTCTTCGACTTGGACATTTTGCTCATGCCGGTATAAACCAGCTCATGGCCTGCCGCGTCTTTCGCTTTCACGATACGGCCTTTCTCGTCACGTTCAACGATAGCATCAACCGGGGAGACCCAGTTACGTTCGCCGTTTTCGCCAACATAGTAGAAGGCATCTGCCAGCACCATACCCTGACACAGCAACTGTTTCGCTGGTTCGTCAGAGTTCACCATGCCTGCATCACGTATCAGTTTGTGGAAGAAGCGGAAGTAGAGCAGGTGCATGATGGCGTGTTCGATACCACCAATGTAGATATCCACCGGCAGCCAGTAGTTAGCCGCTTCGGAATCCAGCATACCTTCTTTGTACTCCGGGCAAGTGTAGCGCGCATAGTACCAGGAGGACTCCATAAAGGTGTCGAAAGTGTCGGTTTCACGCAGCGCTGGCATACCGTTAACGGTGGTTTTCGCCCACTCAGGATCTGCTTTAATCGGGCTGGTAATGCCGTCCATCACCACATCTTCCGGCAGGATCACCGGCAGTTGGTCGTCCGGGGTCGGCATCACAGTGCCGTCTTCCAGCGTCACCATCGGAATCGGTGCGCCCCAGTAACGCTGACGGGAAACACCCCAGTCGCGCAGGCGGTAGTTCACTTTACGCTCGCCAACGCCCATCGCAGTCAGTTTATCGGCGATGGCGTTGAAGGCCGCTTCATGGTCAAGACCGTTGAACTCGCCAGAGTTGAACAGCACGCCTTTTTCAGTCAGTGCCTGCTGAGAAAGATCGGGTTCAGAACCATCAGCCGCCAGGATAACCGGTTTGATGTTCAGGCCGTATTTAGAGGCAAACTCGTAGTCGCGCTGGTCGTGACCCGGAACCGCCATGACTGCGCCCGTGCCGTACTCCATCAATACGAAGTTTGCTGCCCAAACAGGAATTTCTTCGCCCGTTAATGGGTGAACAGCTTTAAAGCCAGTATCGACGCCTTTTTTCTCCATCGTCGCCATTTCAGCTTCGGCAACTTTGGTGTTACGGCATTCGTCAATAAAGGCCGCCAGTTCTGGATTATTTTCCGCCGCTTTCTGCGCCAGCGGATGACCTGCCGCTACCGCCAGATAGGTACAACCCATAAAGGTGTCCGGGCGAGTAGTATAAACAGTCAGCGTGTTGTCATAGTCGTTAACGTTGAAGGTGATTTCTACGCCTTCGGAACGACCGATCCAGTTACGCTGCATAGTTTTAACGGTGTCTGGCCAGTGATCGAGTTTATCCAGATCGTTGAGCAGCTCGTCAGCGTAAGCGGTGATTTTGATAAACCACTGCGGGATCTCTTTACGCTCAACTTTGGTATCGCAGCGCCAGCAGCAGCCGTCGATAACCTGTTCGTTCGCCAGTACGGTCTGGTCGTTCGGGCACCAGTTGACCGCAGAGGTTTTCTTATACACCAGGCCTTTTTTATACAGCTCGGTGAAGAATTTCTGTTCCCAACGGTAGTATTCCGGCGTGCAGGTTGCCAGCTCGCGGCTCCAGTCATAACCAAAGCCCAGCATTTTGAGCTGGTTTTTCATGTACGCGATGTTGTCGTACGTCCACGGTGCTGGCGCGGTGTTGTTTTTTACCGCCGCGCCTTCCGCAGGCAGACCAAACGCGTCCCAGCCGATCGGCTGCAGAACGTTTTTGCCCAGCATGCGCTGGTAACGGGCGATCACGTCACCGATGGTGTAGTTACGTACGTGGCCCATGTGTAGTCGACCAGAAGGATAGGGAAGCATAGACAGGCAGTAATACTTCTCTTTGCTCTCGTCTTCGGTTACTTCAAATGTGCGCTTCTCATCCCAATGAAGCTGTACTTTGGATTCTATCTCTTCCGGGCGGTATTGCTCTTGCATGGCAGCCAGTGGTCCTGTTTTCATTACGGCTACAAAAGTAGCGTTAGAGGTGGTTTTTCAGATCCGCATAGCATAGCCCAAACGTCCGCGTCAAAACAGCCTTTCGCGCACTCGACGTTGAAATCGCACAGCGGTAATCCTTGCACGAATTTACACACTCTGTGGGCAGTCTTGCAAAGTTGAGCGTAAATAACGTCTATTATTATAGCCAGTTAACGACACGGGAGATGAAATGATGAACAAGGTTGCTCAATATTACCGTGAACTGGTGGCGTCATTAAGCGAGCGACTGCGTAATGGCGAACGCGATATCGATGCACTGGTAGAACAGGCGCGTGAGCGTGTAATAAAAACAGGGGAGTTAACGCGGACCGAGGTCGATGAACTGACTCGGGCCGTCAGACGTGACCTGGAAGAGTTCGCCATGAGTTATGAAGAGAGCCTGAAGGAAGAATCCGACAGCGTTTTTATGCGGGTGATTAAAGAAAGCCTCTGGCAGGAGCTGGCGGACATCACCGATAAAACGCAGCTTGAATGGCGTGAAGTTTTCCAGGATCTCAATCATCACGGGGTTTATCACAGCGGAGAAGTGGTAGGGCTTGGGAATCTGGTCTGCGAGAAATGTCACTTCCATCTCCCCATCTACACGCCGGAAGTGCTGACGCTATGCCCGAAATGTGGTCATGATCAGTTCCAGAGACGCCCGTTCGAGCCGTAATAGTTTGATTTCGCACACCAATAAAGAGAATTTGGGCCGAATGAAATTCCCCGGCCCTTGTTTTTATCTCTACAGTAAATCTTCAATCTCACGGATTTCTTGACTGACATCTCTGGTACCGGATGACTGAACTTTACGATACAGGTCGAGAGCCTGTCGGAGATCGACAGGTCTTCCTTCTCCGTAGTGATACATAATGGCCAGGTTATACCAGGCAGTGGCGTCATTGCATTCAGCGGCTTTCGTAAACCATTCAAAGGCGGCCTGATAATCTTTCTCAACGCCTTGCCCATGTTTATACATATAGCCGATGTTAACGTAAGCGCCGATGCTTCCCTGAGCGGCAGCCTTCAGATACCAGTACATCGCTTGTTTATAGTCCTGGTCCACTCCTTCGCCCAAATCATAATCCCACGCTATTTGAAATTGGGCGTGCTGATTACCTTGCAGGGCGCTTTTCAAATACCAGAATGCGGCGAGAGTCTTGTTTTGGGGAACACCTGTACCTTTTTCATAAAGGTCAGCAAGGTTATCCTGTGCGGGATTATGCCCCTGGAGCGCGGCTTGTTTGTACCAAAAGAAAGCCTGTTCATAGTCTTGCGTCACCCCAGTGCCATTTTGGTACATTAACCCCAGATTATTTTGTGCATATTTCAAACCCTGCTCTGCTGCCTTCCGATACCACTCAACCGCATCTTCATAGTTAGGCGGTGCCGCTTCGTCGAGTATGCAACCCAGCAAATTGGCTGCTAATGCCTGTTCTTGCAAGGCGGCTTTCTTCAACCAGAAGATAGCTTGCGCATTATCTTTATAGCGGCTTTTATTCTCGTTATATTTTCGACCTAAAGAATATTGTGCTTCACAATGTCCTTGTTCAGCGGCAAGTTTGAGCCAGTAAAAGGCCTTTTCGTCGTCCGGAGAGTCAATTGCACTATCGCGATTGTAATAAAATCCAACAATATATTGAGCCTCACTATCGCCATGTTCAGCACGTTCGATAATCTCATCTATTGATAAATTATCGCAGCAACTTGACGTAAAAATCATTATCATTTCCTTATGGTTGCAGATAAGGCATATTATATTTTTATATGTTCTATTTTGCGTAAGCCTTATTTTATGCGTATTATGCTGCGTCAGAAAAGTATAAATAAATGAGCCTCGCGATGTAGTTAATATTCATTGAGTGAATATTTAAGGATGAATTATATGGACATGGAGTCGCAAAAAATATTGTTTGCACTTTCCACTCCGATGGAAATACGCAATGAATGCTGTTTACCTTCGCATTCATCTCCCAAAATGTATTTAGGTACACGCTTTTTTGACCTTTCTTCTTCCTGGGGAATTGATGGCCGTGATGACCTGCTGCGCACAATTCACCGAATGATCGATAACGGTCATGCTGCACGGTTGGCTGGGTTTTATCACCGCTGGTTTCGTTATTCGCCATGTGAATGGCGTGGCTATCTTGCTGAATTAAATGAGCAAGGTCAGACTTATGCGCAATTTGTCGCCAGCACCGCCGAATGCTGTGGCGAAGGGGGAATCAAAGCCTGGGATTATGTCCGGATGGGTTTTTTAAGCCGGATGGGCGTACTTAATAACTGGTTGAGTGAAGAAGAAAGTCTATGGATCCAGTCGCGCATTCATTTACGGGCGCTACGTTATTATAGTAACTGGCGGCAATACTTTGCCGGTTATACCTTTGGTCGACATTATTGGCAGTCTCCCGAGGATGATAATCTGCCTTTATTACGTGAATTCTTAGCGCGTAAAGAATACGACGATTCCGGCAATGATATGTTTTATCAATTAGTTGCCAGTGACGATGCATATTACGCGACCTTACCCTGGCAACATCTGGCTGACTACCCTTCATGCCCGGAAACGCTTAAGGATATGAGCGACCTATGAAAAATTGCTGGAAGATCCTTGAAATAGAGGAAACGACTGACGTCGATATTATCCGTCGCGCTTATCTGGCGCTGTTACCGTCCTTTCATCCAGAAACCGATCCACAGGGCTTTAAACAACTGCGTCAGGCGTATGAAGACGCGCTACGGATTGCGCAGTCGCCTGCTAAATCTGTTTGGCAAGCAGAAGAACATGAAGTTGCAGAACATGAAATTCTGCTCGCCTTTCGTGCGTTACTTGCCTCTGATAGCGAACGTTTTCTGCCCTCAGCCTGGCAGCGATTCATTCAGCAATTAAATTATTGCTCGATGGAAGAGATTGATGAATTACGCTGGTTGTTGTGCGCGATAGCTATGAACACTGCCCATTTATCCTTCGAGTGCGTGGTGTTATTAGCAGAAAGATTGCGGTGGTTGCAGGAGGAAAACACCGGGGAAATAGACGAAGAAGAACTGGAATCCTTTTTATATGCCATTGCGAAGGGGAATATTTTTAACTTCCAGACCATCCTGCATCTGTCCGTTGCCGTGCAAAATGACACCATTGATTTTTATCAAATGTTCGCTCGGATTTGGTCATCGCATCCAGAATGGCTGACACTGTATTTAGCGCAACATCGCGCAGTGATTATCCCCGATGATGCAAAACTGCACAGAAATTTACTGTGCTGGTATACCTCAAGCCGCGTGGGAATACCCGAACTCCTGGATTACGCTCGGTCGTGGCGGGAAGCTGAACCTGATAATGAAGATGCGCGTTATTATGAATACGCGCAACGCGTCTATTGTGGGGAAGGCGAAAACCTGCTGGCAGAACTTTGTGATTACTGGCGCGAGTCTCCCTCTACCCAGGCGGATGCTTTAATGTTGCAATGGTGCCGTCAGCATCGGGTCGATTATTACCCGTTAGTGGTTATGATGATTGAAGCACGTGAACTGGTTAACGATCAGGGAAAACCGCTACTTTATGTCCCCGGCGACAGCGCCCGTACGCGCTTTCAATTATACGAAATACTCAGCCATGAAAAACTCTCTGCGCTGGGGCGTTCTCTGGTCGAGATGGTTTTGCACAAAGGGCGTAAGCCGCGAATCTCACTCACGCGTGATACAGAGCATCCCTTATGGCCATTATATTTAGTTGCTAAACAATTAGTGCTGGCGAACCAGCCTACAGAAGAATCATTAATGCCGATCGTCGCTCGTCTTGATGCAGAAGATCGTTGCCCACTGGAAGCATTAATTATTCGTCGATTATTAATTCAGTCGGCGAATTTTACCGAGAAGCAAACCGTCGAACCGGAGCCGCAACCGCAGCCAATGCCTGTTGATGATGGTGGGCCGGGCTGTCTGGGCATCATTAAAATTATTTTCTATATTTTTATTTTTGCTGGTTTGATAGGGAAAATACTCCATCTCTTCGGGTGACAGTCGACGTTAATGTGCGGGAAGCCCGGCAAGCAATCTTTCCGCATTTTTGTAATGTTGTTTGGCGGCCAGTTTTAACCATTTTTGAGATTCATAATGGTTAACATTAACACCTGAGCCATTTCTGTAGATCAAACCCAAAGTATATTGAGCATGAGCATACCCTTGTTCAGCTGCTTCCTTATACCAGAGAATTGCTTTACGGGTATCTGGTTTGACTCCCAGACCTTTCAGGTAGATCCACCCCAGTTTGCTTTGTGCGCGCGGATTTTCCTGTTCTGCTGATTGCTCATACCAGTATCTCGCCTGTGTATAATCCAGTGGTTTACCGTCGCTACCATGAAGATAAAATTCGCCAAGGCGATATTGCGACGTTGAGTGACCATGAATCGCGGAAAGCTCCGTTGCTGCCGTGGTAAACGGAAGACTGCCTGGTGATCTTAAATAATCAAAGACATAATTCGCCATAGCTTTATCGCGCAAGGTCGTTTTCTTAGGTTGGCTAATACAAGTGATAGCCGCAACTATAAATATTGCGAATATAAAATATATTTTTTTGTTCATTTATCAATGCTTCGATTTTCTTTTTATTTTGAAAGCGTCAAGTTTATACTCATCATTAATAAAAAAGTAGTCAGTTAATGTACTTAAAGGATTGTTAATATATGGATAAGGAAGAACAACGCCTTCTATTTGCGCTTTCTACGCCAATGGAGATTCTTAATAAGGGATGCAAGCCTGCACATGACTCGCCAAAAATGTATACCGGAGTAAAAGAATTTGATCTGTCATCATCCTGGGGAATAAATAATCGTGATGATTTAATTCAGACTATTTACCAAATGACCGATGATGGTCACGCAAATGATTTAGCCGGGTTATATCTGGCATGGCATCGCTCTTCACCTGAAGAGTGGAAAGCATTAATAGCTGGTGGCTCTGACAGAGGGCTGATTTATACCCAATTTGTTGCACAAACCGCTATGTGCTGCGGGGAAGGGGGAATCAAAGCCTGGGATTATGTTCGAATGGGGTTTCTGTCACGGGTCGGTGTGCTCAACAAGTGGCTGACGGAAGACGAGAGTTTATGGCTGCAATCGCGTGTCTATGAACGAGCACACCATTACTATCACAGTTGGATGCACTATTTTTCCGCCTATTCGTTAGGACGTCTCTACTGGCAATCCGCTCAGTGCGAAGACAACGCTTCGCTACGCGAGGCGCTGACCTTGTACAAATACGATAGCGCCGGGAGTCGGATGTTCGAAGAGCTGGCAGCGGGAAGCGATCGTTTCTATGCCACGCTTCCCTGGCAGCCATTAACTGCCCAGCCTGAATGCCCGGCAACGCTTAAGGATGTGAGCGACCTATGAAAACATGTTGGCAAATCCTCGAAATCGAAAGCACAACACAAGTTGATATTATCCGTCAGGCTTATCTTGCTCGTTTACCGTTGTACCATCCAGAAACCGATCCGCAGGGGTTTAAAGCGTTACGCCAGGCCTATGAAGAGGCGCTGCGACTTGCGGTCAATCCAGACGAAAAAAATGCTGATAACGAGAAAGATCTTGCAGAAGAGCACGAAGCACTGAAAGCGTTCAGAACCTTACTGGCTTCGGAAAGTGATCGTTTTCAGCCCTCCGCCTGGCAGAAATTTATTCAGCAATTAAATACCTGGAACATGGAGGATGTCGAACAATTACGCTGGCCGCTGTGTGCAATCGCTATGAAGGCGCGATATCTTTCATTGAATTGTGCATCTTTGTTGGCAGAGCGTTTGAACTGGCATTCGTTTAGTGACAGCGAAGGAATGGATGAAGAAGAGCGGGAGGCTTTTCTTGAGGACATTCAGGCTGGGGATTGTTTCGATTTCCTTAGCCTTCTGGAATATCCCGTCGCGTTACAGAACCAGACTGTTGATTATTACTTCGCGCTGGAACGTTGCTGCCGTTACCATCCTGACTATGTCACTGCATTTTTGGCGATGGCAGGTCCATGGTTAATTCCTGATGATGCGAAGTTGCATCGCAAATTGTTGCGCTGGTATAGCTCGGTGCAAACAGGTATGGCGGAACTCATTCCTGTTGCCCAACAGTGGCAAACGGAAGAACCAGAAAGCGGAGATGCCCGATATTACTCGTGTGCACAACGGTTGTACTGCGGTGAGGGGGAAAGTCTGCTTGCCGATCTCTGCGCATACTGGGAGAGTTACCCATCTACACAAGCGGATTATTTGTTGTTGCAGTGGAGCAAGCGTCATTGCCCGGATTACTTCGCGTTATTAGCGATGGTTATCGAAGCGCGAAGCATGATTGATGCACAAGGTAAGCCGCTGAAATATGTCCCTGGCGAGAGCGCCTGGACGCGGCTGTTATGGGCGGAAATTTTACATAGCGGAAAATTATCGCCGTTAGGTCAATCGTTTATCGAGTCGTTATTCTTCAAACGCAAAGCATGGGCGTGGTGGAAATCGAGAGTCGGTAGCGAGACAGGGCAAGATTCACCGTTACTGGATCTGTATCGGGTAGCGGAACAGGTAGTACTGGAAGCGTTTCCGAAACAAGAGATGCTGGCCCGTCTTAATACAAGGCTGGAAGGCGGAGACGCTCATCCATTAGAGGCCATTATCACCCGGATGCTGTTGACAAAAGTGAAACTCGAGCCGGAGGATGAAGATGTCGATGAGCCTATACCTGAAAATCATGAAGAGAAAAATGATGAGGATGAAAAACCACAGAGCATTACCAGCATTATTAAAATCGGCTTAACGGTGCTGGTGATAGGTTATGCTCTCGGCAAAATCGCGATGTTGCTCAGTTAGATGTGATGCTGACGCATCTTATCCGATCTACGAGTAGGCCGGATGCAGCGTTTACGCCGCATCCGGCAGTCGTGTTTATGGGAGCTCAATGGCTAAATAATCGCTCGCCCGCCGCCTAACCTCATCGACGCGGGCCATATCGTTTGACTGCAACGCCTCATCAAAATCGGTGATCACCCGGCCAATCTCTTCTCGCTCTTCACCCAGCGCACGCGCCCACAACTCTTCCAGTTTGGCTTTAAAGGTACGGTTAATGAGCATATCGCGCGGATAAATTTTCAATGCGGATAACCGCGCCCGACTCTCTTCAATCTGCTGAGCGCTCAATGTTACCGGACTGTGATTAATGACTCTGGACTTAACGCTGCCGTCTTCCAGAAGCACGTCAACTTCAAGCAACCCGTTGATATCATAACTAAAGCGAATATCAATCGACTGATAAGCCCCGGTTTTCTTCAACGGCACATCGAATGACTCCACCAGAATGTTATTTTTAACTTTGTGGTTTTCTCCCTGATAGACGTTAACCGTAATTGAATCCTGTTCCGGGTGCATGGTTGAGTAAGTTTCTACACGCGATACAGGCACAGTGGTGTTTCGTTCAATAATTGGCGAGAAAATGCCGGAAACGCCCTGGCGGTTAACTTCAACGCCCAACGAGTAGGGGCAAATATCGGTGAGGATCACTTCTTCAATATCTTCGCTGCGTAAGCGGCAGGCGGCCTGGATCGCTGCGCCCAGCGCGACAATGGTGCTCGGGTCGTAACTTTGATACGGTAGTTTGCCAAACAGACGCACGGCGATTCGCTGCACCAGCGGCATTTGCGACGCACCGCCGACCAGTACCAGGCTGTCGATTTGACTCGGTTTCAGACGTGCATCGCGCAACGCCTGTTCAATCGGCACACGCAAGCGGTTGAGTAGCGGCAACCACAAATCTTCCAGTTCGTTCTCGTAAAATTCGCATTCACGTGTTTCTTCCTGGTACTGCCAGCGAATGTGCATTGGCGATTGATTGCTACATTTTGTCGCTTCCACGCAGGCGTATAAGGCTGCCAGTTCGCTCTCGTTAAGCGTGGTTTTGGCAACTTCCGTGCGTCTTAAAACTTCATCGACCAGCATATGAGTAAAATCTTCGCCACCAAGAAAGTTATCACCCGCGGAGGCGTGCACTTCAATCACCGGCGTAGCGTATTCAAGCACCGTGACGTCAAACGTGCCGCCACCGAGATCAAAAACCAGCGAGCGGGTATTTTGCTGCGTATGCAGGCCATACGCCATCGCGGCTGCCGTTGGCTCATTAATCAGGCGCACTGCATTTAGCCCGGCTAACTCTGCTGCTAAACGGGTATGCTTGCGTTGTTCATCACTGAAATAAGCAGGAACAGAGATCACCACATCTTTAATCGGTTGTTGCAGAAATTCTTCAGCATCTTCTTTTAATGAACGCAATACCAAAGAGGACAATTCCGGTGCATTAAATGTGTCACCGCCTAAACGCCAGTTGGTATTACTGCCCATCGCGCGTTTAAATAACGCTGCGGTTTTATCAGGATGCGATGTGCGCCTGGACACTGCCGGTTTACCGACCAGAATATGGTTATTTTCATCCATGCTAATTATGGATGGTGTTAAATATTCACCGAATTTATTTGGAATTAATTGTGCGGCACCGTCTTTCCAGACAGCAATTAAACTATTGGTAGTACCGAGATCGATACCAATGGCGAGTTCTGCATTATCCATTGCATTTATATCTTGAAAGAAAAAGAGATAACCAGATTAAGACCACCCTGGTAAAACGTGGTGATCTTAATCAATAAGGAGTATTAAGCGTAAAATTTCAGACGTTCAGCCAGTAAATCAACAAAGCCCTGACGATCAACATCGACCATTACAGTGGCATTCGGTTTATTACCGGTCAGATAGTAATAATCAACAACTGTCATCCCCTGGGTATATTTCCCCTGTGTTTCAACGCCGACCCAGCGCTCCACGGTGGTAAACAACTCGGGTTTCAATAGCCAGGCAATGGTGCACGGATCGTGCAGCGGCGCGCCGACAAAGCCCCATTTTTCGTCTTTATGATATTCGAGGAAGAAATCCAGCAGTTCGGCAACAATGGTTGAAATCGGGTTACCAATCGCGCGGAAACGCTCGGTGTCTTCAACGTGGATTTGTGCTTTGTGAGTGACATCCAGACCGGCCATCACCACCGGAATCCCTGACTGGAAGACAATCTCCGCTGCTTCCGGGTCAACGTAAATATTAAACTCGGCGGCTGGCGTCCAGTTACCAAGCCCCATTGCACCGCCCATAATCACGATACGGGCGATTTTGCTGTGCAGTTCCGGATGGCTATTGAGCAGCAAGGCGACGTTAGTTTGCGGTCCGGTAGAAACAATGGTGACAGGTTCCGCACTTTCACGCAGCGTTTTCGCCATCAGCTCTACCGCCGTACAGTTTTGCGGTGCAAACGTCGGTTCCGGTAATGCCGGACCATCCAGACCGCTTTCGCCGTGTACGTTGTCCGCGATAATCAACTCACGCATTAACGGTTTCACCGCACCGCTTGCTACCGGAATATCGGTGCGATTAAGCAAGGTAAGCATACGCAGAACATTGCGTAATGTTTTATCGGGTGTCTGGTTTCCGGCGGAAGATGTGATGGCTTTGACATCAAGCTCTGGTGAGGCGAGGGCGAGAACTATTGCGATAGCGTCGTCATGACCTGGGTCGCAATCTAACAGAATTGGCAGTGCCATTGTTGCTCCTTGTTGTGTGTTTCTTTGCGACAAGGGTAACGCCGGAATGTAACAGATACGAGGACCGAAACGATAAAGCGTGAGATGGCGCGCACCTGGGTATGCGCGCCAGAAGGATTAGTGCAGGATTTTCGCGAGGAAGTCTTTTGCGCGGTCCGATTTCGGATCATCGAAGAAAGCGTCTTTCGGCGAGTCTTCGACAATTTTTCCCTCGTCCATAAAGATTACTCTATTCGCCACTTTACGGGCAAAGCCCATTTCGTGGGTCACCACCATCATGGTCATCCCCTCGTTCGCCAGTTCCACCATCACGTCCAGCACTTCGTTGATCATCTCCGGATCCAGCGCCGATGTCGGTTCGTCGAACAGCATGGCAATAGGATCCATGCACAATGCGCGAGCGATCGCCACACGCTGCTGCTGACCGCCGGAAAGCTGCGCCGGAAACTTATTGGCATGTGCGGAAAGTCCCACGCGCTCCAGCAATTTCAATGCTTTTTCACGAGCCGGCGCTTTATCGCGTTTAAGCACTTTCACCTGCGCCAGGGTCAGGTTTTCGATAATCGACAGATGAGGGAACAGCTCGAAATGCTGGAACACCATCCCGACGCGGGAACGCAGCTTTGCCAGATCGGTTTTCTTGTCGTTAACCACGATACCATCGACGGTGATTTCACCTTGCTGCACCGGTTCGAGGCCGTTGACGGTTTTAATCAGCGTTGATTTGCCAGAACCAGACGGGCCGCAAACCACCACCACTTCGCCTTTTTTCACTTCGGTTGAGCAGTCGGTCAGCACCTGAAAGTGACCATACCATTTTGAAACATTTTTCAGGGTAATCATTATGCTGTCCTTCTTTTCAAGTAGCTGACCAACAACGACGCGCTAAGGCTAATAACGAAATAAACAAATCCGGCAAACAGGATCATCTCAACCTGCGTACCATCACGCTCACCAATGGTTGAGGCGGTACGGAAGAAATCGGCCAGAGATAACACATACACCAGTGAGGTATCCTGGAACAGTACGATACCCTGAGTGAGCAGCAGCGGCACCATCGCGCGGAACGCCTGCGGCAGAATAATCAGTTTCATCGACTGCCAGTGAGTCATTCCCAACGCCAGCGCGGCGCTCGACTGACCACGAGAAATACTTTGAATACCGGCGCGGATAATCTCTGAATAGTAGGCCGCTTCAAACATCGAAAACGCCACCATCGCCGAAATTAAACGGATATCATTTTTTGGCGATAATCCCAGCACGTTTTGCAGAAAACCCGGCACAATCAGGTAAAACCACAACAGTACCATTACCAGTGGGATCGAACGGAACACGTTAACGTAGGCTTTGGCAAACCAGGCAACGGGCGCAAAGCTCGATAAGCGCATCACCGCCAGCATGGTGCCCCACAAAATACCAATCACGACTGCCGTGACGGTGATTTTCAGGGTGATCACCAGCCCATCCAGCAGATACGGCAGGGAAGGGACAATAGAACTCCAGTCAAACTCGTACATTATTTGCCCCCCATATTGCCGGGCAGGCGAACTTTACGTTCAACCAGCGTCATCACCAGCATGATAACCGCGTTAATCAACACATACGCCAGCGTGATGGCGGTAAACGACTCCCAGGCGTGGGCCGAGTAGTCGAGCAATTTACCCGCCTGCGCCGCCATATCTACCAGACCGATAGTCGAGGCGATGGCGGAGTTTTTCACCAGGTTCATCATCTCGGAAGTCATCGGCGGGACGATAACGCGATAAGCGTTAGGCAGCAGCACATAGCGGTAAGCCTGCGGCAGCGTCAGCCCCATTGCCAGCGCGGCATTCTTCTGCCCGCGCGGTAGTGACTGGATTGCGGCGCGTACTTGTTCGCAAACGCGAGCCGCAGTAAACAGCCCCAGGCAGAGCATAGAGGAGAGGAAAAACTGAATATTTGGGTCCAGTTCCGCCTTAAACCACATGCCGATTTTCTCCGGCAGCAGCTCTGGGATCACCAGATACCAGGTAAAGAATTGCACAATCAATGGCACGTTGCGGAACAGTTCGACATACAACGTACCCAGACCGGAGAGAAAACGGTTAGGAACGGTGCGCAAAATGCCGAATAACGAGCCGACGAGGAAAGCGATAATCCAGGCGCAGATCGACAAAGCGATCGTCACCTGAAAACCACTCCAGATCCAACCAAGATAGGTGGTGTTGCCGAACGGGGCTTGTTGTAAAAAAATACCCCAGTTCCAGTCTATAGACATAAATCTACTCCAGAAAAAAGAGGGTAGCAGCGTTAACTGCTACCCTCGAAGATTGTTACCCAGCGTATTGCGGTTTTCAGGCCCGATGGGGAACGACCATCAGGCGTATAGTCTGTCCGTGCTACGTAACAATCGAGAGGGCTGGAATTTCCGCCCCTGGTTCTTGTAATTAGTTCAGTGCTTTGTCATTCGGTTCTTTGAACAGTGCTTTCATTTCGTCCGACAGTTCGAAATTCATGTTCAGGTTTTTCGGCGGAATTGGATTTTTGAACCATTTATCAAACCATTTTTCCGCTTCACCGGAGGTCTGGACCTGAGCGATGGTGTCATCCATCAGCTTTTTGAACTGCGGATCGTCTTTACGCAACATGCAACCGTAGGCTTCCTGAGACTGCGGCTTGCCGACGATTTCCCAGTTGTCTGGTTTCTTCGCTTTCGCACGTTCACCAGCCAGCAGAGCATCATCCATCATAAAGGCAACGGCACGACCGCTTTCCAGGGTGCGGAAAGAGTCACCGTGATCTTTGGCGCTGATAATTCGCATATTCATTTTTTGCTCTTCATTCAGTTTGTTGAGCAAAACTTCAGAGGTAGTGCCGGAAGTAACGACTACGGCTTTGCCTTTCAGATCGGCAAAATCTTTGATATCACCACCCTTTTTGGTCAACAGGCGCGTACCGACCACGAAAATAGTGTCAGAGAAAGCCGCCTGTTTTTGGCGTTCGACGTTGTTGGTGGTAGAACCACATTCAAAATCAAAAGTGCCGTTTTGCAGCAGTGGAATACGGTTTTGTGAGGTGATCGGAATCAGTTTCACCTGCAAGTCCGGTTTGTTGAGTTTCTTTTTCACTGCTTCAACAATGGCGTTGGAGTAATCCTGCGAGTAACCCACCACTTTTTGCTGATTGTCGTAATAAGAAAAAGGTACTGAAGATTCACGGTGACCGACGACAATCACACCGTTTTTGGCGATTTTGTCTAGTGTACTGCCCGCTGCCGGGGCGGCGTCATCTGCCTGTGCCAGTCCTGCGGAAAGCGCCAGGGCCAGGATTGCTGTGGCAGGTTTACGTAATTGCATATCCAACTCCTTTATCTTCTGCGTTAAAAACGCATGGATACCCGTTGTGAGTGTTTGTGTTGTTATCATCTGCAACTTTATTGTGCAGTGTTGTGCTTGTTAGGTAACATTTAGTTTGGCTAAATGTAAAGATATTGCTGTTTTATTGTTTGTTTTTGCGAGATGCACCGCACCATTCCGAAGCAAAATTCTTAAAATGCACCTTTTTGGTGCTACCGGTGGATTGTTGTGGTGCAACCGGGTTGCGCTAATGCCGGTTCAAGGTTTGCCTTGTATAACAAAGCAATAGATGTGCCAGAAATGGACAGAAGAATGGTGAAGGTGGAAAAGGTGTGCATGCCGCATCCGGCGAGCGTGCCGAAATACGGGATGTATTCCGGCACGATAAGAAGGGATTATTTACGTCGCTGACGCAGACTCATCAACACAGCGGCAAAACCAAACAGCGCCGTCAGCACCCACAGCGGCCAGTTGCCGGTACGTGCGTATGGCGTGAGTCCGGTAGTCGGCGTCACGTTAGTGGTTAACACCTCGCGGGTGAATTGTGGGATCATCGCCTGAATCTCACCTTGAGGACCAATCACCGCCGTAATGCCGTTGTTGGTGCTGCGCAGCAGTGGGCGCGCCAGCTCCAGCGCACGCATTCGCGCCATCTGGAAGTGCTGCCATGGACCAATAGACTTACCAAACCACGCATCGTTGGAGATAGTCAGCAGATAGTCGGTATCCGGGCGGAAGTTATCGCGCACTTGCTCGCCGAGAATGATCTCGTAGCAAATGGCCGCAGTGAGCTGAATGCCGTTCACCGACAGCGGTGGCTGGATATATGGCCCACGGCTGAATGACGACATCGGCAGATCAAAGAACGGTGCTAACGGACGCAGAATCGACTCCAGCGGGACAAACTCGCCAAACGGCACCAGATGGTTTTTGTTATAGCGATCGGCTGATTCGTAGCTGTACGGTGCACCTTTACCCAGCGTGATGATGGCGTTGTAGGTATCGTAGCGGTTCTGCTTATTGAGACGCGCGTCGACAATCCCGGTTATCAACGAACTCCCTTTCTCACGCAGAACGCCATCCAGCTCTTTGAGGAATGGTTGCTGATTCATTTCCAGATCGGTTATCGCCGACTCCGGCCAGATAATCAACGATGATTTGCCCATCAGTGGTGCCGTTGCGTTGTAGTAAACCTTCAGCGTATTAAGAAGCTGGCCTTCGTCCCACTTCAGCGATTGCGGAATATCGCCCTGAACCATCGAAACCTGAATGGTTTTCTCCGGTTGCGGGGTATACCACTGGATGTAACGCAGCGGGAAGGGAAGGGCAAACAGTACGACAGCCACCACCAGCGGACGCCAGTTGCGTTTGACTAACGCCAGTGCCAGCAGGCCGCTTACCATCATCAGCAGGAAGTTAATGGCTTCCACGCCCATTATCGGCGCCAGCCCTTTTAACGGGCCATCAATCTGGCTATAGCCGAACTGTAACCACGGGAAGCCTGTCAGTACCCAACCGCGCAGAAACTCGGTCACCTGCCAGAGAGCAGGAGCGGCAATCGCCACGCGTAGCCAGGTGGTTTTCGGCCACAGACGCGACAACACGCCAGCAAACAGTCCGGTATACAGCGACAGATACGCCGCCAGCAGTACCACCAGGAAGATGTTAACCGGGCCAGGCATTCCGCCAAAGGTCGCGATGCTGACATAGACCCAGTTAATACCGCTGCCAAAGAGGCCAAATCCCCAGCAAAAGCCAATAGCGGCAGACTGGAGTGGACGGCGGTTAAAGGTCAACGCCTGAAGCCCCATCAGCGAAATAATCGCCGCAGGCCAGACGTCGTAAGGAGAGAAGGCCAGCGTTCCGCAGGCACCGAATAATAACGCCAGCAGCAGGCGAATGCGCTGGCGTTCAATTAATGAGGCAAAAGCCATGTAGTTATCTATCCAGTTTCGGTTTTATTCATCCAGCTTTGGCTGGGGTGAGTCATCCGGGATTTTGACATGAACCTGAATAATACGCCGACTATCGGCCATCGCCACTTTGAACTGGTAACCGTCGATGTCGATGGTTTCGCCACGCGCCGGAAGATGCCCAAATGCCTGCATCACCAGACCACCGATAGTGTCGACTTCTTCATCGCTAAAGTGAGTGCCGAACGCTTCGTTGAAGTCTTCAATGGAAGCCAGCGCGCGCACGGTCCAGGTATGACGACTCAGCTGACGGAAGTCGATATCATCTTCTTCGTCATACTCGTCTTCAATCTCACCAACAATCAGTTCCAGGATGTCTTCAATGGTCACCAGACCGGAAACCCCACCGAATTCGTCAATGACGATCGCCATGTGGTAACGCTGAGAGCGAAACTCTTTCAGCATCCGGTCTACGCGCTTACTTTCAGGAACGACAACCGCCTGACGTAACACTTTGTCCATGCTGAAGGCTTCAGCATCGCTGCGCATAAACGGCAGCAAGTCTTTCGCCATCAGAATCCCTTCAATGTGATCTTTGTCTTCGCTAATCACCGGGAAACGTGAGTGGGCGGACTCGATGATGACATCAAGGCATTCGTCCAGCGTCTGGTTGCGTTTCAGGGTAATCATCTGGGAGCGGGGGATCATGATGTCGCGAACGCGTTGGTCTGCGATGTCCATTACCCCTTCGAGCATATCGCGCGTATCTTCGTCGATAAGGTCGTTCTGCCCGGAATCACGGATCAGCGCCAGCAGTTCGTCACGGTTTTTCGGTTCACCGTGGAAAAGTTGGCTGAGTAACAGGGAGAAAAATCCCTTCTTGTTGCTTATCGTGTCACTACTGTGTGAATTGTCGTCGCTCATGGCGTCGTATGGGTTCTCATGTTAGTTAATCAAAACGCCGTCGTTAATCACCAACGGCGGGGACATCTGCCAGTCAAATGCCTGGCAAATTATTCTTTCTCGGCAATGTACGGATCCTCATAGCCCAGAGCAAGCATAATCTCTGTTTCGAGGGCTTCCATTTCTTCTGCTTCGTCATCTTCGATGTGATCGTAACCTAACAAATGCAGACTGCCATGCACCACCATATGCGCCCAGTGCGCCTCCAGTGGTTTGCCTTGCTCCTGTGCTTCCTTCTCAACCACTTGACGGCAGATAACCAGATCGCCCAGTAGCGACATCTCCATGCCAGGCGGCACTTCAAACGGGAAGGAGAGCACGTTGGTCGGCTTATCCTTACCGCGATAGGTCATATTCAGACTGTGGCTTTCGGCGGTGTCGACCACGCGAATAGTCACTTCCGACTCTTCCTGAAACTGCGGGATCACCGCATTCAGCCATGCCTGAAACTGGCTCTCTTCCGGCAACCCGGAATTATCTTCGCATGCCAGTTGTAAATCGAGGATCACCTGACTCATTTTTGTTCCTGTTCTTCGCGCTTGCGTTCTGCCGCCAGCGCCGCTTTACGTTTTTGTTCGGCTTCTTCCCAGGC
This sequence comes from Escherichia sp. E1130, assembly GCF_005781065.1. NCBI lineage: Bacteria > Pseudomonadati > Pseudomonadota > Gammaproteobacteria > Enterobacterales > Enterobacteriaceae > Escherichia > Escherichia sp. E1130. The sequence continues at coordinate 79,386 of NZ_VATL01000023.1, forward strand.
TTCATAGGCGTTAACGATACGCGCCACCACCGGGTGACGAACCACGTCTTCGCTGTGGAAGAAGTTAAAGCTGATCTCTTCGACATCGGCCAGCACTTCGATGGCGTGACGCAAACCAGACTTGGTATTACGCGGCAGGTCGATCTGCGTGACGTCGCCGGTGATAACTGCTTTTGAGTTAAAACCGATACGGGTCAGGAACATCTTCATCTGTTCGATGGTGGTGTTCTGGCTCTCATCAAGAATGATAAACGCGTCGTTCAGCGTACGACCACGCATATAGGCCAGCGGCGCGACTTCAATAACGTTGCGCTCAATCAGTTTCTCGACTTTCTCAAAACCCAGCATTTCAAACAGCGCGTCGTACAGCGGGCGCAGATACGGGTCTACTTTCTGGCTTAAATCACCCGGCAGGAAGCCCAGTTTCTCACCGGCTTCTACCGCCGGACGAGTCAGCAGAATACGGCGGATTTCCTGACGTTCCAGGGCATCAACTGCCGCAGCTACTGCCAGGTAGGTTTTACCCGTACCCGCCGGCCCAACGCCGAAGGTGATGTCATGGTCGAGAATATTGGCGATGTACTGCGCCTGGTTTGGCGTGCGCGGCTTAATTACGCCGCGTTTGGTTTTGATATTGACCGCTTTGCCGTACTCCGGCACGCTCTCCGCGCTTTGCTCCAGCACGCGCGCTTCTTTAATCGCAAGGTGGATCTGTTCTGGTTCGATATCCTGAATCTGACCGCGCATTGGGGCGGTATCGACATACAGGCTGCGCAGAATGTCTGCCGCGGCGGTGACGCAAATCGGGCGGCCGGTCAGTTTAAAGTGGTTATCGCGGCGATTGATTTCGATGCCGAGACGGCGTTCGAGTTGTTTGATGTTGTCATCAAACGGGCCGCACAGGCTCAACAGACGCGCGTTGTCTGCTGGCTCCAGGGTGATTTCGCGAGTGTCTATGTTCAAACTGTTCCTCTTATCTGTATGCCGCCGGAAGCTGAACATTCACCGGCCTATAACGAAATTATTCACGCCACAGGAAAAAGGCGCAAGCATTGCGATAAAGATGGGGATAAAGAGAGAAAAAACAAGGCCCACCGGAACGGCGGGCCAGTGATTATTGACGAAGAGCGTGTTGTTCATGCCGGATGCGGCGTAAACGCCTTATCCGGCCTGCAAATTCATGCAAATTCAATATATTGCTGGAATCATGTAGGCATGATAAGCGTAGCGCATCAGGCAATTTGCGTTTGTCGTCAGTCTCAAAACTTACCAGACCGGCGGGCCTGAGAATTACGGCTGATAATAACCCACGCCCAGGTCGTTTTCTTTGCGGGTACGGGCAATCACCGATTCCGGTGTTTCTGCCACGCGCAGACCCATTTCATCTTCAGTACGCACCACTTTACCGCGCAGAGAGTTCGGGTAGACGTCGGTAATTTCTACATCGACGAATTTACCGATCATATCCGGTGTGCCCTCGAAGTTGACCACGCGGTTATTTTCGGTACGCCCGGAAAGTTCCATGATGCTCTTACGCGATGTACCTTCTACCAGAATACGCTGGGTGGTGCCGAGCATCCGGCGGCTCCATGCCATCGCTTGCTGATTGATACGTTCTTGCAGAATATACAGACGCTGCTTCTTCTCTTCTTCCGGAACATCATCAACCATATCGGCGGCTGGCGTACCCGGACGTGCAGAGAAGATAAAGCTGTAGCTCATGTCGAAATTGACGTCGGCAATCAGCTTCATCGTTTTCTCGAAGTCTTCGGTGGTTTCGCCAGGGAAGCCAACGATGAAGTCAGAACTGATCTGAATATCCGGACGCGCCGCACGCAGTTTACGGATGATCGCTTTGTACTCCAGCGCCGTATGAGTACGTCCCATCAGGTTCAGAATACGATCGGAACCGCTCTGTACCGGCAGGTGCAGGAAGCTCACCAGCTCCGGCGTGTCGCGATACACTTCGATGATATCGTCGGTGAATTCGATCGGATGGCTGGTGGTAAAGCGAATACGATCGATCCCGTCGATCGCAGCAACCAGACGCAGCAGATCGGCAAACGATCCGGTGGTGCCGTCGTAGTTTTCACCACGCCAGGCGTTCACGTTCTGACCGAGCAGGTTGACTTCACGCACGCCCTGAGCCGCAAGCTGGGCAATTTCAAACAGAATATCGTCGGACGGACGGCTTACCTCTTCACCACGGGTGTAAGGCACCACGCAGTAGGTGCAATATTTATTGCAGCCTTCCATGATGGAGACAAACGCGGTTGGCCCTTCGGCGCGCGGTTCCGGCAGACGGTCAAACTTCTCGATTTCCGGGAAGCTGATATCTACAACCGGGCTGCGGTCGCCGCGCACGGAGTTGATCATCTCCGGCAGACGGTGCAGCGTTTGCGGCCCAAAAATAATATCGACATAGTGGGCGCGCTGGCGAATGTGCTCGCCTTCTTGCGATGCCACGCAGCCACCGACGCCGATAATCAGGTCCGGATTCTTCTCTTTTAACAGTTTCCAGCGACCCAACTGATGGAAGACTTTTTCCTGAGCCTTCTCGCGGATTGAGCAGGTGTTCAGCAGCAGCACATCCGCTTCTTCCGCCACGTCGGTCAGTTGATAGCCGTGGGTGGCATCCAGCAGATCGGCCATCTTCGATGAATCGTACTCGTTCATCTGACAGCCCCAGGTTTTAATATGGAGTTTTTTGGTCATCGACTTGCTCTTGCGAAATAGTAGCCAGGAATGCAGGGCGCATAGTGTAATGCTTTGCTGCCGTTGTGACCAGTATGAGCGTTATCAGCCCTTGGGGGTAAAAATCCTGTAAACTTAAAGCATATTGCTAACAGGATGATTGACCATGACAAATCAACCAACGGAAATTGCCATTGTCGGCGGAGGAATGGTCGGCGGTGCACTGGCGCTGGGACTGGCACAGCACGGATTTTCGGTAACGGTAATCGAGCACGCAGAACCTGCGCCGTTTGTCGCTGATAGCCAGCCGGATGTGCGGATCTCGGCGATTAGTGCGGCTTCGGTATCATTGCTTAAAGGTTTAGGTGTCTGGGATGCAGTACAGGCTATGCGTTGCCATCCTTACCGCAGACTGGAAACCTGGGAGTGGGAAACGGCGCATGTGGCGTTTGACGCCGCTGAACTTAAGTTACCGTTGCTGGGCTATATGGTAGAAAACACTGTCCTGCAACAGGCGCTTTGGCAGGCGCTGGAAGCGCATCCGAACGTGACGTTACGTGTGCCAACCTCGCTGATTGCGCTGCATCGCCATAATGATCTTCAGGAGCTGGAACTGAAGGGCGGCGAAGTGATCCGCGCGAAACTGGTGATTGGTGCCGACGGCGCAAATTCGCAGGTGCGGCAGATGGCGGGAATTGGCGTTCATGCCTGGCAGTATGCGCAGTCGTGTATGTTGATTAGCGTACAGTGCGAGAACGATCCCGGCGACAGCACCTGGCAGCAATTTACCCCGGACGGACCGCGTGCGTTTCTGCCGCTGTTTGATAACTGGGCATCGCTGGTGTGGTATGACTCTCCGGCGCGCATTCGCCAGTTGCAGAATATGAATATGGCGCAGTTACAGGCGGAAATCGCGAAGCATTTCCCGTCGCGTCTGGGTTACGTGACACCGCTTGCCGCTGGTGCGTTTCCGCTGACACGTCGCCATGCGTTGCAGTATGTGCAACCAGGGCTTGCACTGGTGGGCGATGCCGCGCATACCATCCATCCGCTGGCGGGGCAGGGGGTGAATCTTGGTTATCGTGATGTTGATGCCCTGATTGATGTTCTGGTCAACGCCCGCAGCTATGGCGAAGCGTGGGCCAGTTATCCTGTGCTCAAGCGTTACCAGATGCGGCGCATGGCGGATAACTTCATTATGCAAAGCGGTATGGATCTGTTTTATGCCGGATTCAGCAATAATCTGCCGCCGCTGCGTTTTGTGCGTAATCTCGGATTAATGGCTGCGGAGCGTGCTGGCGTGTTGAAACGTCAGGCGCTGAAATATGCATTAGGGTTGTAGCCTTACAACATTGCCGGATGCATGCCAACCGTAGGTCGGATAAGACGCGCCAGCGTCGCATCCGACATTGAAGGATAAGACGTATCAACATCGCATTCGACATTGAATGTACGCAGAAAAGCAAAAAACTCGCCGAAGCGAGCTTTTTTAATGTGGCTGGGGTACGAGGATTCGAACCTCGGAATGCCGGAATCAGAATCCGGTGCCTTACCGCTTGGCGATACCCCAACTGGGTGCACTTACAAAGTAAGCGTCTTGAATAAATTGGCTGGGGTACGAGGATTCGAACCTCGGAATGCCGGAATCAGAATCCGGTGCCTTACCGCTTGGCGATACCCCAACAAATTTGTTTTTGAATTTGCCGAATCTATTCGACAGATTCAGAATTTGGTGGCTACGACGGGATTCGAACCTGTGACCCCATCATTATGAGTGATGTGCTCTAACCAACTGAGCTACGTAGCCAGATTATTTCTTCGATGGCTGGGGTACCTGGATTCGAACCAGGGAATGCCGGTATCAAAAACCGGTGCCTTACCGCTTGGCGATACCCCAATAACCGGGCGGTGAACCGCTTACTCGAAGAAGATGGCTGGGGTACCTGGATTCGAACCAGGGAATGCCGGTATCAAAAACCGGTGCCTTACCGCTTGGCGATACCCCATCCGTACAACGCTTTCTGGTGAATGGTGCGGGAGGCGAGACTTGAACTCGCACACCTTGCGGCGCCAGAACCTAAATCTGGTGCGTCTACCAATTTCGCCACTCCCGCAAAAAAAGATGGTGGCTACGACGGGATTCGAACCTGTGACCCCATCATTATGAGTGATGTGCTCTAACCAACTGAGCTACGTAGCCATCTTTTTTTTTCGCGATACCTTATCGGCGTTGCGGGGCGCATTATGCGTATAGAGCCTTGCAGCGTCAACCTCTTTTTCAAGGAAAATTGCTCGAAAGTGACTGTTTGGTTAGGTTGCGAACAGCGTGGCGCTATATTCGTCAATTATTGTTTACTTTGTGTTTTTTCCCCACCCTACAGCCATTCTTTTGTCATACAGGATGAAATTCGGAATTCAACAATAGTGGTGGGAAATTAATCTATGAAATACTGGCCCGTTGCAACAGGACAGGGCAGGGATCGCTACGCCTGCATCTCTGCTATCACTTCAGGCGATTTATTGAGGGAATACTATGCTGCGTTTTATGATGATGTTGATGGGTGTCTTAATACTTATGCAATCCGCGTTTGCCGATACGGTCAAACCGGAAATCGGTAAATATGTTTTTGGCTATCGTGGGCAGGAAGGCGCTGTGGTGTGGATGATGCGAATCGGGCCGAAAGCATCTAATGAGGCACTCGTTCAGGTATCGCATGTTGATAATGACATCGATGGTCAGATTTTTCGCTGCAAAGTAAAAGTATTACAGGAAGGTGAGAAATCTTATACCACTGTAATCAAGGGTGAATCTTTTGAGTTATTACGCCTGAAAGAGGGAAGTGGAAGCCTGCATATCCCGGAGGAATCGGCAACCTGGTCAGTCGCTTACAGTAATGAATTATCTGACAGCGATGTAGCAAATCCGGAACATTTCCTCACTTCATATCAGAATCAACAAGCTCCCCAGTAACTGAAATTGCCCCGGATTTCTCCGGGGCAATATTACACGTCTTATTTATACGCTGACTGGTGAACGCCAACCGCACGACCAGACGGATCGTCCATTTTCTTGAACGCCTCATCCCACTCAATCGCTTTAGCGGAAGAACACGCGACGGAAGGACCGCCCGGCACGCACTCAGCGGCGCTCGGAAGCGGGAACAGTTCTTCAAAAATCTCCCGGTACAGGTACGCTTCTTTTGAGGTCGGCGTGTTGTATGGGAAGCGGAAGCGGGCTGTTTCCAGTTGCTGATCAGAAACCTGCTGTGCCGCCACTTCTTTCAGTGTGTCAATCCAACTGTAACCGACGCCATCGGAGAACTGCTCTTTCTGCCGCCAGGCAACACTTGCAGGCAGGTACGACTCAAAACATTCACGCAGGATGTGTTTTTCCATCTTACCGTTACCGCACATTTTATCCTGCGGGTTAATACGCATCGCCACGTCGAGGAATTTCTTGTCGAGGAACGGAACACGTGCTTCCACGCCCCAGGCTGACATCGCTTTGTTGGCACGCGCGCAGTCATACATATGCAGGGCCAGCAGTTTACGCACCGTCTCTTCATGCAGTTCTTTAGCGTTCGGCGCTTTGTGGAAGTAAAGATAACCGCCAAACACTTCGTCAGAACCTTCACCGGACAACACCATTTTAATGCCCATCGCCTTGATCTTACGCGACATTAAATACATCGGTGTTGAAGCGCGAATAGTGGTCACATCATAAGTTTCGATGTGGTAAATCACGTCGCGGATGGCATCCAGACCTTCCTGTACAGTGAAGTGAATTTCGTGATGTACAGTGCCCAGATGGTTTGCCACTTCCTGGGCTGCTTTCAGATCCGGTGAACCCGGCAGACCTACAGCAAAGGAGTGCAACTGCGGCCACCAGGCTTCAGAGCGTTCCTGATCTTCCACGCGACGGGCGGCGTATTTCTTGGTGATCGCGGAAATAATTGAGGAATCCAGTCCCCCCGAGAGCAGCACACCGTAAGGCACATCAGACATCAGATGGCTTTTAACGGAATCTTCCAGCGCCTGACGCAGCTCGTTTTTGTCGGTCACGTTATCTTTCACCGCATCGTAGTCGAACCAGTCGCGATGATAATAAGAACGGATTTCGCCGTCCTGACTCCATAAATAGCTCCCCGCCGGGAACTCTTTAATCGTGCGGCATACTGGCACCAGGGCTTTCATTTCTGAGGCCACATACAGCTGACCGTGTTCGTCATACCCCATATACAGTGGGATGATCCCCAGATGGTCGCGACCAATCAGATATGCATCTTTTTCGCTGTCGTACAGGGCAAAGGCAAACATGCCCTGCAAGTCGTCGAGAAATTCCGGCCCTTTTTCCTGATACAGCGCGAGGATCACTTCGCAGTCAGACCCGGTTTGGAATTGGTAACGATCGCCATATTCGGCGCGCAATGCCTGGTGGTTGTAGATTTCACCGTTTACCGCCAGTACGTGGGTTTTTTGTTGGTTGTAGAGAGGTTGCGCCCCCGCGTTAACGTCAACAATTGACAGACGTTCGTGGGCGAGAATGGCGTTATCGCTGGCATAAATACCGGACCAGTCCGGGCCGCGATGACGCATCAGGCGTGACAGCTCGAGTGCTTTCTTCCGCAGCTCAACTGCGTCTGTTTTGATATCGAATACGCCAAAAATTGAACACATAACCTTCTCCGTTAACCTGGTATTTGTTGCTTGTTGTGTTTGCTTGTTTAAAAAAATGCCGCAAAGCAGCACTGTGCGCAAGCGATTTGACGGTGAAAAAATAAAAAACGTAATAGTGATTGTCGATTAGTGAAAAAAGGTATGGTGTAAGGATGTGTTTGTTGATGATTCGATAATTTTTAGTGGGTTTTATTGAATGGGTGAATTTTAATGATGGGTAAAAATAAGAAACCACGTCCGCAGACGTGGTTTCTATTCAGATAACGTCGATTTCAGCGACTGACGGGTAAATCCAGCTTGGGCGGAACGGCATACTGTCGATATCGTCGAGCGACGAAACGCCGGAGAGCACAAGAATCGTCTCCAGACCGGCCTGGAAGCCCGCCAGAATGTCGGTGCGCAAGTTATCGCCGACAATCACCGTTTCTTCCGAATGCGCCTGCATTTTGTTTAATGCCGCGCGGATGATCCACGGACTCGGCTTACCAACATAGAACGGTTTACGTCCGGAGATTTTCTCAATGCCCGCGCACAGCGCGCCACAGGCGGGATAAAAACCGCGTCCGTGAGTATCTGGGTTGGTGGCGATAAAGCGTGCACCATTAGCGACAAAATAGGCCGCTTTATGCATCATGTCCCAGTTGTAGGAGCGTGTTTCGCCAACAATCACAAAATCAGGGTTCACATCGGTAATCGTAAAACCAGCTTTGTACAGCTCATGAATCAGCGCGCCTTCGCCCACCACATACGCTTTCTTGCCTTCCTGGCGACGCAGGAAATCGGCGGTTGCCATCGCGGAGGTATAAAACACGCTGTCCGGCACATCGACACCGGCAGTGGCAAAGCGGTTCGCCAGATCTTGCCCGGTCTGCGAAGGATAGTTGGTCAGCAACACCAGCGGCAGGCCTTTATCCATAATCCCGTGCAAAAATTCCGCTGCACCCGGTACGGCGACGTTATCGTGCATCAGCACGCCGTCGATATCGCAAATTACATTTTTAATGGTCATGGACTACCCAGAATATTGACAACAATAAGCGCCACTATAAAAGCACATTAATTTTCCAGCAAATGCTGGAGCAAAATACCGTTGAGCATGGCGCGTTTTACCAGCGCAAAAGCGCCGATTGCCGAGCGGTGATCCAGCTCAGAACGTACCACCGGTAGATTAGTGCGAAACGCCTTCAGTGCCTGAGTATTAATGCAGCTTTCGATAGCAGGGAGCAGCACTTTATCGGCTTCGGTGATCTCACCAGCGATAACAATTTTTTGCGGATTAAATAAGTTGATAGCAATGGCGATGGTTTTGCCCAGATGACGACCGACATACTCGATCACTTCCGAGGCCAGGCTATCGCCTTTGTTCGCGGCTTTGCAGATAGTTTTGATGGTGCAGTCGTCCAGTGGCACACGGCTCTGGTAGCCCTGCTTTAATAAATTCAACACCCGTTGTTCAATGGCAGCGTTGGCAGCGATAGTTTCCAGGCAGCCAAAGTTACCGCAGTGGCAGCGTTCACCCAGCGGTTCGACCTGAATATGGCCAATTTCACCGACGTTGCCGTTGCGGCCAATAAAAATGCGCCCATTAGAGATGATTCCGGCCCCCGTTCCGCGATGGACACGCACCAGAATGAAGTCTTCGCAATCCTGACTTGCACCGAAGTAGTGCTCTGCCAGCGCCAGGCTGCGGATATCGTGGCCGACATAACAGGTCACTTTAAAACGTTCTTCCAGTGCTTCAACCAGCCCCCAGTTTTCCACCTGAATATGCGGCATGTAGTGAATTTTGCCGCTGTCCGGATCGACCAGTCCTGGCAGGATCACTGAAATGGCGATCAGCTCCCGCAGCTTGCGCTGGTGGTTATCAATAAACTGAGTAATGGCATTCAGCAGGGCATGTTCCAGCGTCTGCTGGGTACGTTCCGGTAGCGGGTAATGTTCTTCTGCCAGAACTTTGCTGCTGAGATCAAACAGGGTGATGGTGGCGTCGTGGCGACCGAGACGTACGCCAATTGCGTGGAAATTGCGGGTTTCGGTGACGATAGAGATAGCGCGGCGGCCTCCGGTGGAGGCCTGCTGATCAACTTCTTTGATCAGCCCGCGTTCGATAAGCTGACGCGTAATTTTGGTTACGCTGGCGGGGGCAAGCTGGCTTTGCTCAGCAATCTGAATTCGCGAGATTGGCCCATGCTGGTCAATCAGGCGATAAACCGCCGCGCTGTTAAGCTGTTTTACGAGATCAACATTACCTATCTGAGCTTGTCCGCCTGGTGTCATACTTTCTCTTATTGGGTTACGACCTCGTTACCGTTAACGATAGTCCTGGTGATTTTAAAATCAGGTGTGAATGCGGTCAGGTTGGCCACTTTACCTGCGGCGAGCGTGCCGAGACGTTTTTCAACGCCAATCGCACGAGCCGGATAGAGCGTCGCCATACGCAGCACTTCATCCAGTGCGATACCGCAATGTTCAACCAGATTACGCACGCCTTCAATCATGGTTAAGGATGAACCACTTAACGTACCATTCTCATCCACACAAAGTCCGTTGCGGTAGTATATTGTTTTACCCGCAAAAATGAACTGTTCAATGTTGGCCCCGGCTGGCGCGGTGGCGTCGGTAACCAGACACAGTTTGTCGCCTTTCAGACGCTTGGCGTTGCGAATGTTAGCGTAATCAACATGCAGGCCATCAGCGATAATACCGCAATAAATGTCAGCTTCGTCGAGGATCGCGCCCGCCAGGCCCGGTTCACGGCCCGTAATATACGGCATCGCATTGTACAGATGGGTGGCAAAGGTAATCCCCGCGCGGAAACCGGCTTTCGCTTCTTTCAACGTTGCATTGGAGTGACCGGCAGACACCACAATCCCGGCATTTGCCAGTTTGCTGATGACTTCCGCAGGAACCATTTCCGGTGCCAGCGTCACTTTGGTAATGACGTCGGCGTTTTCACACAGGAAATCGACCAGCGCGGCATCCGGTTTCCGTACGAAATTCGGATTATGGGTACCTTTTTTCACCAGATTCAGCCATGGGCCTTCCAGGTGTAAACCTAATGCCTGATTCGGATGTTTTGCCAGGTACTCACGCATCACGCGAACGCCCTGTTTCATCAGGTCATCGCTGGTGGTGATAAGCGTCGGCAAATAGTTAGTGCAGCCTGATTTCTCATTGGCTTTCTGCATGATTTCCAGCGTTTCCACGCTGACCGCTTCAGCGGTATCGTTGAACTGCACGCCGCCGCAGCCGTTTAACTGCACATCGATAAAACCGGGGGAGAGAATGGCCCCGTTCAGTGAACGTTGTTCAATCTCTGGCGGCAGTTCCGCTACTGGGCAGACGCTTTTAATCAGGCCATCAGCGATAACAACTGCATGGTCATCAAGAAATTCATGACCGGTAAAGATCCGGCCCTGGGTTAATGCATACATTCCGACCCCCGATTTCAAAAATAATAATGCCCTGAGCAAGGCGTCAGGGCAGGGATAACAATTACAGACCTTTGATATTTTCTGCTTCTAATTCGTTGAAATATCTTAAAGTCTTAACTTTCAGCTCCATGGTGGAAGGTTCATCACACACCATGATGGCTTTCGGATGCAGTTGCAGACAGCTGATGGTCCACATGTGGTTAACGCAACCTTCAACGGCAGCCTGCAGTGCCAGTGCTTTCTGGCTGCCCAGCACCAGAATCATCACTTCTTCGGCATCCAGCAGTGTACCCACACCTACGGTCAGCGCATATTTTGGCACCTGATTAACATCGTTATCAAAGAAACGAGAGTTTGCGACGCGAGTGTCATGTGTCAGGGTTTTGATACGGGTGCGAGAGGCAAGAGAAGAGGCCGGTTCGTTAAATGCAATGTGACCGTCGTTACCTACACCGCCCATAAACAGGTGGATTTTACCGTAAGAGCGGATTTTTTCTTCATACTGGCGGCATTCGGCGTCGATATCTGGGGCATTGCCGTTGAGAAGGTTGATATTTTCTGCTGGAATATCAACGTGATCGAAGAAGTTACGGTGCATAAAACTGTAGTAGCTTTCCGGATGCTCTTTCGGCAGACCGACATATTCGTCCATGTTGAAGGTGACAACGTGCTTAAAGCTGACCTGGCCTGCTTTATGCATTTCGACTAACGCTTTATAGGTGGTCATCGGCGTGCCGCCAGTCGGCAGGCCAAGCACAAACGGACGATCGGCAGTCGGTTTGAACGCATTAATACGATTAACGATATGGCGAGCAGCCCATTTGCCGACCTGTTCAGCGGTAGTCAGGGGGATCAGTCTCATTATTCACCTCAAGTAAGTAAAAAGTAAGCCGTTGGCGGATTAGGCATCTTTAAGCGTAACCTGGATTTGCGCAGACAGGCGTCAATCCGACCTGATTTTTTGAATGATAAAATAAGTTTTCTGGTTTAGCCAGTAAAAGGGAGTAATGATAACGATATTTGGTGACAAAACTCACAAAAGACGCGCGTTTAATTTGCGGTACGAATTAAATTTTCACACACTCTGTAGCAGATGATCTAACAATATGATTACAGAACATCGGCAGTACAATTTGCTGCAAAATAAAAATACGGCTTTAAACGAGCCAAATAGAGTTCTCGTAGGGGGAATAAGATGAATATTTTAGGTTTTTTCCAGCGACTCGGTAGGGCGTTACAGCTCCCTATCGCGGTGCTGCCGGTGGCGGCACTGTTGCTGCGATTCGGCCAGCCAGATTTACTTAATGTTGCGTTTATTGCCCAGGCAGGCGGCGCGATTTTTGATAACCTGGCGTTGATCTTTGCGATCGGCGTGGCCTCCAGCTGGTCCAAAGACAGTGCAGGTGCAGCGGCGCTGGCGGGTGCGGTTGGTTACTTTGTGTTAACTAAAGCGATGGTGACCATCAACCCAGAAATTAACATGGGGGTTCTGGCAGGTATCATTACCGGTCTGGTCGGTGGTGCAGCCTATAACCGTTGGTCTGATATTAAACTGCCGGACTTCCTGAGCTTCTTCGGCGGCAAACGTTTTGTGCCGATCGCCACCGGCTTCTTCTGCCTGGTGCTGGCAGCCATTTTTGGTTACGTCTGGCCGCCGGTACAGCACGCTATCCATGCAGGCGGCGAGTGGATCGTTTCTGCGGGCGCGCTGGGTTCCGGTATCTTTGGTTTCATCAACCGTCTGCTGATCCCAACCGGTCTGCATCAGGTACTGAACACCATCGCCTGGTTCCAGATTGGTGAATTCACCAACGCTGCGGGCACGGTTTTCCACGGTGACATCAACCGCTTCTATGCGGGCGACGGCACTGCGGGGATGTTCATGTCTGGCTTCTTCCCGATCATGATGTTCGGTCTGCCAGGTGCGGCGCTGGCGATGTACTTCGCAGCACCGAAAGAGCGTCGCCCGATGGTTGGCGGGATGCTGCTTTCTGTTGCTATCACCGCGTTCCTGACAGGTGTGACTGAGCCGCTGGAATTCCTGTTCATGTTCCTTGCGCCGTTGCTGTACCTCCTGCACGCACTGCTGACCGGTATCAGTCTGTTTGTGGCAACGTTGCTGGGGATCCACGCGGGCTTCTCCTTCTCTGCGGGCGCTATCGACTACGCGTTGATGTACAACCTGCCAGCAGCCAGCCAGAATGTCTGGATGCTGCTGGTGATGGGCGTTGTTTTCTTCGCTATCTACTTTGTGGTGTTCAGTGCGGTTATCCGTATGTTCAACCTGAAAACGCCAGGTCGTGAAGATAAAGATGACGAGATCGTTACTGAAGAAGCGAACAGCAATACCGAAGAAGGCTTAACTCAACTGGCAACCAACTACATTGCGGCAGTTGGTGGTAGTGACAATCTAAAAGCGATTGACGCCTGTATTACTCGTCTGCGCTTGACTGTGGCTGACTCAGCACGTGTCAACGATGCGATGTGTAAACGTCTGGGTGCTTCTGGTGTGGTGAAACTGAACAAACAGACCATCCAGGTGATTGTCGGCGCGAAAGCAGAATCCATCGGCGATGCGATGAAGAAAGTCGTTGCTCGTGGCCCGGTAGCTGCTGCTTCTGCTGAAGCTGCTCCGGCAACTGCCGCTCCGGTAGCGAAACCGCAGGCTGTACCAAACGCAGTGTCTATCGCTGAGCTGGTATCGCCAATTACCGGTGATGTTGTCGCACTGGATCAGGTGCCAGACGAAGCGTTCGCCAGCAAAGCTGTGGGCGACGGTGTGGCGGTGAAACCGACGGATAAGATCGTTGTAGCACCAGCGGCGGGAACCATCGTGAAAATCTTCAACACCAACCACGCGTTCTGCCTGGAAACCGAAAAAGGCGCGGAGATTGTCGTCCACATGGGTATCGACACCGTAGCGCTGGAAGGTAAAGGCTTTAAACGTTTGGTGGAAGAGGGCGCGCAGGTAAGCGCAGGGCAACCGATTCTGGAAATGGATCTGGATTACCTGAACGCTAACGCCCGTTCGATGATTAGCCCGGTGGTTTGCAGCAATATCGACGATTTCAGTGGCTTGATCATTAAAGCTCAGGGCCATGTTGTGGCGGGTCAAACACCGCTGTATGAAATCAAAAAGTAATCTGCTTTATGCCAGATGCGACGCTTGAGCGTCGCATCCAACAATGACAAGCGGTGGAGATCTTCTCTGCCGCTTTTTTTTTCATCAATCATCCCCATAATCTCTGTTAGATTTTTCGATTTTCTCTAACTAACAGTTGTCAGCCTGTCCCGCTTATAAGATCATACGCCGTTATACGTTGTTTACGCTTTGAGGAATCCACGATGAGTGAGGCAGAAGCCCGCCCGACTAACTTTATTCGTCAGATCATCGATGAAGATCTGGCCAGTGGTAAGCACACCACAGTACACACCCGTTTCCCGCCGGAGCCGAATGGCTATCTGCATATTGGCCATGCGAAATCTATCTGCCTGAACTTCGGGATCGCCCAGGACTATAAAGGCCAGTGCAACCTGCGTTTCGACGACACTAACCCGGTAAAAGAAGATATTGAGTACGTCGAGTCGATCAAAAACGACGTAGAGTGGTTAGGTTTTCACTGGTCTGGTAACGTCCGTTACTCCTCCGATTATTTTGATCAGCTCCACGCCTATGCTGTTGAACTGATCAATAAAGGCCTGGCGTATGTCGATGAGCTGACGCCGGAACAGATCCGCGAATATCGTGGCACTCTGACGCAGCCGGGTAAAAACAGCCCGTACCGCGACCGCAGCGTTGAAGAGAACCTGGCGCTGTTCGAAAAAATGCGTACCGGTGGTTTTGAAGAAGGTAAAGCCTGCCTGCGCGCGAAAATCGACATGGCTTCGCCGTTTATCGTTATGCGCGATCCGGTGCTGTACCGCATTAAGTTTGCTGAACACCACCAGACCGGCAACAAGTGGTGCATCTACCCGATGTACGACTTCACCCACTGCATCAGCGATGCGCTGGAAGGCATTACGCACTCTCTGTGTACGCTGGAGTTCCAGGATAACCGTCGTCTGTACGACTGGGTACTGGACAACATCACCATTCCTGTTCATCCGCGCCAGTACGAATTTTCGCGCCTGAATCTGGAATACACCGTGATGTCCAAGCGTAAGCTGAACCAACTGGTCACCGACAAGCACGTAGAAGGTTGGGATGATCCACGTATGCCGACCATTTCCGGTCTGCGTCGTCGTGGTTACACTGCGGCTTCTATTCGTGAGTTCTGTAAACGCATTGGCGTGACCAAGCAGGACAACACCATTGAGATGGCGTCGCTGGAATCCTGCATTCGTGAAGACCTCAACGAGAACGCGCCGCGTGCAATGGCAGTTATCGATCCGGTGAAACTGGTTATCGAAAACTATCAGGGCGAAGGCGAAATGGTCACCATGCCGAACCATCCGAATAAACCGGAAATGGGCAGCCGTCAGGTGCCGTTTAGCGGTGAGATTTGGATCGATCGCGCCGATTTCCGCGAAGAAGCTAACAAGCAGTACAAACGTCTGGTGCTGGGTAAAGAAGTGCGTCTGCGTAATGCTTACGTGATTAAAGCGGAACGCGTGGAGAAAGATGCCGAAGGCAATATCACCACCATCTTCTGTACTTATGACGCCGACACCTTAAGCAAAGATCCGGCTGATGGTCGTAAAGTCAAAGGCGTTATTCACTGGGTAAGCGCGGCACATGCGCTGCCGGTTGAAATCCGCCTGTACGATCGTCTGTTCAGTGTACCGAACCCCGGCGCTGCGGATGATTTCCTGTCGGTGATTAACCAGGATTCTCTGGTCATCAAACAGGGCTTTGCTGAACCGTCTTTGAAAGATGCAGTGGCAGGTAAAGCATTCCAGTTTGAGCGTGAAGGCTACTTCTGCCTCGACAGCCGCCATTCCACAGCGGAAAAACCGGTATTTAACCGCACCGTTGGGCTGCGTGATACCTGGGCGAAAGTAGGCGAGTAATTTTAAGTTCTACCAGGCCGGGTGTGGCGTTTACACCGCATCCGGCAAGGAACAGACAAACAGTTTCAAACGCTAAACTGCCTGATGCGCTACGCTTATCAGGCCTACGTGATCTCTGCAATATATTGAACTTGCGTGCTTTTGTAGGCCGGATAAGGCGTTCATGCCGCATCCGGCAAGAAACATGCAAACAATTCAAAACGCCGCGTTCAGCGGCTTTTTTTCTGCTTTTCTTCGCGAATTAATTTCGCTTCGCAATTTATTCATGCAACAAATTTAAAATCACAAATTATAATTAATTTAAATGTAACCCCTTTCATCTTACTGGAAAGCCACATATTTTTTCTTCTACCCGCTCGCCTGGTACACATTTAAACCTTGTAACAAAAATCATCAAAATATGTGCGGTTGCTCATGTTCTTACATTCTCGTTACAGAAAGAGATTGATAATTCGCGTCGCGAAAAATAGTCTATTCCTGTAGTCAGCGAGACTTTTCTCAACGCTACTTTTTTAATTTTTATTTTTTTCGCTGTTCACCTGTGGTGCAGCAATTTATACGTCAAAGAGGATTAACCCATGCGTACGTTTAGTGGCAAACGTAGTACGCTGGCGCTGGCTATCGCCGGTGTTACAGCAATGTCGGGCCTGGTGGCAATGCCGGAGGCTCGCGCCGAAGGATTCATCGACGATTCAACCTTAACCGGCGGTATCTATTACTGGCAGCGTGAACGCGACCGTAAAGATGTTACCGACGGCGACAAATACAAAACCAACCTTTCTCACTCCACCTGGAATGCCAACCTCGATTTTCAGTCCGGTTATGCTGCTGATATGTTCGGCCTTGATATTGCCGCGTTTACGGCGATTGAAATGGCGGAAAATGGCGACAGCTCCCACCCGAACGAAATCGCGTTTTCAAAAAGTAATAAGGCCTATGACGAAGACTGGTCCGGCGATAAAAGCGGTATAAGCCTGTATAAAGCAGCGGCCAAATTTAAATACGGTCCGGTGTGGGCGAGGGCAGGTTACATTCAGCCAACTGGTCAAACGCTGTTAGCGCCGCACTGGAGCTTTATGCCGGGTACCTATCAGGGCGCGGAAGCCGGGGCCAATTTTGATTACGGCGATGCTGGTGCGTTGAGTTTCTCCTACATGTGGACCAACGAATACAAAGCGCCGTGGCATCTGGAAATGGATGAGTTTTATCAGAACGATAAGACCACTAAAGTTGATTATCTGCACTCCATCGGTGCGAAATACGACTTCAAAAATAACTTCGTGCTGGAAGCGGCGTTTGGTCAGGCGGAAGGGTATATCGATCAGTATTTTGCCAAAGCTAGCTACAAATTTGATATCGCCGGTAGCCCGTTAACCACCAGCTACCAGTTCTACGGTACGCGCGATAAAGTTGACGATCGCAGCGTCAACGATCTTTACGATGGCACTGCCTGGCTGCAAGCGTTGACCTTTGGTTACCGGGCGGCTGACGTAGTGGATTTACGCCTCGAAGGCACCTGGGTTAAAGCAGACGGTCAGCAGGGATACTTCCTGCAACGTATGACGCCAACCTATGCTTCCTCGAACGGTCGCCTGGATATCTGGTGGGATAACCGTTCTGACTTTAACGCCAACGGCGAAAAAGCGGTCTTCTTCGGCGCGATGTATGACCTGAAAAACTGGAATCTTCCAGGCTTCGCCATCGGCGCTTCCTACGTTTACGCATGGGATGCTAAACCTGCGACCTGGCAGAGCAATCCGGATGCGTACTACGACAAGAACCGGACTATCGAAGAGTCAGCTTACAGCCTGGATGCGGTCTACACCATTCAGGACGGTCGTGCCAAGGGCACGATGTTCAAACTACACTTCACCGAATACGACAACCACTCCGACATCCCAAGCTGGGGCGGCGGTTACGGTAACATCTTCCAGGATGAGCGCGACGTGAAATTCATGGTAATCGCACCATTCACCATCTTCTGATGCCCGACGCGGCAGGTTTTGTGCCTGCCGCACATTTGAGGAATTCGCTATGAAAAAACTGATTCTCATCGCCATGATGGCATCGGGGCTGGTGGCTTGTGCGCAATCAACCGCGCCACAGGAAGACAGTCGTCTGAAAGAGGCGTACAGCGCCTGTATCAATACCGCGCAAGGTTCGCCGGAAAAAATTGAAGCCTGTCAGAGCGTGTTAAACGTGCTGAAGAAAGAGAAACAACATCAGCAATTTGCCGAGCAGGAAAGTGTCCGCGTGCTGGATTATCAGCAGTGCATCCAGGCAACGCAAACCGGTAATGACCAGGCAGTGAAAGCCGATTGTGATAAGGTCTGGCAGGAAATTCGCAGTAATAACAAATAAGTGAGGGCTGTAACTCTCGCTTTTCTTATTTCCCTTGTATAAAAAAGCCAACCCGCAGGTTGGCTTTTTTCGTTCAGGCTGGCTTATTTGCCTTCGTGCGCGTGCTCATCTTCGCGGCAATCGCCTTCGGCACAGTGACCGTAAAGATAGAGACTATGGTTAGTCAGGCGAATGCCATGCTTCGCGGCAATTTCACGCTGACGCGCTTCGATAGATTCATCACTAAATTCGATAACCTTTCCGCAGTCGAGGCAGATCAGATGATCGTGGTGATGTTGTTGAGTCAGTTCAAATACGGATTTACCGCCTTCAAAATTGTGGCGGGTGACGATACCGGCGTCGTCAAACTGGTTCAGTACACGATATACCGTAGCCAGACCAATTTCTTCACCCATATCGATCAGACGTTTGTATAAATCTTCCGCACTGACGTGATGGTTGTCCGGCTCCTGAAGAACTTCCAGGATTTTTAAGCGAGGAAGCGTTACTTTCAGGCCAGCTTTCTTTAGGGCGGTATTGTTATCAGTCATGCGGAATCTGTCCTGTTACTAAGCGGTTCACTTCATTAAAAGAAGTGACAGAATTTGCTCTTGAGATAATGCGTATCATTATAGATTTGCCATGCCTAAATGAAAACTACAAGTCCCTGGCAAATATTGTTAATAAAAACGTGGCTTAGCTTACATTTACATCGGTAAGGCCACTTCAATACTGGAACATTGTACAGGTACTACGGCAAAAGTTACAAATTTGTAGCAATTATTTTGATTGGCATTATCTATTAATACGGCGTAGACATGAGTCTACGCCGCAGTACATCAGGCATTGATAATTTCGTCGAGATGCAGTTCTTCAGAAATTTGTTTTACCCATTTTTCTACACGTTCGGCGGTCAGTTCTGGCTGACGGTCTTCGTCGATAGCCAGGCCGACAAAGTGGTCATCATCCGCCAGACCTTTTGATGCTTCGAAATGATAGCCCGCAGTTGGCCAGTGACCGACGATGGTCGCACCGCGCGGTTCAATAATGTCACGAATGGTGCCTAAGGCGTCGCAGAAATATTCTGCGTAATCTTCCTGGTCGCCACAGCCAAACAGCGCAACCAGTTTACCATTGAAATCAATCTCTTCGAGAGTCGGGAAGAAGTCGTCCCAGTCACACTGTGCTTCGCCATAGTACCAGGTTGGGATGCCCAGCAGAAGAATGTCATAAGCTTCCAGATCTTCTTTGCTGCTTTTTGCAATGTCATGGACATCGGCAACGTCTTTACCAAGCTGCTTTTGAATCATTTTTGCGATATTTTCGGTATTACCGGTGTCGCTGCCGAAAAAGATGCCAGTGATAGCCATGAGTGAAATAACCTCTTGAAACTTATTGAAATGGGGGTGGCAAATTGCCCACGGATAAAGGCAATCATAGCAGAACAGGCAGTCTTGCGGAATCAGCAAACGAGCAGGACTGCACACTGTGCTACACGAAAGTGGATATTTAAACGATGCCCTGATTACGCAGCGCCGCCAGTTGCTGCATCAATATCTCTTCGATCAGTTCGCTACGGCTCATATTGCGCGACTCCGCCAGCTCGTTCAGCGCCTCGACAGCTTCCGCGTTCAGCTTCAGTTCGACACGCTTAAGGCCACGTACTTTGTCGCGTTTTAGCTGGTTGCGTTTATTAATACGCAGCTGTTCATCGCGCGAAAGCGGATTGGTTTTCGGTCGTCCCGGTCGACGCTCGTGCGCGAACAGATCTAATGTCGTACGGTCCGTTTGTTCTTTGGCCATGATCTTGGTGACTTCGGGGGAAACAATCAGCCAGGCGCCTGCCCGGATGGATAGCCCGCCATAATACAACAGCGTGAGGAATCTCGCCAACGCCCACGCGCGGAATGCCGCGCGGACGCTGGGTTTTTAATCAGTTGCGTTAATCATTAAGATAGCGACGGATAGCCCGCAGCACAGCATCCGGTTTTTCTGCGTGTACCCAATGCCCCGCGCCTGCAATGACATGCGCCCGTGCTTGTGGGAATTGTGCCAGCAAATCATCACGATACTGTTCAGTAACATACGGGGAATTGCCGCCAGGAATAAACAGAGCAGGGTGGTTCCATGCCGGAATCTTCTCCCAGCCAACAATATGTGGATACTGATCCCATAATACTGGCACGTTAAAACGCCACTCACCGTCAACAAAAGATTTCAGCAGGAATTGAATCACGCCCTCTTCATTAATATATTGGCGCATCACTACAGCGGCCTGTTGGCGCGTTTGCGCGTCGGATCCACTGACCGCGTTGATAGCTGCGAAAATTTCATCATGACGGCGTACGTGATAGTCCACCGGCGCGATATCGATCGCTACCAGTTTCTCGATGCGATCGGGCGCCAACGCGGTCAGTGCCATCACAGCTTTACCACCCATTGAGTGACCAATAAATGTCGCCTTATCGATCTGCAGCGCATTCAGAGTATCAACAAGATCCTGGGCCATCGCCGGGTAATTCATGTGTGGATCTCGTGGCGAAAGTCCGTGGTTACGCATATCAACCTGGATGATATTGTGATCGTTTACCAGGTCGCGCGCCAGCACGCCGAGGTTGTCAAGGCTACCAAACAACCCGTGGACGAGGACGATGGGAGAATTATTATGCTGATTTTGTGCAGATTGCGCGCGGATATTCAATTTCATGGCAAAGTTCTTTTTTTCGTGTAGTTGGGTTAGGGTATTATGTTGACCATTGTGCCACAGGGCTGCAACAAATAAGGTTTAATCCGATTTTTTCTGCAAGCCAGGCTTGACGCTATCCGCTGCCGGGATTTATTCATATACTCCTGGCGACTTGTATTCAGCTAAGACACCGCACTGGATTAAGATGAAAACGATTGAAGTTGATGATGAACTCTACAGCTATATTGCCAGCCACACTAAGCATATCGGCGAGAGCGCATCCGACATTTTACGGCGTATGTTGAAGTTTTCCGCCGCATCACAGCCTGTTGCTCCGGTGACGAAAGAGGTTCGCATTGCGTCGCCTGCTATCGTCGAAGCGAAGCCGATCAAAACGGTGAAAGACAAAGTGCGCGCGATGCGTGAACTTTTGCTTTCCGATGAATACGCAGAGCAAAAGCGAGCGGTCAATCGCTTTATGCTGCTGTTGTCTACACTATATTCTCTTGACGCCCAGGCGTTTGCCGAGGCAACGGAATCGTTGCACGGCCGCACGCGCGTTTACTTTGCAGCAGATGAACAGACGCTGCTGAAAAATGGTAATCAGACCAAGCCGAAGCATGTGCCAGGCACGCCGTATTGGGTGATCACCAACACTAACACTGGCCGTAAATGCAGCATGATTGAACACATCATGCAGTCGATGCAATTCCCGGCGGAATTGATTGAAAAGGTTTGCGGGACAATTTAAAACAACGTTGCAGATAAAGGACAAAGCAATGGCAATCCACAATCGTGCAGGCCAACCTGCACAGCAGAGTGATTTGATAAACGTCGCCCAACTGACGGCGCAATATTATGTACTGAAACCAGAAGCAGGGAATGCGGAGCACGCGGTGAAATTCGGTACTTCCGGTCACCGTGGCAGTGCAGCGCGCCATAGCTTTAACGAGCCGCACATTCTGGCTATCGCTCAGGCGATTGCCGAAGAACGGGCGAAAAACGGCATCACTGGCCCTTGCTATGTGGGTAAAGATACTCACGCCCTGTCCGAACCTGCGTTTATTTCTGTACTGGAAGTGCTGGCAGCGAACGGGGTAGACGTTATTGTGCAGGAAAACAATGGCTTCACTCCGACACCTGCCGTCTCTAATGCCATTCTGGTTCACAATAAAAAAGGTGGACCGCTGGCAGATGGTATCGTGATTACGCCGTCCCATAACCCGCCGGAAGACGGTGGTATCAAGTACAACCCGCCAAATGGTGGTCCGGCAGATACCAACGTCACTAAAGTGGTGGAAGACAGGGCCAACGCGCTGATGGCCGATGGCCTGAAAGGCGTGAAGCGTATCTCCCTCGACGAAGCGATGGCATCTGGTCATGTGAAAGAGCAAGATCTTGTGCAACCGTTCGTAGAAGGTCTGGCCGATATCGTTGATATGGCAGCGATTCAGAAAGCTGGCCTGACGCTGGGTGTTGATCCGTTGGGCGGTTCCGGTATCGAATACTGGAAGCGCATTGGCGAGTATTACAACCTCAACCTGACCATTGTTAACGATCAGGTCGATCAAACCTTCCGCTTTATGCACCTCGATAAAGACGGCGCAATCCGTATGGACTGTTCCTCCGAGTGTGCGATGGCGGGCCTGCTGGCGCTGCGTGATAAGTTTGATCTGGCGTTTGCCAATGACCCGGATTATGACCGTCACGGTATCGTCACTCCGGCTGGTTTGATGAACCCGAACCACTACCTGGCGGTGGCGATCAACTACCTGTTCCAGCATCGTCCGCAGTGGGGCAAAGATGTTGCCGTCGGTAAAACGCTGGTTTCATCTGCGATGATCGACCGTGTGGTCAATGACTTGGGCCGTAAGCTGGTAGAAGTGCCGGTAGGTTTCAAATGGTTTGTTGATGGTCTGTTTGATGGCAGCTTCGGCTTTGGCGGCGAAGAGAGTGCAGGCGCTTCCTTCCTGCGTTTCGACGGCACGCCGTGGTCCACCGATAAAGACGGCATCATTATGTGTCTGCTGGCGGCGGAAATCACCGCTGTCACCGGTAAGAACCCGCAGGAACACTACAACGAACTGGCAAAACGCTTTGGTGCGCCGAGCTACAACCGTTTGCAGGCAGCTGCGACTTCCGCACAAAAAGCGGCATTGTCTAAGCTGTCTCCGGAAATGGTGAGCGCCAGCACCCTGGCAGGCGACCCGATCACAGCGCGCCTGACCGCAGCGCCTGGCAACGGTGCTTCTATCGGCGGCCTGAAAGTGATGACTGACAACGGCTGGTTCGCCGCGCGTCCGTCAGGCACGGAAGACGCATACAAGATCTATTGCGAAAGCTTCCTTGGTGAAGAACATCGTAAGCAGATTGAGAAAGAAGCGGTTGAGATTGTTAGCGAAGTTCTGAAAAACGCGTAATCACATTAAATAAGAAAAAGGGCGGTCGGAAGATCGCCCTTTTTTACTTATGACTGCCTGATGCGCTACGCTTATCAGGCCTACGCGGATGGTACAATGTATTGAATTTGCGCGATTTTGTAGCATCCAGCATGACCAAAGCGCACTTTGCCAACAAACTGAATAGCTCAAGGGAATTCCAAATGAAGACCAAAAGGAGTCTGGTCGTCAGAGTGGCATTCATTGCCGCCACATTACTGCTGACTGCATGCGCCCAACCTGAACAATCATCATTAGCTGGCGACTGGTTACTGACTCCTAAGGATAAAACCAGAGGATTAACGGGTAGCATTGCAGTAAATATTGCGCCTTCCCGGTGTAAGACAAATTGCCGTGGCGATAACTTACCTGATAATACCCGACGTTGGCAGTTGTCAGGCGGGAACGAAAAAGAACTTACTTATCTTCACGATATGTCAGCACAAGAAAAGGCCGGTTTAAATCCCGGCTGGCAATGCTACACCTCATTTTTTATGCTGGTTTGCCAGGGCAAGCCCGGCACTCGTCCGATAGTTAATGAGGATTATGTCAGCGAAAGCGGATTTTTTGGCTCGATGATGCATGTCGGGATTATTGAGTTGCAACGCTGCCAGTCAGAAAAATGCCAGCAAGAGTTGAAAGCGATAAATACGTATTAAAATATTTAGCGATGAGAGCCAATGCCTGATGCGACGCTGGCGCGTCTTATCATGCCTACGGGAGCAATATGTAGGCCATATAAAGCGTTTACGCCGCATCCGGAAATTCAGCCCCTAAAGCATAAACCGATACCCAATCCCGGTTTCAGTAATGAAATGGCGGGGGCGAGCGGGATCCTGTTCCAGTTTTTGTCGCAGATGCCCCATATAAATACGCAAATAGTGGCTGTGTTCGACCGCGTTTGGTCCCCATACCTGGTTGAGTAACTGGCGCTGGGTGAGCACTTTTCCGGCATTGTTGAGCAGCACGGCCAGCAGACGGAACTCAATAGGCGTGAGATGTACTTCTTCCTCACCACGGTGAATCACGCGGGCGGCTAAATCGACGGTAACATCGGAAAATTTCACCACTGGCTCGGGCGCGGTGGTAGCTGAGTGGCGGCGTAACGCGACGCGCAGACGGGCCTGCAATTCGCCAATGCCAAACGGCTTACTCAGATAATCATCCGCTCCGGCATCCAGCGCGGCGATTTTGTCGCTCTCTTCGCTACGTGCGGAAAGCACAATCACCGGCACCGCGCTCCACTGGCGCAGGTCGCGGATAAACTCAATTCCATCGCCATCGGGCAGGCCGAGATCGAGAATAATCAAATCTGGCTTACGAGTCGCCGCTTCCAGCAGCCCCCGTTGTAGCGTTTCGGCTTCAAAGACGCGCATACCGTCGCCCTCCAGCGCCGTGCGCAGAAAGCGACGAATAGCCTGTTCATCTTCAACAATCAGAACGTTTGTCACATATCCTCATGAAATTCTTCAAGTTCAGGGGCAGTTTGCTGGGGAAGTGTAACACGAAAACAAGCACCACCTTCCGGTCGGTTGAACGCGGTAATGGTGCCGCCGTGTACATCCACAATCGCCCGACAAATTGCCAGTCCAAGCCCTACACCTGGTACCGCCGACTCTTTATTCCCGCGAGCAAACTTATCGAAAATCGTCTGCTCCTGGCCTGGTGGAAGACCGGGGCCGTTATCCCAGACATCCAGTTGTAGATTTTCGCCCTCAACGTGGGCATCGATACCAATTTCGGCCTGCGCACCCGCGTATTTCACCGCGTTCTCCAGCAGATTAATCAGCACCCGTTCAAAGAGTGGCCCGTCAACGTGGATTAAGGTCAGCGGTTCTGGCAGAGAAAGATTGATGGGCGACGATAAACCTGGTTCCAGCATTTGCAGCGCACTGCCGACCACTTCTTCCAGCGTTAACCACTCTTTCTTCAAATTAAAGCCGCCGGACTGAATTCGCGCCATATCCAGTAGATTATTCACCAGTCGGGTAGTGTTCAGCACATGCTGACGAATCTCGCTAGCCTGGCGGGCGTGGGGCGATCCTTCGCTTGCCAGATCGAGCGTTAAGATTTCAGCCTGACCAAACAGCACCGTAAGCGGAGTGCGTAAATCATGCGAAAGCGCCGCCAGCAGGGCGTTGCGGATCTGTTCACGTTCGCTTGCCATCCGCGCCTGTTCTTCGCTGGCGGTCAGCGTCAGCCGCTCAAGGGCATTGGCGACTAACAACGTAAATGTCTCCAGCAGGCGCTGTTGTTCCGGGATCATCAACTGGCGCAGATTCCCCGGTTCCACCACCACCAGTCCGTAGGTTTTCTCGCCGCTTTTTAGCGGCAAAATCTGGTACGGTACGCCGGGTAAAGTGTCAGTACCTGCGCCCGCGGGCAGGCCCTTATCAAAGCTCCATTGCGCGATGGCATCGTCCCACGGCGTCATTCCTTGCGGATGTGTTAACGGCTGCAATTTACCGTTGTCATCGGGCAACAACACCTGACTGCGGGCATGAAACGTGGAGGCAATAAATTGTTCGCTGGTGGCGGCGATGTCCTGCGGACTGCGGCCCACAGCCAGAGCTTTGGACATTTCATATAAGTGCCGTGTGCGTTGCTCGCGGTAACGGGCTACCCGCGCCTGATAACGCACGCCAGCAGTAAGGTTCCCGATCACCAGCCCAACGGTTAACATCACCGCGAAGGTCAGCAGATATTGCACATCAGAGACGGCGAGCGTGCCGCGTGGGGCGATAAAAAAGAGATCGAAACTCACCACATTAATGACGGTGGCAACCACCGAAGGCCAGCGTCCATAAAATAGCGCCACCACCACCACGCCAAGCAGATACAGCATCACCAGGTTGGCGGCATCAAACGTCATCAGCCACTGCATGGCAATTAAGGTGATAACGGCGCATAACGCGGCGGCAACCACGCATCCCTGAATCTGTACCCGCCACTTGTCTTTAAAAGAGCGGCTATCCGGCGCGTTGTTAATCGTGC
Source organism: Escherichia sp. E1130 (assembly GCF_005781065.1). Classification (NCBI taxonomy): domain Bacteria; kingdom Pseudomonadati; phylum Pseudomonadota; class Gammaproteobacteria; order Enterobacterales; family Enterobacteriaceae; genus Escherichia; species Escherichia sp. E1130. The sequence continues at coordinate 105,659 of NZ_VATL01000023.1, forward strand.
GGGCGGGTGGCTCATCAAGTGCGACCAGAACCTGATCGAGATCGGGGGCGATGCGCGCCAGTCGGTCAGCAAACGTTTCCCGACGCCACCAGCGGCGCGAGGCCGGGCGACCGAGAATAATCTTGCCGAGATTATGTTCACGGGCATAACGCACTACCGCTTTTTCTTCCGCTGGATCAGAGAGTGTTGCCGTCTCTGCGCCCAGCTCCTGCGCCAGACGTAAGGCGCTGAGAATTGCCCGACGTTTTTTCTCCGGTAAGCGGTGCAGGGCAGGGGTTTCAACATACACCGCGTGCCAGACGCTTCCCAGCCGTGACGCCAGCCGCGCCGCCGCGCGGACCAGTTTTTCGCTGCCGGTGTTATGCCCGATGCATAAAAGGATCGCGTCGCGCGTGTGCCAGACTTTCTCTTCGCCAGGATGCCCCCGCCAGGCGCGCATTTGTTCATCTACGCGATCGGCAGTACGGCGCAGTGCCAGCTCGCGCAGGGCGATTAGATTGCCTTTGCGGAAAAAATGTTCAATGGCGCGCTCCGCCTGCCCGGCAATATAGACTTTGCCTTCTTTCAGCCGCTGGCGCAGATCGTCCGGGGGCAAGTCCACCAGAACCACGTCGTCGGCGGCATCGAAAAAAGGATCGGGCACGGTTTCCCGTACCTGAATTCCGGTGACGCCGCTGACCACATCGTTCAGGCTTTCCAGATGCTGAACGTTGACGGTAGTGAAAACATCAATGCCCGCTTCCAGCAGCTCTTCAATATCCTGCCAGCGTTTAGGATGACGGGAACCTGGCGCATTACTGTGCGCCAGTTCGTCCATTAAGATCAGCGCCGGACGGCGGGCGAGGGCGGCATCGAGATCAAACTCGCTGATATGCCGCCCACGGTACGCCTGGCGTTTTAACGGCAGAACAGCCAGCCCTTCCAGCATTGCGGCGGTATCTTTCCGCCCGTGGGTTTCTACCACGCCAACCACAATATCCAGCCCTTGCGCCCGCAGTCGCTGGGCTTCTGCCAGCATCGCCCAGGTCTTCCCAACGCCAGCACAGGCACCGAAGAAAACTTTCAGCTTCCCCCGATGCGGCGCGGCAGTTCGTTCCAGCAGACGATCGGGGTCGGGACGTAAGGGTTCGTTATTCATCAAGCTTATCCAGTGCCAGATTGAGTTCGACAATGTTGACGACCGGCTGGCCGATATATTTCACCAGCGGTTGTTGGCTGTATTTTGCGATCAGCTGAGTGAGCTGTTCAACGCTGAGATTACGCGCTTTCGCGATACGTGGGATCTGCCAGGCCGCCGCTTGCGGGGTGATGTTATTGTCCAGCCCGCTTGCCGACGCCGTCACCAGTTCAACCGGAACATTCGTGCTGGCATCCGGGTTAGCGGCCCGTAATGCAGCAACGCGTGTGGCTATCTGTTTATCCAGCTCCGGGTTACTGACTGCCAGATTGCTCCCGCCAGAAGCCTGTGGATTATAGGGCATTTCTGCCGTTGCCGACGGGCGACCCTGAAAATAGCCGTTGCCGGTAAAATTCTGCCCGATTAATGCCGAACCGCGTACCGTATCACCTTCACGGATCAACGAACCGTTGGCCTGCCAGGGAAACCACCATTGCCCCAGCGCGGTGGTCAGCAGCGGGTAAACGCCGCCAGTAATCAATAACAGAAAGATAAATGTCGATAATCCCGGACGTAATCCACGCATGGTAAACCTCACACCAGACCGCAAACGGTCAGCAGTAAATCAATGACTTTGATACCAATAAACGGCACCAGCAGCCCACCCAGACCGTAAATCCATAAGTTACGGCGCAACATGGCAGAAGCGGTAAGCGGTTTATAACTCACGCCTTTTAACGCCAGGGGAATCAAAAAGACGATAATCAAGGCGTTGAAAATGACCGCACTGAGAATGGCGGAGTCGGGCGAATGCAGGCGCATGATATTCAGCGCATTTAACTGCGGATACGTTGCCGCGAACGCCGCCGGAATAATGGCGAAGTATTTCGCCACATCGTTGGCAATGCTGAAGGTGGTCAGCGAGCCACGGGTCATCAGCATCTGTTTGCCAATATGCACCACCTCGATCAACTTGGTCGGGTTAGAGTCGAGATCCACCATATTGCCCGCTTCTTTCGCCGCCTGGGTGCCGGAGTTCATCGCCACCGCGACATCTGCCTGCGCCAGCGCCGGAGCATCGTTGGTGCCGTCGCCGGTCATCGCCACCAAACGGCCTTCCGCCTGATACTGACGGATCAATGCCAGCTTGGCCTCCGGTGTCGCTTCGGCGAGGAAATCATCGACGCCCGCTTCCGCAGCAATGGCGGCGGCAGTCAGACGGTTATCTCCGGTAATCATCACCGTTTTAATGCCCATTTTGCGTAGCTGGGCGAAGCGCTCTTTAATACCGCCTTTGACGATATCTTTCAGCGCAATAACACCCAGCACACGAGCACCTTCCACCACCACCAGCGGCGTGGCTCCCTGACGCGCAACCTGATCGACTTTTTGATCAACATCGGCAGGGAAGTGACCGCCGTTAGCCTCAACATGGCGGCGAATGGCATCGACAGAACCTTTACGGATTATGCGGTTGTCGATGTTGATCCCGCTCATCCGGCTTTGCGCAGTAAACGGTACAAAGGTGGCATGGAGCGACTGCACATCGCGCTCGCGCAGGTTAAAACGCTGCTTGGCGAGGATCACAATACTGCGGCCTTCCGGCGTTTCATCAGCCAGCGAAGCCAGTTGTGCGGCATCGGCCAGCGTTTTTTCCTCTACGCCCTGCGCGGGGATAAACTCCGATGCCTGACGGTTACCCAGCGTGATGGTGCCGGTTTTATCCAGCAACAGGACGTCAACGTCACCTGCCGCTTCAACTGCACGCCCGCTGGTGGCAATCACATTTGCGCCCAGCATCCGACTCATCCCGGCGACGCCGATCGCTGACAACAGGCCGCCAATAGTGGTTGGGATCAGACAGACCAGCAGCGCCACTAGTACCGTTACACTGACTGCATTACCGCCCCACGCGGAAAACGGCCACAGCGTGGCGGTTGCCAGTAAAAAGACGATAGTCAGGGCAATCAGCAGAATGGTCAGGGCAATCTCGTTCGGCGTTTTACGTCGCTGCGCGCCTTCCACCATCGCGATCATCCGATCCAGAAACGTCTCGCCGGGGTTAACGCTGCACTCAATCACCAGCCAGTCAGAAAGAATACGCGTGCCGCCGGTGACGGAGGCAAAATCACCGCCAGATTCACGGATCACCGGTGCCGATTCCCCGGTGATGGCGCTTTCATCGACCGATGCGCCCCCTTCAATGACTTCACCATCGCAGGGGATAATATCGCCTGCTTCTACTAGCACGATATCGCCTTTACGCAGTTGATCGGCGGGAACTTTGTCCGCCGCAGCGCCATATTTCGGCTCACGCAGCTTGCGGGCAAAGGCAGTTTTTTTCACCCCTTTCAGACTGTTGGCCTGCGCTTTACTGCGGCCTTCAGCCAGCGCCTCGGCGAAATTAGCGAACAGTACGGTGACCCACAGCCAGCCGCTAATTGCCGCGCTAAACAGCGCATTGCCAGGCATCGCGCCGCTTGCCATCGCGATGCTAATACAGGTGGTCAGCAAACTGCCGATCCAGACGATAAACATCACCGGATTACGCCATTGCGCCTGCGGGTTTAATTTTTTCACCGCTTCTTTCAGCGCCTGAACGACAAGTGTTGGTTCGAATAGCGCCAGTTGTTTACGACTCATATTCAGTGCTCACTCAATATCATCAGGAGAGATATTCCGCCACCGGACCAAGCGCCAGGGCAGGGATAAAGGTCAGTGCGCCAACCAGCAACACGGTGCCGATTAATAGTCCAACAAACAGCGGGCCGTGCGTTGGCAGCGTGCCGGAGCTGGCGGGTTGGCTCTTTTTACTCACCAGCGAACCGGCAATTGCCATCACCGGGATAATCACCCCGAAGCGACCGACAAACATGCACAACGCCAGCAAACAGTTCCAGAACGGAGAGTTGGCGCTTAATCCGGCAAAGGCGCTGCCGTTGTTGTTAGCGGCGGATGACACGGCGTACAGCACTTCGCTAAAACCATGCGGGCCAGGGTTGAGCATGGCGCTACGTCCGGCGTCGGTTATCATTGCCAGCGCCGCGCCCATCAGCACCAGCGTCGGGGTGACCAGAATCGCCAGCGCGGTCAATTTCATCTCGCGTACATCGATTTTTTTACCCAGATATTCCGGTGTACGACCAATCATCAGCCCGGCAATAAACACCGCCAGCAGGACAAACAGCATCATGCCGTAAAGGCCAGAACCGACACCGCCGAATACCACTTCACCAATTTGCATCAACCACATCGGCACCATGCCACCGAGAGCGGTAAACGAATCATGCATCGCAATCACCGCGCCACAGGAAGCCGCCGTAGTCACGACCGCAAACAGGCTACTGACCAGCACGCCGAAGCGGCTCTCTTTACCTTCCATATTGATGCTGCTGTCCGCGCCCAGTGCCAGCAGATGAGGATTACCCTGAACTTCTGCCCACATCACCACGCCTACGCAGATGACAAAAATCACTGACATCGCCCACAGCAACATGCGCCCCTGGCGACGATCGCCCGCCACTTCACCAAAGGCAAAGCACAGCGCTGTTGGGATCAAAAAGATCGCCAGCATCTGCACGAAGTTGGTCAGTGCGGTTGGGTTTTCAAACGGATGCGACGAGTTGGCATTAAAGAAGCCACCGCCGTTAGTACCGAGCATCTTGATCGCTTCCTGAGAAGCCACCGGACCCATTGGTAACAGCTGTTGTGCTCCTTCAATGGTCGTCACGGCCTGATAAGGCTGAAAGTTTTGCAACGCACCTTGTTGAATAAAAAACAGTGCGATCAACAACGCCACAGGGGCTAACACCCATAACGTGATGCGTAGCAGATCGACCCAGGCATTCCCGAGTGTGCTCATGCTCTGGCGGGTAAACGCGCGGATAAGGGCAAAAATCACCGCAATCCCGCTGGCGGCAGAAAGAAAGTTTTGCACCGTTAAGCCCGCCATCTGGCTGAAATAGCTCAACGTGGTCTCACCGCTGTAAGATTGCCAGTTGGTGTTAGTGACAAAGCTGACGGCGGTATTCAGCGCCAGATCCCACGACAGCCCCGGCAACTGTTGTGGATTAAGTGGCAGATAGTGCTGGCCGAGCAATATAAAAAACAGCACCGCCAGCCCCAGCATGTTCAGGCCAAGAATGGCAGAGAGATATTGCTTCCAGTTCATCTCACGGTCAGAGACGCCAAGTACACGAAAGAGTACGCGTTCAACGCCCGCTGTACCGGGAAGAGGAATATCATTAATCAGCCGCGCCAGCCCGCTGCCTAAAGGGCGCGCCAGCACCATTAACACCAGTAAAAATGTGGCGATCAGTAAGAACCCTTGCGCAGCCATCAGAACGCCTCCGCATTGATCAGGGCATAAACCAGATAACCCAGTAATAAAAACACCAGCAACACGCCGGCTATCACGCCTGCACTCACAGTGCACCTCCAGTGGCCTAAAAGTGATACCGGAAGGGTAGAATTCTGGCTGCAAAGATTTCGCAAAAATCTGCGGACGGGGTGTAAAAAAAGTATAAAAATGGCAAAAGCCATGACTTAACTAATGATTAGTATTAATTTAACTTTTATGTAACTTAATTACATGGTGAATGTAAATAAACCATCAATAAGCAAAAATAAGTGGTCGGATGAGTAGCAAAATTACACAAAAGGCGGTACTATTTTCATCAGATAAACAAATTCATTTTTCCGGTGCCATTCGCCGGGTAGATACAAAAGGGGGAGAAAAGTATGGAACTCTACAGAGAATATCCTGCATGGCTTATCTTTTTACGCCGTACTTATGCGGTTGCAGCGGGCGTTCTGGCGCTGCCTTTAATGCTTTTCTGGAAAGACCGCGCCCGCTTTTACAGCTACCTGCATCGCGTCTGGTCGAAAACCAGCGATAAACCGGTGTGGATGGATCAGGCCGAAAAGGCAACCGGTGATTTTTATTGATTGCCTGCGCGCTTAAGCCAGCCTCGTATCAGGGGGCTGGTTTAGGTGTTTTACATCAACGTCTTCCATGATAATTAACATGGAAGACGTTTCCATCGTGTTATTCATTTCATCACTGTTTTAGCATCAAGTTTCGATAGTATCCTTTCAAAGGACAACCCAGGATGCGGTCACTTTCATTGTCGCTCTAAGCGACTAGATCATCAGAAATCTCCAGTTAGGTTGCATACTTCCTTACACACTTTCCTGAAACTTCAGGGTAAGGTGATAAAGTCGCCATCCCTTTTTCTAATTCCAGCATCTAAATAAATTCCGAATTTTGCTATTAGTATCGCTACCGCAATAAAAACAGATAGTAAAGAGAGTAATATATACTTTAGTGATATGTTAAGAATAATTGATTGTTAACATATCTAATGGGATAAGATATGTTGCTGCTAATGAAAATATTCAAGATTTATAGTTGATAATTATAATACATCCGATATCTCAGCCCTTTCTATGCAAGATGCAATTTTATAAGCTGTCCATTTTTTATATGGAGGCGGTAGCGTGGATGTTACTCTTAATTTTATTGGTATGGTGAATATATTGGAATTGTTAAATACATAACTATGTATCCGTTCTGGGCGTTGTAAATATTGGTGATCGCTTAATATTATTAGTGATTATGGCTGGAAAGATAAAGTGTGCTGTAAAGCGGTGATGGGTATTACATTCATGATTAAAAAAACAGAACCTGTCAATAAATAATTCATTTATTAAAACGGACTATTTCCATTATGACGGAATATTATCTCAATGAGACTGTTTGGAAATACAGAGCCAGTTTCTCCGGGGTAACGAGCATGTATACCAGTGTCAGGTGGCATTTGTATTGCC
>NZ_VATL01000024.1:0-2750 GCF_005781065.1 Escherichia sp. E1130
TTAAAGTTGTTATCAACTTCTCGAAGCGATATCGGATAAAGGAGGAGTAATGGATATAACACCTTTCCTTCATGCACTTTGTGCTGTGGCTGCGCAGGTACTGGTTGGTCTTTTTACCGGAAACTGGGCTTACGGTGCGATAGCCGGTTGTACGTTCTTCATTGCGCGTGAACACACCCAGGCAGAATATCGCTGGATTGAAATGTTCGGGCATGGCAAGCGTATGAATATGCCGTGGTGGGGCGGTTTTGATCCACGCGCGTGGGATGTGGCAAGCCTGATGGATTTTGCTGTGCCGGTGGTGGCGTGTCTGCTGGTCTGGCTGTTGGTTAATCGCGGGTGAAAAAGGTGAGCTGTATATGCAATGGGGGAAGAGGCATTGTTGTTGACAGCTAGAAAGAAGTATCAGGTGTTGCTGAACCGTTCAATAGCGTCGGATATTGAGTGGTCTGCAATACCTGCTATAGAATAACCATTAATAATCCAGCCTCTAAACCGATGTATGTGCTTGTATGTCAGAGGCTGGATCAGATATTAGAATTAGTTTGTTATTATATTTTGGGGAGTTAAAGTATTTCAGACACTTATGGTTTATCAATCAATATCGGTTGTGTTACTTAACTCTTTATATTCCCATGCTTCTTTGATTCGATACTCCAGAGATGGCATGACAAAATTGATAGCGTCACTACCAATTAATAATTGACGTGGCGGCTTTTCCATTTCAGCTACACGGCAAATTACTTGTGCTAGTTTTGATGGGTCACCTTGTTGCTGGCCGTCAGCAGATGCTAATAATTCACGAGCGTTTCCCCAGATAGTATAGTCCTCAATGTTTCGTTCACCATATACTGCGGAACAATCACTAAGAAATTCTGTTCGAAAAAAGCCAGGTTCAATAGCAGTAACTTTTATGCCAAAAGGAGCAACTTCATCGGCAAGTGCTAGTGTCATGCCTTCGACGGCAAATTTGGAAGCAGAGTAGAATGTGGCATTTGCTACAGCTTTAACTCCTGCAATTGAGGAAGTGTTAATAACATGTCCGCTACGCTGTTGACGCATAATTGGTAATATGGCTCGTAATACGTTAGCCATTCCAAAAACGTTAGTAGCAAATTGCTGTTCTATTTGTTTTGCGGTTGCCTCTTCAAAGCGTCCCAATAAACAGTATCCGGCATTGTTAACCAGAATATCTATTCGTCCAAAACGACGAACCGCAGCATCAGCTGCGACCATAGCTTGATGTTCATTACGGACATCAAGTTCCAATAGTTCAATTTTATCCGGTGCAATTGAAATAAATGTCTGGCGCAATTTACCTATATCACGCCCCGTGGCCACTACACGATCCCCCTGTTGTAAAGCTGCTTTGACGATGTGAGTTCCCATACCACGGGTAGCGCCGGTTACAAACCAAACTCGATTCATATCAGTTTACCTTAATAAGTTTAATAAATCGTACTGCACATAGTACAGTACGATGGTAGTTATGTAATTGATTTACATGAAGAATGGCTTATCACCATCAGTACCAGGTTGATTGATGCCTATATTCTCACCAATGTGTTTCTCAGGTTTATCGATGATATCTGTGATTAATGCGGCGACACTCTTACGCGATACGATCGTACCTTTGAATGGTTCATTGCGTGAGGTAATCTCATAATCAATAATATCTTCATCAGTCAGCCAGGCAGGGCGAAGAATTGTATAATCCAGTCCAGAAGCCTCAATTGCATCCGCAGCCCTGCGGAATGGTTTTAGGGGCTCACCAATAACTGCATTATTCCATTCGCCAAATTTTCCTGGAACTTCATCATAAATGCCGAGGGAAAGAACAAAGATCAGACGTTTAACATCACAGGCTTTCATCGCAGCGATCACTGAATTTGCCTGAATATCTAAATCTTCCCCCGTAAGGTTGGCATACACAATATCCTGTCCCTGCATGGCCTGCTTCAGTGCTGCATGATTCAGTACATCCCCCATAATAATCTGGCTATTAGTTGGATAGGGTTTGTGTATTTTTGCTGGCTGACGAGCAAATAAAGTTTGTTTAATGGTTTGTTTATCTGCCAGTTGATTAATCACATGGCGGGCTATCTGACCGCCAGCACCAAGAATGAGTACTTTTTTCATAATATTTCTCATGAAACTTATCCCAGATGGGTGTTGAAAAAAGGAATAACTTTTTCCAGCGCCTCCTGAACTGCTTCCGGTTTGTCATACAGTTCATAATGTGAGAAATCGGGTAACGAAACTAACTGACGATCCTGCGAAACCATCGCCCGGCCATAGACTTCCAGTCCATCACGATAAGCACCGAAGGCACCGACTTTTTCACCAACTACTACCATCACCGGCTGAGTCAGTAACACTTCAGTAAATGCGAAGGCATCCCAGGCCAGCGTTTTCTGTGCATGTGAGAACAACATTTTTGTCGCACCTCCCGGTTGTTGCCCGCGTGGTGTTTTATAGTAGTCAGTTGCTTCATAAACATCGCGTTCGGTCAGTCCATGGGCTTTTGCTGCATCCAGGCTGGCGGGAAGTAAATCGTTGATCTGTAATTCTCCACCACGAGCCTCTTTGGTTCGTTGCGACGCCATTGCATTCAATGCGCCAATCGGATCGTAATTGCTGAAACCTTCCCGAAAAAGACGCCCGATATTAACACCCGTAATACTCACTACAGCTTTAATTCGTTTTTCTGTCAGCGCGGCATTAATGGCATGGGGGGGGGGGGGGGGGGG
>NZ_VATL01000024.1:2799-83468 GCF_005781065.1 Escherichia sp. E1130
CCCCCCCCCCCCCCACACACACCCAGCACGCCAATGCGTTCAGCATCAACATATGGCAGAGTTACTGCATAATCGATAACACGGCTAATATCCTCTACGCGCTGTGTCGGATCTTCTATCCAACGAGGCTCCCCACCAGATTCTCCCTGGAAACTGGCGTCATAAGCGAGAACGACATAGCCTTTTTCAGCCAATGCCTTGCCATAGATATTGCCAGACGTCTGCTCCTTACAACTGCCAAAAGGATGGACGCTGATAATCGCCGGATACTGTTTTGACTCATCAAAATTTGGTGGAAACTGAATATTGGCAGCAATATGCCAGGCCATATCACTATTGCGGATTTGAATATGTTTCATTACAGAGTTTCCTCAAAGAACGGAGCTAATACTGAAATTGCTTCAGCCACATAGGCTTTGCCGTCATAAAGATCCATATGGTTTGCGCCTTCAACAATGTGATAGCGTTTATCCTGGCTTGATGCCCGATCGTACAGGTCGTCACTCATCCATTTGCTCCCTGCCTGGCTGCCCGCCACAATCTGCATCGGCTGAGTCAGGTACACTTCCGCCATATGGTAAGCATCATAGGTAATAATCTGGTTAAGGCTGCGCAAAGTAGCGTAACCCGGTGCTGTTGGATACTGCGCACGAGGTGTGTGGTAATACTCCCAGGCCTGACGCAGTTCTTCGTTCGGCGCATCGGCCTCCTTCATTGGAGCCAGTGGCATAATGGCGTATTCTTCGCTGCTAATATCGCTGGTTCGGGCGTTTGAGCCAGCTTCAATGTGTGGCAGAGCATCAATAGATTTCACATTGTTTTCCCAACCATTGCGGAACATCGAACCAATATTGACCGCACTAACGGTACCGATGGCCTTGATGCGGCGATCCTGAATTGCAGCATTGGCTGTATATCCTGCACCGGCACAAATTCCCATCGCACCAATTCGGGTATTGTCGACATAAGAAAGCGTTGTCAGGTAATCAATCACGGCACTGACGTCTTCAGTACGAATGTATGGGTTTTCTAACTGACGCGGCTCGCCGCCACTTTCACCTTGATAAGATGCGTCATAAGCAATAGTGACAAATCCCTTTTCCGCCAGTTTTTCGGCATAGGTTCCGGCCGTTTGCTCTTTAACGCCCCCACCTGGGTGAGATACCACAATTGCCGGATACTGACGGGTTTCATCAAATTTTGGAGGGAAATAGATCACTGCAGACAAAGAGATGGTTGGATTATTGCTGTTAGTGAAGCTGACTTTATTATTCATCATTCCGTTCCTCATGGAGTTGTTAACGGTGGGTGATATCACTATAGATATTGATCATTAAGTTGATTAGACCCAAAATCATGATTAGACCTATCATTTAAATGATTAATAGATTGTATGGAGATACTGAATGAAGCGTGAAGAAATCGCTGATCTGATGGCGTTTGTCGTCGTTGCAGAGGAGCGTAGCTTCACTCGCGCAGCAGCCCGCCTGAGCATGGCGCAGTCAGCTTTAAGCCAGATAGTGCGCCGTATAGAAGAACGATTGGGATTGCGGCTTCTGACGCGAACCACGCGCAGTGTTGTACCCACTGAAGCGGGCGAGCATCTTTTGTCTGTTCTTGGCCCTATGCTGCATGACATAGATTCTGCCCTGGCATCCCTGAGCGATCTGCAGAACCGCCCATCCGGGACAATACGTATTACTACTGTAGAACATGCAGCAAAAACGATATTGTTACCAGCCATGCGCACATTCCTGAAATCACACCCTGAAATTGATATTCAGCTTATCATTGATTATGGTTTGACTGATGTCGTTTCTGAGCGTTTTGATGCAGGCGTCCGTCTGGGTGGGGAGATGGATAAAGATATGATCGCCATTCGAATCGGGCCAGATATACCAATGGCTATTGTTGGCTCACCGGATTATTTTTCCCGCCGAAGTGTTCCAACGTCAGTGTCACAATTAATAGATCATCAGGCAGTTAATTTGTATCTTCCCACATCGGGTACAGCAAATCGCTGGAGATTAATACGCGGTGGACGCGAAGTTCGTGTTCGCATGGAAGGTCAGCTTTTACTGAATACGATAGACCTGATCATTGATGCTGCAATTGATGGGCATGGATTGGCGTATCTACCTTATGATCAGGTTGAACGGGCTATTAAAGAAAAAAAACTGATACGTGTTCTGGATAAATTTACACCAGATTTACCCGGTTATCACCTGTACTATCCGCATCGTCGACATGCTGGCTCGGCATTCTCATTATTTATAGATAGAGTGAAGTATAAAGGTGTTGTTTAGTTCTGATACGTTAATTTAATTTCTCCCTTAACGTATTGACGGTTATTTTCGACGTTTTGGTCGTTGTTTCTTCTTCGTACAATGACGGCAATTACGTCCTCTTACTTTTATTATAGCGGATGTTAATACCATAATTTCTGACTACACTATTGCTAACAAATACATTTATGAATAACACTGATTTCAAACGTCCACAATTAACATTGCCGAATGGAGCAAACAAACTGCTGTTACACTCGTGCTGTGCACCCTGCTCTGGAGAGATTATGGAGGCGATTGAAGCCTCGGGAATTGATTACACTATATTCTTTTATAATCCTAATATTCACCCGCAGAAGGAGTACCTTATCCGTAAGGAAGAGAATATGCGTTTTGCTGAAAAACATGGCGTGCCTTTTGTTGATGCTGATTATGATACCGAAAACTGGTTTGAACGTGCGAAAGGAATGGAATGGGAACCTGAACGTGGTGTTCGTTGCACAATGTGCTTTGACATGCGCCTTGAACGCACTGCATTGTATGCCGCGGAACATGGGTTCAGCGTGATTAGCAGTTCGCTTGGAATTTCTCGTTGGAAGAACCTGCAACAGGTTAATGACAGTGGCCGACGAGCTGCTGCGCGTTATCCGGGAATGGTGTACTTGGATTACAACTGGCGTAAGCAGGGCGGTTCATCGCGCATGATTGAGATTAGCAAGCGTGAGCAGTTTTACCAGCAGGAGTATTGTGGCTGCGTCTATTCACTACGTGATGTGAATATGTATCGTAAGTCGCAGGGCAGGCCGCTCATTAAACTCGGCAAACTTTACTATGGTAAGGACGGTGAATAACACTGCATCAGAGTATTTTTTACTATGCAGTAATTCATAGCACAAAGGTGGGAAAAAACTGAGACACATAAGGCCTCACAGTGGCTTGCAAGGCCACACATGCATTGAGATGTTAATAAAATGTAGACTTGTGATTTTGATATAAATGGTAGAGAAAACCTTTCCCCAAAATAAAAACGAACGTCAATGAAATCAAACGGTTGAATAAAGTTGATTTTGGCTAATAAAAAGACAAGAAAATAATATTTATGATTAAATATCAGCGAGTTGAATACATAATTTTTATATACTGCTGCGCCATATGGGCTGGACTGAAGCCGCAGACCTGATTGTTAAAGGTATGGAAGGCGCAATCAATGCCAAGACCGTAACCTATGACTTCGAACGTCTGATGGAAGGCGCTAAACTGCTGAAATGTTCAGAGTTTGGTGATGCGATCATCAAGAACATGTAATTCGGTAATTTATTAAATCCATTAACGGGAGCGTAACGCTCCCGTTATTTTTGTCAGGATGCTAACGGTTATCAAAATAAGTTATCAAAACCCCCAGGTAGTTGGGGGATGGTCAGATGGTTGTTCTAATGCCAGGTTCCAATTCTGTGCCAGAATCGGACGTCGCAATCGCAACAACGACGAATCCGTTAGTCCACAATAAAGAGTTTTGCTCCTGTCTCCGTTCTGGACTGATGTGGCTCTGCGTTATCACCAACCTGATAACTCATCCCCGCAGTTAAAGTGAATTTGCGGCCATCTGCGAGCAGTGTTTCGAGTTCTCCCTCCAAGCATAAAAGGATATGACCTTTACTGCACCAATGATCCGCCAGGTAACCTGGGGTATATTCAACCATTCGCACACGGATTTGGTTCGGCTTGTGACCAAAAAATTGTGTGCGCCAGTAGGCCATGCCTGTTTCCCCGGGATGTTCTGTTTTTTCGACTTCACCCCAGTTGGTGGTGCCAAAAGCAAATGCTTCGATATTCATTTTATGGCCTTTCGTTGTTAAGAAAGAGTGCTTGAGCCCAGGTTGGAATGAATTAACATAAGAAAAAATAATTTATATATCAACACATTATTTTTGCCTTAGGTATTATTATAGCGTTTCAATAATTAAGAGTAAAAAGCTAAAACTAAATCCGAAAAATAATCTGGTAACATTTTTAAATAATGGAAAATTAAAGTGCTGCTATATGTTTATCTTATTTCTAATTCTCATAGACGAAATTTTTCATGTTATGATATAATATGACGAAAATCGCAGGTTATCAACCTGTTATTGATGTAAATAAATTTCGAGGAGATTATTCCAGTGGGACGTAAATGGGCCAATATCGTAGCTAAAAAAACGGCTAAAGACGGGGCAACGTCTAAAGTATATGCAAAATTCGGTGTGGAAATCTATGCTGCGGCTAAACAAGGTGAACCAGACCCAGAATTAAACACTTCTTTAAAGTTCGTTATTGAACGCGCGAAGCAGGCGCAAGTTCCAAAACACGTTATTGATAAAGCTATTGATAAAGCCAAAGGTGGCGGAGACGAAACGTTCGTACAAGGACGTTATGAAGGCTTTGGACCCAATGGTTCAATGATTATCGCTGAAACGTTGACTTCAAACGTTAACCGTACGATTGCTAACGTTCGTACAATTTTCAATAAAAAAGGCGGTAACATTGGCGCGGCAGGTTCTGTCAGCTATATGTTTGACAATACTGGCGTGATTGTATTTAAAGGAACTGACCCTGACCGTATTTTTGAAATTTTGCTTGAAGCTGAAGTGGATGTCCGTGATGTGACCGAAGAAGAAGGAAACATCGTTATTTATACTGAGCCTACAGACCTTCACAAAGGAATTGCAGCTCTAAAAGCAGCTGGAATTACTGAGTTCTCAACAACAGAATTAGAAATGATTGCTCAATCAGAAGTTGAGCTTTCACCAGAAGATTTAGAAATCTTTGAAGGACTTATTGATGCCCTCGAAGATGACGACGATGTTCAAAAAGTATATCATAACGTTGCAAATCTCTAATTATAAATTAAAGAAATCTGTCTTTATGGCAGATTTCTTATTCTTAAAGAATGTTTAAAAGCATATAAAAAGACTCTCATCTAAAAAATAAGACTAATCGAAATTACTGATTTTAACTATCTCATGATTAACGGCAAAGGATCATCCGATGGGTGGGAATTGCGCGAAAAACATAATGGTTTACAGTCGAAATATCAGAATGTAATGCCTGTTGATTGTTACGTAAAATATCAAGAATGATCATCAAGAACTGAATTTTTAAAATGGCAGTTTTCACCAAAACGTTGCCCGGTACCAGGAACATATGGCATTGTATTCTTGATACTCGGGCAATGGGCATGTTACATCAGAATATAATCATGGATACGCAGTTTTATAGCGCCCATTAAAAATGAAAAGTGCTTTTTAAATTGGCGGTAGCCCATATTTTGCGCGGGCGCGATTACATGCCTCATTAATCTTCCCATCCTCGCCAGACATGGCGAATTCTCGACATGTCGATGAGCGATTCTTGTATATGGTGCAACATGCGTTTTTTCCAGGCGTTCCTGCCAGGGCGACACAACGTGGATCCTTCTGGTTAGTACCGCTCATACATCGGTGGTAAGGGGATATTTGCTCAGTAAGATGAGCCGGGATAGTGCCGCCTGCATCATCTGCTTCGGCCCAGTAAAAAGAGACGCGGAAAAATGCACAACAGGCACCACACGCCAGGCATGGATTCAGATTGCTCATAATTCACCAGTACTACTATATACATCACAATACATCATAACAAAAAATGCAGACACGCCCTGTAAAGATGCGTGTCTGTGACCGGCTGGTGAATTTTCTATAGTCAACTACTGAATGATCACCAGCTGTTATTAATTTTACATATCCACTGAGATATAACCAGATAGTCAAAATATAAACAGAGTAAATTAATCTTTACAATTTGTAACTACAGGGTTTAGGAAGGGAGTGCTTTATGGAATCAGAGTCTACATTATCTTGTTACTATAGGATGATTTTATAAGCATAGTGGATATTGTGATTGTTTTAATTCTGGTTGATTAAAGGGACTCATCAGAAAATGTTATTTCTCTGATGTTCAAAAATATGAGCAAGCTCAGGTTATAATATTTTGTATTTATATTACGGTTGTCTCATCGTTCACATTGATTATTGTGTTAATGGTAAAAACGTTATGATTCAATTCAATAGTGCATTTGACTTCGAGCATACCAGAACACGTCTTCTTAAGGCGGTATCAAATAATGGTCTGGTTTTATTTGGCGAGTTTGACCACGCGAAAGCTGCCAGTAATGCAGGTCTTGTAATGCCGCCAACGACTGTTCTGGTATTTGGTAATCCTGAAAAGGGAACGCCTTTGATGTTGGAACATCCAGACCTCGCTCTGGATTTACCTTTCAGGGTACTCCTTCGCCAGCTGCCCGGAGGTCAGGTCAACGTTAGATTTCATTCGGCAGAAGAATTGAAATGTTATGGACTTGACTCAACGGCGATACAAACGCTGAAAAAGCTGGAATTGCTGGTACAGAAATGCATTCAACCTATTGATTCACATATGTATAAAGGCGAAGGTTAAAGCTAAACAGAAACGTGCTCAACCTATATTTTTGTTCCCGAATTATTACCCCATGCCTCTTGTCTGCTTAAAGACCCATTGATCAGCGCGGACATTAGTTTTTCATCAGTCATTGAAAGACTTGCGGCATGTTGGGCAAAATTTCATCTGATGCGTGGATATTTCTGATTCTCTCGACCATGCTCTCTGTAGACGCCAGATTGAGCGAATGAATGTCAACCCCCTCTATTAACCTGTTGTCAGGGACACGCAGATGCGCAATACACTTATCCCTATCCTCGCTGCGGTTTGCCTGTTTATTACCGGCGTCTCTATTTTGAACATCCAGCTCTGGTATTCCGCAAAAGCGGAGAGCCTGGCAGGGGCGAGATATGCCGCAAACAATATCAATTATATACTTGAGGAAGCGTCACAGGCGATTCAAACGGTACGGGAAATAGCCAGAAAAGGGTGTGATCTGGATGAACAATATCAACTAGGTACAGAAGCAGCGCTCAAGCCACATCTGCGTACGATCATCATTCTCAAACAAGATGCGGTCTGGTGTACTTCACTGCCGGGGAACCGCGTACTGCTATCACGTATACCCGTGATTCCTGAAAGCAATTTACTGCTAGCTCCGGCAATCGATACTGTTAATAAAATGCCCATTTTGCTTTATCAGAATCAGTTCGCAGATACCCGAGTTTTGGTGACTATTAGCGATCAACATATTCGTGGCGCGCTCAATGTGCCGTTGAAGGGGGCGAAATATACTTTACTCGTTGGCGGTAGCATTATTGGCCCGTCGGGAGATGTGACAGCTCTCAATGGTAAAAATCATTTTTCTGGACGAGTCAGTTCCACAAAATATCATTTCAGTATTATTTATAACCAGCCGCCTCTATTTAGCTTTAGCAGACTTATCGATAAAGGTCTGGGGATTTTGATATTCATTTTGTTGATTTCCTGCGCCGTTGTCTTCCTGCTTGATAAATATTTCAACAAAAGCGCGACACCGGAAGAGATCCTGCGGCGGGCAATACATAACGGTGAAATTGTGCCTTTTTATCAACCAGTGGTAAATGGGCTGGAAGGGACGTTACGCGGCGTGGAAGTCCTTGCCCGCTGGAAACACCCTCGGGGAGGATATATCTCTCCTGCGGCTTTCATTCCTCTTGCTGAAAAATCAGGGTTGATAGTTCCGCTCACCCAAAGTTTGATGAGCCAGGTCGCCAAACAAATGAATGCGATCGAAAGTAAACTGCCAGAAGGTTTTCACGTTGGGATAAATTTCAGCGCCTCGCATATTATTTCGCCGACATTTGTTGAAGAATGCCTGAAATACAAGGACAGCTTCACGCGCCGTGATTTGAATCTCGTGCTTGAAGTCACTGAGCGTGAGCCTTTGCATGTTGATGAAAGTCTGGTCCAGCGACTAAACATTTTGCATGAAAATGGTTTTGTCATCGCACTGGATGATTTTGGTACTGGATACTCGGGGCTTTCTTATCTCCATGATCTACATATTGATTATATTAAGATTGATCACAGCTTCGTCGGGCGGGTCAACGCAGATCCAGATTCCACCCGGATCCTGGACTGCGTGCTGGATCTGGCGCGCAAACTTTCTATCAGTATTGTCGCTGAAGGTGTTGAGACGAAGGAGCAGCTCGATTACCTGAACCAAAACAACATCACGTTCCAACAGGGATACTATTTCTATAAACCGGTGACATATATTGAGCTGGTCAAAATTATTCTCTCAAAACCGAAGGTGAAAGTGGTGGTTGAGTGAAAAATGATCGCCTGAGCGTGAGGTGACGTAATTATAGACAGCTAATTAGCTCGTTTCGTCTTGTTACTATTGTTCATTATTTTGTTTGCTATAATTGTCTGAAATTTTTGACAGGATTACCATCAGTAGCATGAACAAGAGTAATAATCTGGATTATTTTACTTTATATATCATTTTCTCCATTGCATTTATGCTAATCACTTTCCTGGTTATCCTTTTTGCCAAACCCAGCACCTGGCTGGGAGAAGTGCTTGTTACTATAAATTTGCTAAATGCGTTGGTTTGGTTGGCGATCAATGTGGTTAATCGGTTAAGGGAAAAACTCGTTAGCCATAGGGATCAGCATTAATCCTTCTGTTATCACTGTCAGAAAACGGCTAAATGAGTTGCTGGCAGTGCGCGTAATCTGGGGGAAATTAAACTTGGCGTAAATGGCAATCTGAATCCAGCGGCCAGCGTCTGGGGAAATGTTGGCGTTCAACTCGGTGATAATGGCTACAATGACACCGCAGTTATGGTGGGATTGAAATATAAGTTCTGATTCCTTCGCCTGCTAAAAAAACGCGCCGAATCAATCGGCGCGGTACGACATTAATGATTATTTTTTGCCAATGGCACGCATGGTGTCATCAATGGCGGTAATTAACAGCATTTGCGGATCTTTAGCACAAACCTGGTTCAGTTTTTCTACCACTTTGGCACTGAGTTCCGGAGATTGCTCGATTTTTAAATCACGGCTCGTAACGCTGGCGTTACCCATTACAGCCACAATTTCTGCAACCTGTGCGCTGTCAGTTTTTGCCATTTCGTTGGCTTCAGCACAAGTAATATAGGTTTCTGCTGGCAAACCGTTCTTAATATTGTAGTCCTGCGCCCAGCTCATTGGTGCGAAAACAAACAGACCAGCCAGTAATGCAAATTTTTTCATCATCATTCCTTATTTCATTTTACCCAGAATGGCACCACCTGTGCCGCCAACTACAGCACCTTTAATCGCGCCTTCCAGACCATTGCCGGTCAACACGCCAGTGACTGCACCAACGGCAGCACCCACTTTCGCACCTTTGCGGGCATTTTTACCGTCACGACCTTTTTCAGTTACTGCACCAACACCAGCGCCCACAGCAGCGCCTTTCAGCACACCATTAACGCCATTGCCAGTCAGTAAACCTACGCCTGCACCTAACAGCGCACCTTTCGTGGTGCGATTCATATCCGCCATTGCTGGTGCGGAGCAGAACAATGCTGAGATAAGCCCGAAGGCGAGTATTTTTTTCTTCAACTTAGATGTCCGGTATTAAGTAAGTTGCACACACAATAATTTCGTCTTTAATTAATATTAACTTAACTAAAGAACGCTCGCTATTATTCAGATAATTCAAAATGAGCGCGAATGGTATAATAGTAATTGTGTTTTATGCTTGAATGGGAATAATCTTAAATAAGGATTAACTCATTGATTTGAAATATTTTCTTCAAGAAATGTCATCAGGTGTTAACATGGTATTGTAAAGGTTATGCGATCTGAAATATCAATATTGTTGTGTGATTTAAATGTAAAAAATATTTATCAAAAAAGGCAGGATAAGTAATTTCGCTCTGGTGGCAATAGTGTGAATTAGCGGCGATTTGAGCTGACAATAGAAGGGGAGAACAAAATTTAGACCAAATGCAATCTGACAGATACCAGTATAAACAACCGGTAACTGTCAGATCAGGTTTGAGCTAATACAGCTTATTTCAGCTCTTCTGCTTCTGGTAAGGTCACGTTAAGCTCAAGAATGGAAATATCGCCATCCTTTTGCTCGAGTTGTACGGTTACCATCTCGGGATCAATTTGTACGTATTTACAAATGACATCAAGAATATCTTTACGCAACTGCGGCAGATAGTGTGGTTCTGCATCGCTGCGACGACGTTCAGCAACAATAATCTGCAGCCGTTCTTTTGCAATGTTGGCCGTGTTTTTCTTCCGTGAGAGAAAGAAATCGAGTAATGCCATAACTTATCCTCCGAACAAGCGTTTGAGGAAGCCTTTCTTCTCTTCTTCAATGAAGCGGAAAGGGCGTTCTTCACCCAACAGGCGTTCTACGGTATCTGCGTAGGCTTTACCCGCATCGGCATTGATGTCGAGAATGACCGGTTCACCCTGGTTAGAGGCGCGCAATACGGATTGATCCTCTGGGATCACACCGACGAGTTTGATGCGCAGGATTTCCAGCACGTCTTCCATACTCAGCATGTCTCCTTTGTGCACGCGACCAGGGTTATAGCGCGTTAACAGCAGGTGCTCTTTAATGGGTTCTTCGCCGTTTTCTGCGCGACGTGATTTCGACGCCAGAATACCTAAAATACGGTCAGAGTCACGAACTGATGAGACTTCCGGGTTCGTGGTAATAATGGCTTCATCAGCGAAATAAAGAGCCATTAATGCACCGGTTTCAATACCCGCCGGTGAGTCACAAACGATAAACTCAAAGTCCATCGCTTTTAGGTCATCAAGAACTTTGGCCACCCCTTCGCGGGTGAGGGCATCTTTATCGCGAGTTTGCGATGCCGGGAGAATGTAGAGGTTATCAGTACGCTTATCCTTAATTAGCGCCTGATTTAGCGTTGCATCGCCCTGAATGACGTTGACGAAATCGTACACGACCCGACGCTCACAACCCATAATCAGGTCGAGGTTACGCAAGCCGATATCAAAATCGATCACGACAGTTTTCTTTCCCTTCTGGGCCAAACCAGTGGCGATGGCCGCGCTGGAGGTGGTCTTTCCAACGCCCCCTTTCCCCGAAGTAACAACAATAATGCGTGCCATAAAAATTCCTTGTTAAAAAGGGATCAATTTAACGATTGAACGGTCAAAGCGTTTTCGACTAATTGCAGCCGTGCCGCTTTGCCATAAAATTCTACTGGGATTTTATCACTCAGCCAGTATTCACCAGCAATAGATACTAGTTCGGCCATCAGGTTAGTACAAAATATTTGCGCTTCCCGGTCACCACTTGCCCCGGCCAGCGCACGACCGCGCATCATGCCATAGATATGAATGTTACCATCTGCGATCAATTCTGCTCCTGCACTTACATTACTTGTAACAATCAAATCACATTGTGGAGCATAAATGCGCTGACCGGAACGTACAGGAGTATCTATTAAACGTGTTTTTGTGTCCGGGATCGTATTTTGCGCTGGAACCTGGGGAACGGGAGCTGAACGTGGCGCTTTTTCCTTTCCTTCAGTCAGGATTGGTAGCCCCATCTTTTCTATTTCAGCTTTCAGTTTCGCATTTTTGCAACCGCTGACGCCAATTATCCGCAAGCCAGTTGCTGAGATAGCTTTGTGCATTGCTGACCAGTTGACCCGTTCTTCGAGGCCACTGACATTGAGTACGACGGGTGCATGTTTTAAAAATGCCGGGGCCTGAGCGATTTTGTCTTCCAGCGCTTGATGAATAATCTTAGGCTCTGCCTCATGCAGATGAACCACGGATAAGGTGAAGTTGCTACCTTTAAGCTCGATTGGCGTGTTTGACATCCTGGCCTTACTCAATTAGCTAATTATCATCATCAGCGAGCGATGATATTACGAAGACTATCAGGCATGTTATAGTCTGGATTATATTGAGGCAAGTCACCCCCACATTTATTCAGAGTAAAATTATGTTTTGTGTGATCTATCGAAGTAGCAAACGTGACCAGACCTATTTATATGTCGAAAAAAAAGACGATTTTTCGCGTGTTCCAGAGGAGCTGATGAAAGGGTTTGGCCAACCTCAACTCGCGATGATTCTGCCATTGGATGGGCGGAAAAAACTGGTTAATGCCGATATTGAGAAAGTTAAGCAGGCATTAGCCGAGCAAGGTTATTATCTCCAGTTACCACCACCACCTGAAGATTTGCTTAAACAACATCTTTCTGTGATGGCGAAAAATACAGACAGTACTGACAAATAACCGATATCCGGCGGTGGCATCATATTCGTTGGAGCGGACTTTAAGAACCACGATGAAGTGAGAGGAACGTTATGTATCAACATCACAACTGGCAAGGTGCGCTGCTGGATTATCCGGTGAGTAAGGTCGTCTGTGTTGGCAGTAACTATGCCAAACATATTAAAGAGATGGGGAGTGAAGTGCCCGAAGAGCCCGTGTTGTTTATTAAACCTGAAACGGCACTGTGTGATCTGCGCCAGCCCCTGGCTATCCCCTCTGATTTCGGCTCGGTTCATCATGAAGTTGAACTGGCGGTGTTGATTGGCGCGACGCTACGTCAGGCCACGGAAGAGCATGTGCGCAAAGCTATTGCAGGTTACGGTGTGGCGCTCGATCTGACATTACGTGATGTTCAGGGAAAAATGAAGAAAGCCGGACAGCCGTGGGAAAAGGCCAAAGGGTTTGATAACTCGTGTCCACTTTCCGGATTCATTCCTGCAGTAGAGTTCAGCGGTGATCCACAAAATACGTCGCTGGGTCTAAGTGTAAACGGCGAACAACGCCAACAAGGTACGACTGCGGACATGATCCACAAAATCGTTCCACTGATTGCTTATATGAGCAAGTTTTTTACCCTTAAGGCCGGTGACGTTGTGCTGACAGGCACGCCTGATGGTGTTGGTCCGCTGCACAGTGGCGATGAATTGACGGTTACTTTCGGCGGTCATTCTTTGACAACTCGCGTTTTGTAATACTTTTGCCGCCTGAAAGGGGCGGCAAAGCTTGCATCGCCGTGCCAGACTGGTTATAAGGTGCGTTTTAACGTAATGGTGGAACACCTGATGAGCGATATACCTTTCTGGCAAAGTAAAACCCTGGACGAAATGAGCGATGCAGAATGGGAGTCGTTGTGTGATGGTTGTGGTCAGTGCTGCCTGCATAAACTGATGGATGAAGACACCGACGAAATCTACTTCACTAACGTTGCCTGCCGTCAGCTCAATATTAAAACTTGTCAATGTCGGAACTACGAACGCCGCTTCGAGTTTGAACCCGACTGCATTAAATTAACTCGTGAAAATCTGCCCACGTTCGAATGGCTACCGATGACTTGTGCTTATCGCTTGTTGGCGGAGGGTAAAGATTTACCTGCGTGGCATCCGCTACTTACCGGTTCAAAAGCAGCCATGCATGGCGAACGCATTTCAGTGCGCCATATCGCGGTGAAAGAGTCGGAAGTGATTGACTGGCAGGACCATATCTTAAATAAACCTGACTGGGCGCAATAATCCGCATCAGTCAAACCGCCGCGAAAATGGTCCTTGCGGTTTTCTGGTCATCAATAACAAGGTCTGGCGCACAGTGTATTAGAGATTTGCTACCCGGGAAGAAATGAACCGATTTCCCAGACGTGTCGCCAGAGTGCCACGATGAAGTTTGGGCTGGCGGTATATTGGAAGTATGAAATATTTTGTACTGGTGGGCTGACGTATTAATCCTGAATCCTGCAAAAAATTTTCGAGCTAAAAAGTGAGAGCGTCATCGCTGTTTCTAAGTAAATTGCAGCACGCGAAAAAAGATAATCTACGGTATGACAATAATTTAAATGCCGTAACCAATGGACACATTTATTAGACTGCCTGAACATGCATGCTTATTCTACTCAGGTGTTCTGGTGGGTATAAAATGAAAGACGGTAAATTCGGACATCAAACGACGCCGTTATATATCCGAGATACAGGTAGTTGATATAAAAATACTCGTGAATATGCTTGTAGAATATGTAAAAAATTCATAAAGTCCTTTTATATTGTTAGCTTTATTTAGCGCTATGCACTGGCGGTTGAAACTGAGAATGGGTGATTCTGATTACGTGAGATTGTTCAATTCCAGTCTATGTTTACTCTACAATAATGCAAATGACAGTGGACAAAGAAGCGCCATCAGGCGATGGATTCGCCGTAGAATGCTACTACCTGAGCAGGATAGGCCACAGCAAGATCCTGATCTACCCTATGATTTTCAACATAATAAATACCCCCATCTTCCTGAGCGTAAATACCCAACGTTACGCAACTCCCCCCCACGCATGGAAAAGTCCTGCATTAACTTTTTGTCTGTCATATTGCTTTTCATTATCCAACTCTGGCGTGATTAATATCACGCCGTGCTGAAAAAGCTCCATTCATACTGTTAATCCATGGTAACGTGTCTTTAGCTGATCGATAAACTTTAGGGCTATAGTAAAAACGCTTCACGATAAAAATATAAATATCGGAAGATATTATTGACTTGATCATTATCAATGACCATCTTGAAGGCCGCCACCGGGAATAATGTGTCAGGAAAATAATAACTACTCTTTATATTATTTTAATATCGAAGATATCCCATTAACTAAAACATCTGTAATTCTATTGATCATTAAATCCTCGTTGTTAATAAAACAAATGGCTTCTTTTATTATTTTTTTTTTGAGGCTTATTTATGGTCTGTGTTATTGCTCTCGTTGTCCATCTTCTCAGATTTATTGTGGTGGGCAGAGTCCAAAGTGATGAAACCAAAGAACTGGTTGATGTCGTAACCGGATAACTCACTGCTATCCATTCATTACGTGGCCAGGATCACACGGGTACAGGATGAGCCGTAGAGCAAGGTCCGTAGGTTTACGGTGGGTTAGATAGTAAAAAGAAACGCGGCTGTCGGATTGTAGCCGCGGGACAAGGTCCAAAAATTTCCAAGAGTCGTTGAATTTCCCAGCTTTTTTGGAAGCACAGGTATCTTACTAATAACTAAAAAAGGTTTAAACTATAAAATTAACCGTATTTTTAGGTAATGCTTACCGACATATCCATACCGCGTTCAGACGGTTAACAGTGGGGCGGCAATCCTTAAGGATCAGCCTACGCAGCGACAGATATTGATAGTCTGAATCAGTATTGATCTGCTGGTAAGAACAGACTACTGTATATAAAAACAGTATAGCTTCAGGCAGATTATTATGTTGTTTATCAAGCCTGCGGATCTCCGCGAAATTGTGACTTTTCCGCTATTTAGCGATCTTGTTCAGTGTGGCTTTCCTTCACCGGCAGCGGATTACGTTGAACAGCGTATCGATCTGAACCAATTGCTTATTCAGCATCCCAGCGCGACTTACTTCGTCAAAGCGAGCGGAGACTCCATGATTGACGGTGGGATTAGTGACGGTGATTTATTGATTGTCGATAGCGCTATTACCGCCAGCCACGGTGATATCGTCATCGCTGCTGTCGATGGCGAGTTTACGGTGAAAAAATTGCAGTTGCGCCCGACGGTACAGCTTATTCCCATGAATAGCGCGTACTCGCCGATTACCCTCGGCAGCGAGGATACGCTGGATGTCTTTGGCGTAGTTGTCCATGTAATAAAGGCGATGCGCTGATGTTTGCCCTTTGCGATGTGAACTCATTTTATGCCAGTTGTGAAGCGGTGTTTCGCCCTGACTTATGGGGTAAACCGGTGGTTGTGCTATCGAATAATGACGGTTGCGTTATTGCCCGAAACGCTGAGGCAAAGGCGCTGGGCGTTAAAATGGGCGATCCCTGGTTCAAACAAAAAGAGCTGTTTCGTCGCTGTGGCGTTGTCTGCTTTAGCAGCAATTATGAGCTTTACGCAGACATGAGCAATCGGGTGATGTCGACGCTGGAAGAGCTATCTCCTCGCGTGGAGATTTACAGTATTGATGAAGCGTTCTGCGATTTGACGGGGGTACGTAACTGCCGCGATCTCACTGACTTTGGCAGAGAAATTCGCGCAACGGTACTGCAACGAACGCATCTCACCGTGGGGGTGGGTATCGCTCAGACCAAAACGCTGGCAAAACTTGCCAATCATGCGGCAAAAAAATGGCAGCGGCAGACCGGTGGGGTGGTGGATTTATCTAATCTGGAACGCCAGCGTAAATTAATGGCCGCTTTACCCGTAGATGAAGTCTGGGGAATTGGACGGCGCATCAGCAAAAAATTGAACACGATGGGTATCAAAACCGTTCTGGATTTGGCGGATACTGATATCCGGTTTATCCGTAAACATTTTAATGTCGTGCTCGAAAGAACGGTGCGTGAACTGCGCGGCGAACCCTGTTTGCAGCTGGAAGAGTTTGCACCGACGAAGCAGGAAATTATCTGTTCCCGCTCGTTTGGCGAACGTATCACGGATTATGAATCGATGCGGCAGGCCATTTGTAGTTACGCCGCCCGGGCGGCAGAAAAACTCCGCAGTGAGCATCAATATTGTCGGTTTATCTCCACGTTTATTAAAACGTCGCCATTTGCGCTCAATGAATCCTATTACGGTAATAGTGCGTCGGTAAAACTGCTGACGCCTACCCAGGACAGCAGAGACATTATTAACGCGGCTACGCGATCTCTGGACGCCATCTGGCAAGCGGGCCATCGCTACCAAAAAGCGGGAGTGATGCTGGGCGATTTTTTCAGTCAGGGAGTGGCGCAGCTAAATTTGTTCGATGACAACGCACCGCGTCCCGGTAGTGAACAATTGATGGCGGTAATGGATATGCTGAATGCTAAGGATGGCAGGGGAACACTCTATTTTGCCGGGCAGGGGATCCAGCAACAATGGCAGATGAAGCGAGCCATGCTTTCACCACGTTATACAACGCGAAGTTCTGATTTACTGCGGGTCAAATAAACATAGCGGCAGGAAAAAGACGCTCCCGCAGGAGCGCCGAATTGATTAGCGACCAAACAGATCACGTTTTTTCGCTTTAAATGGCTGGGAAATCACCACCAGCACCGCGACAATCAGGTAAGCGATAAAAATACCGAGCAACCACTGTGGCATTTCCAGACCTAAAAATTCCCACTGACGCTCGGCACAATCGCCAGAGGCGACAAACACTTGTGGCACCCATTTATCCAGCGGCAGCCAGTCCGGGAAGCGAACCATGAAATCACAGGTCGCAAACGGTGAGGGATAGAGTTGAAGCATAGTGTGTTCGTAAGTTAACTGTACACCGCGGAACGCACTGTATAACCAGATAATCATTGCTACATAACGTAGCGGAGTTTTCGGGGCGATGGCGCCAATGAGTGCAGCGCCCAGAACGCCAAATAACGCACAACGTTCATAAATACAGAGCACGCAAGGTTTTAGTAACATCACATGCTGGAACCACAGCGCCGTCAGTTCCAGTGCCAGAGCGGTTAACGCCATTAACAACCACGCACCCCGGCCTTGTGAACATTGGTTCAAAAATCGCAACATAATAATTTCCCTGCAATATGCATCGAATGCGCAGTTTAAACCAATTCATTCGTTGCGCCACCAGGAGGGAGTAAAAATAGGATGTAATTGAACAATTATCGGGCGAAAAGGCAAACCGGGCATAAATATGCCCGGTAAGTTGTTATCAAAGCGTTGCTATCCACCCCATTTGCATAAACCATTCGGTTACAGGGGCAAGAGTAAACTCGACGCAGAGCAGTCCGACGAGAGTCAGTACGAGGGTATAAGGCAGGGCCATCCACACCATGCGGCCATAAGAGAGGCGAATCAATGGCGCGAGTGCGGAGGTCAGCAGGAACAAGAATGCAGCCTGTCCGTTCGGTGTAGCGACGGAGGGCAGATTGGTCCCGGTGTTAATAGCGACCGCCAGCAGCTCGTATTGCTTCAGGGTGATAACGCCACTCTCCATAGCTGCCTTCGCTTCGTTGATATAAATCGTCCCCACGAAGACGTTATCCGAAATGGATGACAGCAGGCCGTTGAAAATATAGAACAGTGACAACTGGGCGTGTTCCGATGCCTGTAGGACAAAATGAATAATTGGCGAGAACAATTGCTGGTCGATAATCACCGCAACTACCGAGAAAAAGACCGTCAACAATGCGGTAAACGGAAGTGATTCGGTGAAGGCTTTGCCGATAGCGTGTTCATCAGTCACACCGGTCAGTGATGTCGCCAGAATGATCACAGACAAACCAATTAAGCCAACTTCTGCCAGATGTAGTGCCAGCGCGATAACCAGCCAGACGCCGATGGCGGCCTGGACAATCAGGCGAACTTTATCCTGGCGGGTACGCTGTTGGCGGCTTTGATCGTCAAACTGCTGCAGCACTTCGCGGACTTTCTCCGGCAGTGTTTCACCGTAGCCAAACCAACGCATTTTTTCCACCAGCAGGCAGGTTAACATGCCGCCGATCAGGACCGGAACGGTTACCGGCGACATGCGCAGAAAGAAATCGCCAAAATGCCAGCCAGCGGCTTTGGCGATAATCAGGTTTTGCGGTTCGCCTACCATAGTCATCACGCCGCCTAATGCGGTACCGACGCCCGCGTGCATCATCAGGCTACGTAGAAAAGCACGGAACTGCTCCAGCACCACCTTGTAATGTTTGTCGATATGGCTGTCGTCTTGCAGGTCGGTATCTTCCGTGCGGGAAGAGGCTACGCGGTGATAAATACCATAAAAACCGACAGCGACGCTGATCACCACCGCCACGACGGTTAAGGCATCAAGGAACGCGGAGAGAAATGCTGCCGCAATGCAAAAAGAGAGCGACAACAGCATTTTGGAGCGAATGCTTAACAGCAAGCGGGTAAAAATGAACAGCAATAGCTGTTTCATAAAATAGATCCCCGCAACCATAAACATCAGTAGCAGCAAAACCTCAAGGTTTGCAGCCACCTCTTCCCGAACATGTCCTGCGCTGGTCATGCCAATAAATACGGCTTCGATAGCCAACAGACCACCTGGCAGTAGCGGATAGCACTTCAGGGCCATTGCCAGCGTGAAAATAAATTCCGCTACCAGCAGCCAGCCAGCAACAAAAGGACTGACGAGAAAAATGAGCGGGTTAATAATTAAAAAAATGATGAGGGCAAGTTTGTACCAGTCGGGTGACTGGCCTAAAAAATTGCGCCATAACGCGCGGCCCCAGGAGATTTCCATGATGGTTTCCCTTACCTTAGTAATAATCAATGATGTTTTTATGTTTAAGCGCAAAGCTTAACGGTCGGGCAGGAGTGAGGCAAGTATTGATGATCAAGGAGAAAGAGATGCAGAAAATGAAGCCTTGATCCCTTTTTTCTTCTTTTTGTCTGCTATCAGCGTGATTAGCCCTCTGGTATGATGAGTGCAACTTTGTTTTGCTGTGTTATGGAAATCTCACTATGGTCATTAAGGCGCAAAGCCCGGCGGGTTTCGCGGAAGAGTACATTATTGAAAGTATCTGGAATAACCGCTTCCCTCCCGGGACTATTTTGCCCGCAGAACGTGAACTTTCAGAATTAATTGGCGTAACGCGTACTACGTTACGCGAAGTGTTGCAGCGCCTGGCGCGAGACGGCTGGCTGACTATTCAACACGGCAAACCGACGAAGGTGAATAATTTCTGGGAAACCTCCGGGTTGAATATTCTTGAGACGCTGGCGCGACTGGATCACGAAAGTGTGCCGCAGCTTATTGATAATTTGCTGTCGGTGCGTACCAATATTTCAACCATTTTTATTCGCACCGCGTTTCGTCAGCATCCTGATAAAGCGCAAGAAGTGTTGGCAACCGCCAATGAAGTGGCCGATCACGCCGACGCCTTTGCTGATCTGGATTACAACATTTTCCGCGGTCTGGCGTTTGCTTCCGGTAACCCAATTTACGGTCTGATCATTAACGGGATGAAAGGGCTGTATACGCGAATTGGTCGTCACTATTTCGCTAATCCGGAGGCGCGCAGTCTGGCACTGGGCTTCTATCACAAGCTATCGGCATTGTGCACTGAAGGCGCGCATGATCAGGTTTACGAAACAGTGCGCCGCTATGGGCATGAGAGTGGCGAGATATGGCACCGGATGCAGAAAAATCTGCCGGGTGATTTAGCCATTCAGGGGCGATAATCCCTTCCGTTTAAAAAGCAAACCCCTCAAACGAGGGGTTTTTTGTTGTTTTTACAGATTACCCATTCTTGGCGGGCAACGTTCCAGCAACTCGACGCTGCCGTCTTCGTTTTGCTGTTCGAGCATCACATCAAATCCCCACAGGCGATGCACATGCTTCAGCACCTCTTTACGCCCCCGGTCCAGCGGAGCGCGGTTATGCGGAATGTAGCGCAGCGTCAGTGAACGGTCGCCGCGTAAATCCACGTTCCAGATCTGAATATTCGGCTCCAGATTACTTAAGTTATATTGCGACGATAACCGGTTACGGATCTCCCGATAACCTTCCTCATTATGAATGGCAGAAATTTCCAGATAATTATGGCGATCGTCATCCAGCACGGTGAAGAAGCGGAAATCACGCATCACTTTCGGTGACAGGAACTGGCTAATAAAACTCTCATCTTTGAAATCACGCATCGCAAAATGCAATGTTTCCAGCCAGTCAGAACCGGCGATATCCGGGAACCAGTATTTGTCTTCTTCCGTCGGCGACTGACAAATCCGTTTAATATCCTGGAACATGGCGAAACCAAGCGCATACGGATTTATTCCGCTGTACCACGGGCTGTTATAGGGCGGCTGGAAGACCACATTGGTGTGGCTGTGCAAAAACTCCAGCATAAAACGTTCCGTTACTTTCCCTTCATCATACAGATGGTTAAGGATGGTATAGTGCCAGAAGGTCGCCCAGCCTTCATTCATCACCTGGGTCTGTTTTTGCGGATAAAAATACTGGCTCACCTTTCGCACGATGCGCAGGATTTCACGCTGCCATGATTCCAGCAGTGGGGCATTTTTCTCCATAAAATAAAGCAGGTTTTCTTGCGGCTCGGAAGGATAGCGGCGCGCTTCGGCGACTGTTTTCTCTTCTTCGCGCTTCGGCAGGGTACGCCACAGCATGTTGACCTGACTTTGCAGATACTCCTCGCGACTTTTCTGCCGGGCTTTTTCCTCCTGGAGAGAGATTTTTTGCGGACGTTTGTACCGGTCCACGCCGTAGTTCATCAGGGCATGACAGGAGTCCAGCAGCTTTTCTACTTCATCAACGCCATAACGCTCTTCGCACTCGGTAATATATTTACGGGCAAAAATCAGGTAATCGACAATGGAACTGGCGTCAGTCCAGCTGCGAAACAGGTAATTGTTTTTGAAGAAAGAGTTGTGACCATAGCAGGCGTGTGCCATCACCAGCGCCTGCATGGTAATGGTGTTCTCTTCCATCAGGTAAGCGATGCACGGGTTAGAGTTAATGACAATTTCATAGGCCAGCCCTTGCTGACCGTGCTTATACAGACGTTCGGTTTCGATAAACTTTTTACCGAATGACCAGTGCGGATAGTTAATCGGCATGCCGACGCTGGAGTAGGCATCCATCATCTGTTCCGAAGTGATCACTTCAATCTGGTGCGGGTAGGTATCCAGCCGATAGAGTTTCGCCACCCGGTCTATCTCTGCAAGGTAAACATCCAGCAGGTCGAACGTCCAGTCGGGTCCATCGCTCAAACGTGTGGTGTCCTTATTCATAGAATCGATCGTCGCCATACGCGCACCTCATTGTTGTCGGCGCTCTCTGTGTGGAACGCCTCATTTCAAGCATAGAACACCTGTTAAAAACCGCGTCGCCGGAGAATTTTTTTCTTTGCGATTTCTTATTATCGGAGTGCCAATAATTAGCGTCTCAACGGAATTTTCTGCTGGATAAAAAGCACGTTCAGCAGGAGATGCCAAAGACAGCATATTCCCGCTGTGTCAGGGAGATGTGAGCTGGCTCACCATAAAAAACCCATATGTTGAATAATATTTTCAACTGAGTTATCAAGATGTAATTAGATTATTATTCTTTTACTGTATCTACCGTTATCGGAGTGGCTATGCGAGTTGTCATACTGGGAAGTGGTGTGGTAGGCGTTGCCAGCGCCTGGTATCTGAATCAGGCAGGACATGAGGTCACCGTCATTGATCGGGAACCGGGGGCGGCTCTTGAAACCAGCGCAGCGAATGCCGGGCAAATCTCCCCCGGCTATGCCGCGCCGTGGGCAGCACCAGGCGTGCCTTTAAAAGCGATTAAATGGATGTTTCAGCGCCATGCGCCGCTGGCCGTTCGTCTCGACGGTACGCAGTTCCAGTTGAAATGGATGTGGCAAATGTTACGTAACTGCGACACCAGCCACTATATGGAAAATAAAGGGCGGATGGTGCGCCTGGCGGAATACAGCCGTGATTGCCTGAAAGCATTACGCGCAGAGACAAATATCCAGTATGAAGGTCGGCAGGGCGGGACGCTGCAACTGTTCCGTACCGAACAACAGTATGAAAATGCCACTCGCGATATCGCCGTGCTGGAAGATGCTGGTGTGCCGTACAAATTACTGGAATCCAGCCGCCTGACGGAGGTGGAGCCCGCGCTGGCAGAAGTGGCGCACAAACTGACTGGCGGTCTGCAACTGCCCAATGACGAAACCGGAGACTGCCAGCTGTTTACCCAGAATCTGGCGCGGATGGCGGAGCAGGCAGGGGTTAAATTCCGCTTTAATACGCCAGTTGATCAGCTGCTTTGTGACGGCGAACAAATCTATGGCGTGAAGTGTGGTGATGAAGTGATTAAGGCCGATGCGTATGTGATGGCGTTTGGTTCTTACTCGACGGCGATGCTTAAAGGCATTGTTGATATTCCTGTATATCCGCTGAAGGGGTATTCCCTGACCATTCCAATTGCGCAGGAAGATGGCGCGCCGGTATCCACCATTCTGGATGAAACCTACAAAATCGCCATTACCCGTTTCGATAACCGCATCCGCGTTGGCGGAATGGCGGAAATTGTTGGCTTTAACACTGAACTGTTACAGCCGCGTCGTGAAACGCTGGAAATGGTCGTTCGCGATCTCTATCCGCGCGGTGGTCATGTCGAGCAGGCTACTTTCTGGACCGGTCTGCGCCCGATGACGCCAGACGGCACGCCGATTGTTGGTCGTTCACGCTTTAAAAATCTGTGGCTGAATACCGGTCACGGTACGCTCGGCTGGACGATGGCTTGCGGTTCCGGTCAGCTGTTAAGCGATCTGCTCTCGGGGCGCACGCCTGCTATCCCGTATGAGGATTTAAGCGTAGCGCGCTACAGCCGTGGATTTACGCCATCACGCCCGGGCCATTTACATGGCGCGCACAGCTAAGGAATCGAGATGACCAGACCGATACAGGCCAGCCTCGATCTACAGGCATTAAAACAGAATCTGAACATTGTCCGCCAGGCCGCGCCGCATGCGCGCGTCTGGTCGGTGGTAAAAGCGAACGCGTATGGGCATGGTATTGAACGTATCTGGAGTGCGCTCGGGGCGACTGATGGCTTTGCCTTACTTAATCTGGAAGAGGCCATTACCCTACGTGAGCGCGGCTGGAAAGGGCCGATCCTCATGTTGGAAGGTTTTTTCCACGCCCAGGATCTGGAGATTTATGACCAGTATCGCCTGACTACCTGCGTTCACAGTAACTGGCAGCTCAAAGCGTTGCAAAACGCGCGACTAAAAGCACCACTGGATATTTATCTTAAAGTGAACAGTGGAATGAATCGGCTGGGCTTCCTGCCCGATCGCGTGTCCACCGTCTGGCAGCAGCTGCTGGCGATGGCGAATGTTGGCGAAATGACCCTGATGTCGCATTTTGCCGAGGCCGAGCATCCTGATGGGATTACCGAGGCGATGGCGCGTGTTGACCAGGCGGCGGAAGGGCTTGAGTGTCGACGTTCGTTGTCTAACTCGGCCGCGACGCTGTGGCATCCGGAAGCGCATTTTGACTGGGTGCGTCCGGGGATTGTTTTGTATGGTGCATCGCCGTCCGGTCAGTGGCGCGATATCGCCAATACCGGATTACGTCCGGTAATGACGTTAAGCAGCGAGATTATTGGTATCCAGACGCTAAAAGCGGGAGATCGTGTGGGCTATGGCGGTCGCTATACCGCGCGCGATGAACAGCGAATTGGCATTGTTGCCGCCGGATACGCTGACGGTTATCCGCGTCACGCGCCAACCGGTACGCCGGTTTTAGTCGACGGCGTACGCACCATGACGGTAGGGACTGTCTCGATGGATATGCTGGCGGTCGATTTAACGCCTTGCCCGCAGGCGGGTATTGGTACACCGGTTGAGCTGTGGGGCAGAGAGATCAAAATTGATGATGTCGCCGCCGCTGCCGGAACCGTTGGCTATGAGTTGATGTGCGCGCTGGCGTTACGTGTGCCTGTTGTGACGGTGTAACTTGTTGTAGCCGGATGCGACCAATGTCGTATCCGGCGATACAAGACGGATCAAACTTAAGATTCGGCTTCTTCCTCCGCTACCCGAACGCCAATCTTCAGCACTTCATTATCTTCTTTCTCGGCCACCGTCCAGATCATCCCGGCAAACTCCACCTGATCACCGACAACCGGAGCCGCGCCTAACAATTGCTGGACAATTTCCCCCAGCGTTTGCTGTTTATCGCGATACTCCCGACCGTCTTCCAGACCATATATCAGCGCCACATCGGCATATTTGGCACTGGCTTCAAGAATGAAGTCACCAAAGAAGCGTTGATCCAGCGCGACTGGCGGTGACTGGCTGAACAGTTTACCGAGCGCCGGGAGATCGCGTTCCCGACCAATCACGCACAAGACGTCGCCTTCACGCAGTCGGGTGCTGCCAGTGGGATGAAGCAATTGGTTATCACGAAATAGTGCCGCAATACGCGTCTCTTTTGGCATATGCAGATCGCGCAGCGCCGCGCCCACGCACCATTTATCGGCACTCAACTGATAAACAAACTGTTCCCACGGGTTTTCCGGATGAATATCAAGGCCAACGCGTGATACCGGGCGTCCGACGGGCGGAACCACCACTTTGGCTTTTTTCGCCGCCCACGAGAGCGACGTTCCCTGTAACAACAGCGAAACCAGAACCACGAAGAAGGCGACATTAAAGAACAGCCGTGCATTCTCCAGGCCCGCCATCATCGGGAACACCGCCAGGATAATTGGCACCGCGCCGCGCAGCCCGACCCAACTGATAAATACGCGCTCGCGCAAATTGAAGCCACGGAACGGCAGCAATCCGGCAAATACCGAAAGGGGACGAGCGAAGAAAATCATCCATGCGGACAAAATGAGCGCCGGAATGGCAATAGGCAGTAAGTCGCTTGGGTTAACCAACAGCCCAAGCACCAGGAACATGGCGATCTGCGCCAGCCAGGCGAGGCCGTCGAAATTCTGCAGAATGCCGTAGCGGTTGCGAATAGGGCGATTACCCAGCAGAAAACCGCACAGATACACCGCCAGAATACCGCTACCTTCCAGCGCAGTGGTTAATGAGAAAATCAGAATACCGCCGCTTAATGCCAGCAATGGATATAATCCGGCAGGCAGGGCGATGCGGTTGATCATTTGCAGCAGTAAATAACCGCCACCAAGACCTATTACAATGCCCAGACCAAATTGTTGCAGAATATCGACAATGAACATCCAGCTAATATTGCTCTCATGATGCTGGATCATCGCAATCAGGGTAATGGTCAGAAACACGGCCATCGGATCATTACTGCCGGATTCTATTTCCAGCGTCGAGCCAACACGTTCGTTAAGCCCCTTGCCGCCAAGCAGAGAAAATACCGCAGCGGCATCCGTGGAACCGACAATGGCGCCGATTAATAAGCCTTCAATCAAATTGAGATTAAACAGCCACGCCGCCATCATGCCGGTTAAACCAGAAGTAATCAGCACGCCCACCGTCGCCAGTGACAGCGCCGGACCTAACGCCACGCGAAATGAACTGGCCTGGGTACGCATCCCACCATCGAGCAAAATAATCGCCAGCGCGAGGTTACTTACCATGTAAGCAAAAGGATAATTATCAAACGGGATGCCGCCGACGCCATCAACCCCCGCCAGCATGCCGATCGCCAGAAAAATAACCAGAATGGGAATGCCAAGACGGGAAGAAAATGAACTAAGTAAAATACTGCTGGTGACAAGGATGGATCCTAAGATGAAAAGGCTAATTATTGTTGTGGCATCCAACGGTCGGTTACTCCTGATTACGCTGTCTCTTATATAAACCCTACCATATTAGCGGCAGAAACAGCGTTTTACTTAGCCCTGAAACGTGATTTTTTTACACTTTAAGAACAGGATGACCACTAATCGTCAACTGTGTGCCTTCCTGGGTGTGATTAAGGATGGCATGTGCGCCCAACGGCAGCGTAACTGTGCGTTGTTCATGACCAAAATCGAGGCCAGTTATGAGTGGAATAGACAGGCGGGAACGCAAGAACGCGTACACCGACTCCAGGTTGTAACCCGCGTCATAATTATTGGGCGTGCTACCACTGAAGCTACCGAGGATAATCGCCTTCTGACGCGGTAAAATTCCGGCATGATAGAGCTGTAACAGCATACGTTCGACGCGGAAAGGGTGCTCGTTAATATCTTCCAGCACCAGAATACCGTTCTCAATTTGCGGCATCCACGGCGTACCAATCAGCGAAATCAGCATCGCGAGATTGCCTCCCCACAACGTGCCTTCGGTCCGACACGTCGGGCCTTCCCCTTGCCATTCAATGGTGAATGTTTCATTGCGTAATGCCAGCCAGAAATGGTGCTCGGTAAAGGCGTTCAGCTCTTCCGCGCCAAAATTCGCCACCAGCATCGGGCCGCTAAAGGTGATGACATTACCCTGGGTCAGCAGTCCACACTGGATGGCTGTGAAATCGCTATGCCCGCAGATCAGCAACGGATTATGTTGTTGGCGAGCAACCAGCGCCTGCCAGTCAATATCCGCCAGTAAGCGGCTGGCGCCGTAACCGCCGCGAACCGCCAGTACGATAGTGTTGGGTGATGTCAGCCCTGCAAGGGAATTAATATCCGCCAGACGCTCCGTTTCCGTACCTGCAAACCGCTCACAGCGACGGGCAATGACCTCTACGTTATTGACCTGATGACCCGCATCCATCAGGCGTTGAATACCGCGCTGCGCGGCGTGCTGATTAATGCAGTAACCCGACGGGGCGATTAAGTGAAACTGAGACATGGCAATTCCTTGCTGACAACAGAAACGAATTGTATATCATGCCGCTTAGGTGTGCCGTTGTCACCTCAACGGCGATTCCAGGCTATAAGGATAGATGAAGTGAAATTGAGATGGTTTGCCTTTTTGATTGTGTTATTAGCGGGTTGTTCATCAAAACATGACTATACGAATCCTCCGTGGAACGCAAAAGTTCCGGTACAACGTGCAATGAAGTGGATGCCAATAAGTCAGAAAGCCGGTGCTGCCTGGGGTGTCGATCCACAATTGATCACGGCGATTATCGCTATCGAGTCGGGCGGTAACCCGAACGCGGTGAGTAAATCGAATGCCATTGGTTTGATGCAGTTAAAAGCCTCCACGTCCGGACGCGATGTTTATCGCCGTATGGGCTGGAGTGGTGAGCCGACGACCAGTGAGCTGAAAAATCCAGAGCGTAATATCTCAATGGGGGCAGCTTACCTGAATATTCTGGAAACCGGCCCGCTGGCAGGTATTGAAGATCCGAAAGTACTGCAATATGCGCTGGTAGTGTCATACGCTAACGGGGCAGGCGCACTGCTACGGACTTTCTCCTCAGATCGGAAAAAGGCGATCAGCAAAATCAACGATCTGGACGCTGAGGAGTTCCTCGATCACGTCGCGAGAAATCACCCCGCGCCGCAGGCTCCACGCTATATCTACAAACTCGAGCAGGCTCTGGACGCAATGTAACTCAGTCGCGTACTTTGTCCGCTTTCTCACGGGCTTCCCGCTCCAGTGAGAAAATAATTCGCTGTAATTGCCGCTCCACCGTCGGGCTGACGTTAAGAAAACGAAAGCTCAGACGGGGAGTGGAGACGGTTTCATTTTTACCATCAATCAATTTACGCTCGCTGATCGTCAGTAACTGGGCATCAAAGTGAAAAATGCCCCATTGTCCCATGTTGACTTCAATCTGTGCGAAGCGCATGCCTTCTTGCAATCCGGCAGGCTTTGCCGTTTCCAGTAATGCGCCCATGCCGCCTAACGACAAATCATACAGGCGAAAACGTAACGTGCTGTTATCCGCCAGTTTGGTCTGGCAAAAATAAGGCGGATGGAGCGGGGCGGAGATGCGGAAATATCTGCGTCGCTGCACAAACCATAGCGCGGGAGGTGGTGCGGTAATAAAGGCCGGAAGCTGCAGGTATTCACTTTGCTGTAATTGTTCAACCGTAAACTCGACTTTCGCACCCTGAGTTTCGGCGGTAATGGTAATGTGCCGCGCCTTAAGCACGGTATTGTTGTCTTCTGCTTGACTGCCGTAATCCAGCACCAGCTTATCCGAGGTTATTGCCAGTATTTTGCTGATCAGTTGACCGTCACTCCAACTGATACGCAAGGGAATTGCGGCTTTATGCAAATCGCGTAAAACGCCCAACACTGCTAAAGGATTTTGTTTCAGGAACTGCTCATGGTAGTGACTCACGCGGAAAAACTCCTGACCGACAAACTGTCTTTGGTTTATCGGTAGCAATTAACAAAACTTTATACAAATGAGAATTTTTTTTACATATTGGCTGCAAATCAACCGCCAGACGCCCAACATCAAACTTACCCTTGCCTATACTTAGAGCGTTGACGTAAGCATTTCTTGCGTCCTGTTCATAGAAACGAGGGCCTGAACATGGGAATTATTGCCTGGATTATTTTTGGCCTGATAGCCGGCATTATCGCCAAGCTAATCATGCCGGGGCGTGATGGTGGTGGATTTTTCCTGACCTGTATTCTCGGGATAGTCGGTGCGGTGGTCGGCGGCTGGCTGGCGACCATGTTTGGCATTGGCGGCTCCATCAGCGGTTTTAATCTGCACAGCTTCCTGGTGGCGGTAGTGGGAGCTATTCTCGTTCTGGGCGTATTCCGCCTCCTGCGAAGAGAATAAGATTTTCATAAGGCGGATAGCGATACAGATGCCGCTATCCGCTTTCACATCAGAACGTATACTCGACACCTGCCCAGAAATTGCGACCTTCTTCAATAAACCCTTCACTGTAGGCATATTGGGTATCAAACAGGTTATTGATCGACGCATTGACGCTGAAGCCATGACCTAAGGCGTAATCGGCTCGAATGTGGGTCACCGCAAAACCGGCGGCTTTTTGTGAACCGTCACTGTTGCTGTAGCTGGAGGAACGCGCCTCTTCCGACAGTGTTACGCTTAACGGCTCCCACGGTTTGAGAGTCATCCATGCGGTCATTGTCTGCGTTGGCAGATCGGTTATCTTGCCGATGTCTTTGCGTTTGGCGTCAGCGTGGATCAGGGCGTAGCTCAACCCTACATCCAGTATATTGCTGATTTTCCCCTTAATACCGGCGTCCAGACCGCTGTAATCCACCGTGCCGCTGTTCTGGTTTTGAATGGTATCGGCATCGATATTGTGCGAGAGGATGGCATCACTCACCCGATTATAGTAAACGCTGACCTCAAATCCCCAGTCGCGCGTGAAGGCACCATTCCAGGTTAAATCTACCCCGCGTGCGCGTTCCGGCTTGAGCTGCGGGTTAACAATCGCTATCTGGTTATACGCTGGTTTGGACGTGGTATAGCGTTCTTTCAGCGTCGGAAAGCGTGTGCGGTCATAGTACGAAAGCGCCAGCGTGTCTTCATTGGCAAAGTGGTATTTCCCCATCACCTGCCAGTTAAAAGCTGACTGATTGTTGTCGTCATAATGGGTGATGCTGCCATCGTTCTCATGTTTTTTCGCTTCTACGCTATCGCGCCAGTCATAGCTGATTCCCGCCACGACATCGACATTATCGGCGGCAGCCCATTGATATTCACTGGCGAGCGACCAGGTGCGATCTTCATAGCGATCGTAAGCGGCGTGCGGCGCACCTTTTTCCCGGTGTACGTCATCTTTCCAGTTAACGGCAAACGACAGCAGATCGTTTTCACGCACATCGGCTGCCAGTTGTAATCCGGCACCGTCGCTGTAATCGGAATAATGGCTGTAGCTGCCTTTTTTATTTTTCAAATCAGCCAGCGAGTTGTACATCATCAGCGTATTTTCAAAGGTGTCGCGATACAGCCGACTTTTCAAAGTAAAACGCTCGTTTAGCTGGGTCGTTCCCTGATAATAAAAACTTTCTTTGTCATACTCCGGCCACTGCCAGTAGCGTGATTTCTGACCACTGTTTCCGCTGTATGGCGGGTTATCTTTTTCACCATCCTGCTTAATGTAAGTCAGTGTGTATTCATCGTTTTCGCGCGGTGTAAAACCGAGCTTCACAATGCCGCGTTTATCATCAGCCGATGAATTAATCATCTTGCCGTGTTTGCCTGCAATATCGTTATTCACACCATGCGGCAGGCCGAGAAAATCCTGCTTTAGCTGGCTACCGCTGACTTGCAAATACCCCAGATCGCTGCTGGCGGCAAATGAAGCATGCATATCGTAGGCATTGTCCTGGCTACGGCTCCATCCCTGGCGATATCCCAGACTTGCGTCCAGAGGTTTCGTTGGCTTTTGGGTGGTGATATTAATGGCACCGCCCATCTGATTAGGCCCCTGAAGCAGCGACGAATACCCTTTGGAAACTTCGACCGCGCCCAGATTGTTGGTCAGAATCCGCGCCAGATCGAGGTTGCCGTCATAGGGAACATAAATCGGCACGCCGTCGAAATAGACCGGTACCTGACGGCTATCAAAACCACGAACTTTGACCTGTTCTTCGTTGCGGCTGCCTGACTTTTGCAGCACTACGCCAGGGACGACGCTTAATGCCTGAGCGACATTCTGCTTATCCAGGGCCTTCATGGTGGGGTGATCGAGAACGGTGGTCGTCGTCGATGATACCGGACTGGACCATACGGTCAGCGTGTCGCTCTCCTGAGCCGCTACGGCCTGCTGGGTAAAGGCAAGTGATAGTGCTGTGCAGAGATAACGTTTTTTGAGTCTCATAGAATAAATTCCGTTTAACAAAGAATTAAAAAGAGGCTGCGGGTTGCAGACTGACTTTGATGTCAGCCGGTGCCGCGTAATAAGGCGCGGAAGTAATAAAAAGGCGAATGCCGCAGTCGAGGTAATTTTTGAGTGTCGTCAGATTAATTCCGCCGGTCAGAGCCAGCGTGCAGTGGGGAGCCAGCGACGACGCTATTTGCGCAATTTCAGTTGCCTGCTGCGGACTAAATTTGTCGAGCTGAAGTACGTCTGGTTGCGCGCGTAACGCGGCGATAGCCTCTTCAGACGTGTCGGCTTCAACAACAATTTTCTTCTCGGGGGCGTGGCGACGTAACTGGGCGATTGCGCCCGACCAGTCCTGATTGTCAGCAAGAAAATGACGGTGGTTGGCGAACAATAATATAGTTTCCGCACATCCGGCACGGTGAATCAGCCCGCCAGCGGCAATGACAGCTTGTGTTGCCAGCAACCGGGTTCCAGGGATAGCTTTTCGGGTGCAGGCGATATTGCCGTCAGGATAACGTTCACGAAGCAACGCCAGCATTTGCGCGAGATACTCTGAGACGCCGCAACTCCACTCCAGTACGTTCTGGACCGCTTTCCATCCCTGATGAAGTGCAGCAGCGTCGCCGTGGGCATGGATCAGCCGCTGACCTGCATCCGCTTGTGAACCGTCGCTGACCGCGTCATCAATGGTTAACCCCAGCGTGGTTAACATCTTACACGCGACAGAAACGCCGCTGACGCAGCCGCCCTGGCGGTGAAAAAACGCAATATAGCCAGGCTGGTGTCCAATATTTAATGCCCGCGTGGTCAGGTCACCGCCCT
Source organism: Escherichia sp. E1130 (assembly GCF_005781065.1). NCBI lineage: Bacteria > Pseudomonadati > Pseudomonadota > Gammaproteobacteria > Enterobacterales > Enterobacteriaceae > Escherichia > Escherichia sp. E1130. The sequence goes on from NZ_VATL01000024.1 coordinate 34,999, forward strand.
GGATATCTTCCAGAAGTAACGCATCGATTTGTGCCTGAGAAATGAAGATCATCGCAGTGCCTCCGGCGGCACGCTATCCCACCAGATGAGCGCCCAGTCGCGGCTGGCAGGGGCGAGGGCACGAGCATCTTGTTGTTGATACCAGCGATATAACCGTTCACGCTCATCGTCGTTAAGCGCGCCAAGACTCCAGCTGACGTTCTGCTCAAAACGTTCCCAGGTGCTGTTATCCTGTTGGCAATTTTGTCCACGGATAAAATCGACGTGAGCATAAATTCCCATTTGATACAGGACGTTGAGCGCAAAGATATAGTTGGGTAATTCGATCACTTCCCGACCTGCCGCCCGCTGAATGGCCGGGGAGACGAACGAGGTGCTGACCAGATGGGTGGTGTAGACGCGCAGCCGTGCCTGATTATTCAGTTTGCTCATTGCCTGGCGCATATCAGCCACCAGTGTGGATCGGGAAGCCACGGCAATATCGCAGCGTGGCAGGTCACTCCAGTCCTCTTCCCAGGCGCGCTGGATCCAGTGGACATTGTCTGCCTTCAGCGCGGCGGCGCGGCGGGCGGCAACGTTCAGCATCCCCTGACTGTAATCAACGCCATAAACCGTAGTGAGTTTGTCAGCCAGCGCCAGCGATACGGTACCTGGTCCGCAGCCCATATCGAATAAGGTCTGCGCGCCTTGCAGGTCAATTTTAGCGATCAGTTGTTGCAGGTAGCTGTCCGTTGGCGAGGCACAATTTTCAGCCATTTTCTCCGCCCGTTGATCCCAGTGATCGGGCGTTTTTTCTGTGCGGTGAGCTAGTTTGAGTTGCTGCAGATAAAGGTCTGCAAAATCAATATCATCAATGAGCATGATTGTTCCTTAGCGGCTAATTGCAGAGAGGTGATGATGAATTTGGTCGGCAGAAACCCGATACAGGGCCGCCAGTTTGTTCGTTGTTAACTGTTCGGTCGGTAAGCCTTGTGTTACTCGTCCATCTGGCTCTACCTGGATAATGCTGTCGGCAATGGCGTTGGCATGGAGCGGATGGTGAGTCGACATTAACATTGTCATGCCGTTATTTTTTAGCTGCGCCAGCGTGTCCAGAAGTTGGATCTGATGACCGAAATCGAGGCTGGAGGCGGGCTCATCCAGTAACAACAAGCGCGGTTGTTGGACGAGTGCACGGGCGATTAAAGCCAGCTGGCGTTCACCACCGCTAAGGGTATTCCAGCGTCTTGTCGCCAGATGCAAAATACCCAGCTTTTCCAGTTGTTCCGTTGCTTTCAGGCGTTCTTGCTTACCGGGAAGGGAAAAAGCGCCCATGGTGGGGGCCAGGCCCATCAACACCATATCCAGCACACTGAAAGCAAAAATACCGTCGTGCGCCTGCGGTACCCAGGCAATTGCTTGCGCGCGCTGGCGATGGCTAAGTGTCTGAACAGGGATGCTATCCAGTAAGATCTCGCCCTTTAATAACGGAATAACGCCAAGAATGGAGCGCATGAGTGTGGTTTTGCCGCAACCATTGGCGCCAAGTAGACAACAAATTGTTCCTTGCGACAGGGCGAAGGAAACGTCGCTTAGCACCGGATGGCGGGAGTAACCCAGAGACGCATGACGGACGGCAAGCAAAGTCACTGGCGACCTCCGCGTAACAACAAAAGCAGGAAAAACGGTGCGCCAACAAAAGCGGTCAGAATGCCGAGCGGGATTTCTGTTGTCCCAATGCTGCGCGCCAGCGTATCGGTAAGCAGGAGCAGAATCGCGCCAGTACACATTGCCATGGGCAACTGTTGCTGATGGTTATGACCGGTCAACAAGCGGGCAATGTGCGGAACGACCAGACCAACCCAACCAATAATGCCCGCTATTGCTACCGTGCTGGCGGTGATTAGTGTGGCGCAGACAATCAATCCTAATCGCAGACGCGCAACATTCAGCCCCAGCGAACGGGCTTCGTCATCAGAAAGCGTGAGTAAATTCATGCGCCAGCGGAGGAATAGCAGAGGAACGGTGCCAGCCAGAATGAGCGGTGCCGCGTAGTAAAGGTCGCGTAAGGTTACCGTAGACAGGCCACCGAGTAGCCAGAAGGTAATCGAGGGCAACTGGGTATAGGGATCGGCCAGCGTTTTAATTAGCGATATCCCCGCTCCACACAGCGTTCCTAACGCAATGCCGACCAGCACCAGCGTGAGCACCGGATCGTGACGAGTCACCCGACATGTAATCAGCCAGACGCCCGCGACCACCAGCAGACCGCCGAAAAATGCATAGAGTTGGATGTAAGCTATCGATAATCCCCACAGGATTGCAGCGCAAGCACCAAGTCCGGCACCGGCGGAGACGCCTAAAATATCCGGTGAAACTAAGGGATTACGAAACATCCCCTGATAGGTGGTTCCGGCGCCTGCCAGCGCAGCGCCCAGTAACAACGCCGCCAGAATGCGCGGCACGCGGATTTGCCAGAAGACAATTTGTTCCTGCACAGGAACATCTTCTTGACGAAGAATTAGCGCCAGCAGTTGCTGCATATCGAGATGATAAGCCCCATTTACGGCGGCAAAAGTGATACTGATAGCTGCCAGCAGCAGAATACATCCGTTCGCGGTTCTCATTAGCTCGCCACCATTTTTTGATAGTCGGCGTCACTTAATGGGCAATGCCAGAACAGTTGAGCGTAACGTTGCATATCGTTTTTAAACTGGCTGTTGACTGCGGGATCCAGCCAGGCGTGGAGTCTGCGCAATCCCAGAAGACGGTTGATTCCCGGCGGGGCATCCAGCCAGCCGAAAGGCAAGCCACTCAAAAACAGGATGCGATGTTCCGCAACGGCTTTTACGCCCTGCCAGAGAGGATCGTTACGGATAAAGTTTGCAGTCACAGCATCCTGAACCAGAATAATATCCGGCTGCCAGCGCAGTAGATTTTCCATGGAAACCTGTGCCAGGCCATGGCGATCGGCGATTTGCGCGACGTTGTGCAAACCTAATAATTCCGCCGCCTCGGTATGCAACGAACCCTGTAAGCCCGTTTCCAGCCCTCGGGGACCGCGCGCAGCATAAAAGCGGAGGTTAGCGGCGGGTGAGGTGGAGAATGCCTGAGCTTCACCGACGAAGCGGCTGGCGAGATTGGCTTGTTCTGCGGTGCGGTGCTCTTCGCCTAATGTTTTGCCCAGCGTTGTTAACTGTTCTGCCGATTGCTCCAGTTTCCCATTAAGCAATAACCAGGGGATTTGTGTCTGTTCGCTAACCTGCCGTGCCTGGGAGAGCCAGGTTTCATCCGTATTGCCGCAATCAACGACCAAATCGGGCTGCAATGCCATAAGCCCTTCCATTGAAAGCGAACTGGCGCGCCCGGCGAGTCGTCCAAGTTTAGGTAAATGACGTATTGCCGGAGTTAATGGAATTGCCGCCTCGCGAGCAAAGTCAAAAGAAGAAAAACCGACCAGTTTTTCTGGCGCGACAGCCAGCAAAAGCAGATCGGCAGGCGCACCGGCACTGACAATACGCGTAATTTTTTTGGCTTCAGGAAGCGTCAATGAGGCCCAGAATTTAACTGATTGTGCAAAGGACGGCAGATGATGCAGGAACAAGGTAGACGCAAGAGCCTGCGTAAACATCCGTCTGGTTAGTGACATAAGTAATATCCTGACAATTAAAACCGCTATATATTTACATATATACCGATAAAGATCATGTTTGATGTCAAGATTTGTCTAAAGAAACAGAATGATCTGCTTATTTGCTAAACAACGCTTTGTTCAACAAGAAAATTGTCAGGGAGAATGCGTGAGTGGCGGAAAAATATAAATAGAAGAGTAATGATTAATAAATTGATAATGTAAAATTAATATCTTCTCTGATATAAGAAAATTAAGACATAGATCGTATAATAATCGATGTTTGGTTTTTCGTGGAAAAAAAGAGCAATGCCAATTTTATGAGCGCAATGGCATTGCCCGATATACAGCAAAGTTAAGACGTAGGTTCCGCTTCTTTTTGTTTAACCGGCTGTGTGGTTGATTTACCGGTCGGACGCGTTGCCGGAACGTTGTCACACGGTTGTTCTTTCGGGCAGATCAAATCGAGCATTTTCAGCGTGACGCCATTGGTCCAGCCAAAGCCATCCTGCAACGGGTATTCGCCACCGCCGCCACCTGTTCCGGTGGTACTGACATCATATTTCTCGACCAGCTTCTTCTCCCGGTCATAAGTGTGCTGAACATTGGTCAGGAAGTGCCAGCTAATGTCCATCGCCACCTCGTTCTGCCCGTAGTTTTGCAACCCTTCGGTCGCGACCCATTGCAGCGGAGCCCAGCCATTTGGCGCATCCCATTGCTGTCCACTTTTAACCGATGTGGTGTTCAGTCCGCCAGGTTGCAACAGATGTGTTTTAGTGGCAGCAGCCATTTTGGTCGCGCGATCTTTTGCCGCTGCATTGACATAAAGCGGGAACAGGGCGGCGGCAGTTAACTGATTGCGTACTTTATCGCTCTTCAGATCATAGTCGGCATACCAGCCATGTTGATCGTTCCACAGGTATTTTTCGATCCCTTTCTGACGGGCGTCGGCGAGCGTTTCATATTGGCTGGCCATCGCGTTATCCCCGGCAACTTTACTGGCGCGGGAGAGAATTTTCTCCATCTTATACATCAGACTATTGAGATCGACCGGTACGATGCTGGTGGTGCGTAACGTATTTAACTGCTGCGGGTTGTCCATCCAGCGTGAACTGAAATCCCAGCCAGACGCGGCGGCAGAACGCAGATCGCGGTAAATTTCAGTGGCAGGGCGGTTCGGATTACTTTTGGCGGTGGCAATATCTTCTACCCACGACTCCGGGCGTGGCGTATCGTGGTCATCCCAATAGCGGTTAAGAATAGTGCCATCCTTGAGTTTAACAACGCGTTTTTCCTGTTGCCCGGCCTGCAGGTTTTCAATACCGTCCATCCAGTACGCGTACTCTTTTTGCAGTTGCGGCAGATATTGTTTCAACGCGTCGTCACCTTCATGTTGCGCGAGTAACTCTACCATCAAGGCAAAAAAGGGCGGCTGCGATCGGCTCAAATAATAGCTGCGGTTACCGTTTGGAATATGCCCATAAGTATCTATTTCATGACCAAAGTTTGCCACCATGTCCGCCACTTTATCCCAGTGACCGCTTTCGGCAAGCCCCAGCATGGTGAAGTAACTGTCCCAGTAATACACTTCGCGAAAACGACCTCCCGGCACGACATAGGGTTTCGGCAACGGCAACAGAGAATCCCATTGTTCGGTACTTTCGGTAGAACGGGTTAACACCGGCCAAAGTCCGTCAATGTGTTCGCGCAGTGACTGCCCCTTTGGAGGCACATATTTTTCTCCCTCTTTCGGCAGGGTGAAATTGACGTTAACGAAATGGCGCAGATCGAACCCGCTCTGATTCTGCTGCATCCGGTAGTCTGCGAGGATCATTAATGGATCGCTGTTAGGAATGGCATCGGCAAAAGTTTTTTGATCAGGAAAAAGTTTGGCGTTTTGCACATCGTTAAACAGAGGGCCTAACAAAATATCAGGCGATTGTGGCGTCACCGGTGTTTCTTCTGCCTGTGCAGATAGCGCGGTGGCACACAATAATACGGCAGCAGGTATTAACGCCACTTTCTGCGAGCGACGAGGGACAAGTGGTTTCATCAATCATTCTCCTTTGGCGATACCGAACAAAACGGTATTCAAGTATCAGAAAACCTTAGTTCAGGATCGCCGTAAGAGCATGATTGAAATCTTTTTCTGCGAACTGACAGACAAATCTAATTTAACTCTGATGCCTGAAGCATTGTGCTTTTACATCTAGCGTTAGCGTCTCTTCAGGTTGAATCGAATACAGCTTCTCTCCCTGCTGACAAATCCAGCCAATACCCAGTTCACGGGCAATTAGAGCGCTGTGGGATACCGGACTTCCGGCACTAAGGCAGATGCCCTTAACGACTGTCGGATCCAGTTGAAGTACCGTGGAGGGATAAATGTTCTCCGCCAGTAAAATGGTCGGCGCGCTAAACTGAGGGAGTTCTTCTTTTGTCTGTGTCAGGTGGAGCAGGGTGCGATGCAGAAGATCGTCCACATCAATATAGCGAGCCTGCAAATATTCATCATCAATCTGCTGGTATTGCTGGCTAAGTTCTTTAAGAACCTGCTGCCAGGCATACTCCGCCGTGCAATGTTCATGCTGAAGGAGTTCGCTTGCCGCTACCCGCAGTTCAGGATCGTCTAATAGTGTATGGTGGCCGGAAAAAATTGCTGCGATATCGTCGAGCCCGCTTGCTTCTGCCTTTGCCGTTAACGTCATCAGATCTAACAACGTGAAGTCAATTGCCTGGCGTAACCGTTCCTGTTCTTCTTCCACGCTCAGTGATGATTTTGCCTGTACTGTGCATAAAACCGGTTGATAATAAAAGGCTTTGCCTGTGACAGGCGGAACTGGACGCAGAGTTGGCGGTGCTATCTCTTCCATTTCACCAAAGTTATCTTCAGCCAACTGGCGAAAAGCGGCTAACGCCTCTTCAGCCTCTGGCCCTTTTGCAATCAGGCGCAGCGTATCGTTACAGCGGACTTGTAACAGCGCAATCTGGTTAATACTCTCCGGTGTTACGCACTTACCGTTTTTCTCCAACAACATGTCTGCATTAAATGTCGATAAGGTATAGACCAGTCGGGAGGCTGGACGGACGTGGAGTCCGTTACGGTTTTTAATCACCACTGCCAGAGAACGGGCTTCTTCATCGTGCGAGGGGCATATGTCGGAGATTTCAGTGGCGGATGATGGTAAACCCAGTTGTTCTCGTTTGGCTTCCAGCGCATGCATGGCGTCATGGATGACTTTGTCGATATCCGCCCCCGAGGCTGCGCTGACGGCGGCTGCTAACGTTCCTTCGACCAACGGTGCAGCGCACAAACGTACCCTCGCGGCGATCTCTGGCGCCAGCAATTCCAGTGCGGTTTCTGCACTCAATAACGCACTACCCATATCCATCATGACCAACACATGGTCGGCATCGGCAACGGATTCGATGGCTTCCATCACTTTGACGGCATCTGTACCGATGGGATTCTGCGGATCGTCAATTCCTGCGGCAATGGCGATTTTACAACTATCGCCCATTAACATCTGGCGAGCTAATTCACCGACACCTTCTCCCAGTCGGGCGCTATGTGAAACTATGACCAGGTTTACCATCACCAATTCCTTACTCTTTTGCGGCTAACGCCAACATTTGCATCATAAACATCACGGAGGTTGCACCAGGATCCTGGTGACCAATACTGCGTTCACCGAGATAACTGGCGCGGCCTTTGCGGGCTTGCATCGTAATCGTGCTTTGTGCGGCGGATTCCGCGACGCTACTGGCGGCTTCGAGCGCCGCCGGAACAGAAAGGTTTTGCTCACTGGACTGGCGTAACGACTCAACCACCGGCCCCCAGACATCGCACATGGTTTTATCGCCTGGTTCTGCTTTCCCCCGGCTGATTACGCCGTCTGCGCCATCACGGAACATCTGATAAAGCTCTATCAACGTCAGGCTTTGACGTGCCTGAGTTGCCTGTGCCGCACGGATAAAGAACGTACCGAACAGTGGGCCGCTGGCACCGCCGACGCTGGAAAGCAACGTCATGCCGGTATTCTTGAGAATGAAACCGATGTCTTTATCCGCGATGGCAGGGAGTTTTTCCACCACTTTGCTAAAGCCACGATTCATATTTAGCCCGTGGTCAGCGTCGCCGATTTCACGATCCAGCCCGGTAAGATAATCGCTCTCTTTGCTGAAAATTTCTCCACAGCGAGTGAGCCAGGTAACAATTTGAGTTCTGCTCAGTGACATGGTTATCTCCTTATTTACCCCAGTTAAGCGCCGGGGTGTGGACCGGGGCGTCCCATAACGCCAGCGTTTCGTCATCAACTTTCAGTAAGGTGATGGAAAAACCGGTCATGTCCAGTGAGGAGCAGTACGCGCCGATTAAATTGCGCTCGATAGTCAAGCCAGCTTGCTGGCAACGCGTGGTCAGGCGGTTATAGACGCCATACAGTTCAGAAAGCGGTGTCGCGCCAAGATTGTTGACCAGCGCAATCACTCGATCGCCAGACTGAAGCGGTTGTTTAGTTTGCGTCTCTTCCTGCCAGCTACCTTGTCGATAATCCCAGAAGCGCAGCGTGCGGTGGTATGTGCCATTTTCCAGCAGCGTGTCGAACATTTCATCGACAGTTTGATCAAGAGAGGAGAAGGGGCGGCGGTCAATACCCGGCTCACCATGAATGCCAACACCAAATTCCATTTCATTATCTGCCAACGTAAAAGAAGGTTTGCCTGCAGCAGGAACGGTACAGGCACCGAGGGCGATACCAATAGAGTGGCCCTGATTGTTCAACTTACGCCCCAGTTGTGCACAAGCCTCCAGTGAGTCGCCGCGTTCTGCCGCTGCGCCAACAATTTTTTCAATTAATACTGTATTGGCAACGCCGCGCCGCCCGGCGGTATAAAGACTGTCTTTTACTGCAACGTCGTCATCAATGACCACGGTGGTCACTTTTACGCCACTATCGTGCAGTAATTCGGTCGCTGTCTCGAAGTTAAGAATATCGCCGGTATAATTTTTGATAATCAGCAGTACACCTTCGCCACCATCGATTTGCATGGCACATTCAAAAATTTTATCGGGCGTCGGTGAGGTGAATATTTCGCCCGGACACGCCCCCGAGAGCATACCCTGGCCAATATAACCACAGTGCATGGGTTCGTGTCCGCTGCCGCCGCCCGACAATAACGCCACTTTTCCTGCAATTGGCGCATCGGCTCGGGTGACATACACCGGATCCTGATGCAGTGCCAGCGAAGGATACGCTTTCGCCAGTCCCGCCAGTTGTTCGTTCAGTACGTCTTGCACATCATTGATCAATTTTTTCATTATTTTGCTCCAGCAATTAGGGTAGGGCATGGATGATGTTCAACGACACGGCGACCACTGACTGCCGATAAATCCATTGTGCATCAGGGAGGGGAAAAGAAAATTAACCCAAATTATGTTTCACAATGAAACATATGCTTTAATAAATGTTCCATAACGGAACAATGCCGAATCTGGATAAGTAAATTTGCGATGCGGAACACCTTTTTGTCATAAGGGCAGCAAATATGAATGACGGTTTTAACAACCAGCAACAGAGCGTATCTCCCTTGATAGCAGCATCCTGGGAGCGATGCCGCAAGCTGATGAAACGGGAGTCATGGAGCGTACCGCATCAGGCTCGGGGCGTGACATTTGCTTCTATCTATCGGCGTAAGGAAGCGATGCTGGCACTCGGGCAAGCGGCACTGGAAGATGCCTGGGAATATATGGAATCGCGGGCGTGCGGACTGTTCATCCTTGATGAAACCGCCTGCATCCTTAGTCGTTATGGCGATCCACAAACGTTGCACCAGCTTAGTGTCCTGGGATTCAATGACGGCACGTATTGCGCAGAGGGAATTATTGGTACTTGTGCGCTATCGTTAGCGGCTATCTCCGGTCAGGCAGTGAAAACGATGGCCGATCAACATTTCAAGCAGGCGCTATGGGATCGGGCATTTTGTGCGACGCCACTGTTTGACAGCAAGGGCCGATTAACGGGAACGATAGCGCTGGCGTGTCCGGTTGAGCAAACCACCGCAGCCGATTTGCCGTTGACGCTGGCAATTGCGCGTGAGGTAGGAAATTTACTGCTGACAGACAGTTTACTGGCTGAAACAAACCGGCATTTAAATCAGCTTAACGCCTTGCTGGAAAGTATGGATGATGGCGTGATTAGCTGGGATGAGCAGGGTAATTTGCAATTTATCAATGCCCAGGCGGCGCGTGTTTTGTGTCTGGACGCGACGGCAAGTCAGGGAAGGGCGATCACTGAGCTATTAACGCTACCAACCGTATTGCAACAGGCAATAAAGCAAGCTCATCCTCTCAAACATGTGGAAGCGACTTTTGAAAGTCAACACCAGTTTATTGATGCGGTCATTACCCTTAAACCGATAATTGAAACGCAAGGGACCAGCTTTATTCTGTTGCTCCATCCGGTAGAACAGATGCGGCAGTTGATGACCAGTCAATTAGGAAAAGTCAGCCATACCTTTGCTCATATGCCACAGGACGATCCGCAAACCCGCCGGTTGATCCATTTTGGCCGCCAGGCGGCGCGCAGCAGTTTCCCGGTGCTACTCTGTGGAGAAGAAGGCGTTGGCAAAGCACTGTTAAGCCAGGCCATTCACAATGAAAGCGAGCGTGCGGCGGGTCCCTATATCGCGGTTAATTGCGAGTTATATGGCGATGCGGCGCTGGCGGAAGAATTTATTGGTGGCGATCGCACGGAGAATGAAAATGGTCGTCTGAGTCGGTTGGAACTGGCACATGGCGGCACGTTGTTCCTTGAAAAGATTGAATATCTGGCGGCAGAGTTACAGTCTGCGTTGCTCCAGGTCATCAAACAAGGCGTCATCACAAGACTGGATGCGCGGCGTTTAATACCCATTGATGTCAAAGTGATTGCCACTACAACAGCGGACCTGGCGATGCTGGTGGAGCAAAATCGCTTTAGTCGCCAGCTTTATTACGCGCTTCATGCATTTGAAATTACCATCCCTCCTTTGCGGATGCGGCGCGACAGTATTCCGGCGCTGGTGAATAACAAATTACGCAGTCTTGAAAAACGCTTCTCTACGCGTCTGAAAATTGATGACGATGCGCTTACTCGCCTGGTTTCTTGCGCATGGCCTGGCAATGATTTTGAACTTTACAGCGTCATCGAGAATCTTGCGCTGAGTAGCGAAAACGGACGCATTCGTGTCAGTGATTTGCCGGAACACCTGTTTACTGAACAGGCGACAGATGATGCCAGCGCTACACGCCTTTCTACCAGTCTGTCATTCGCGGAAGTTGAAAAAGAAGCGATTATTAACGCGGCCCAGGTTACTGGCGGACGTATTCAGGAAATGTCGGTTTTACTCGGGATTGGTCGCACTACGCTGTGGCGAAAAATGAAGCAATACGGCATTGATGCGAGTCAGTTTAAGCGCCGTGGATAGCGGGAAAGTAGGCACTCTCCCGCGTATGACTTGCTAATTAATAGCGACCATGACTGCCATGATTTGGCCCACCATTTGAAGGTGGCATTGGCTTACCGGAAGCCGCAGGGCCACGCGGGCCATCGTTGTGGCGGTGATGATGGTGAGGAACACAAGCACTTAACAGGCTCGCAAAGACAATTGCTAACAGACTGAAGGTAAATGTTTTTTTCATGACAAACTCTTGAACGGTTAATGCACTGTGATTGTTATCACATAAAAGCCGCATTGTTAATATTGCCAGGAGTCTGATTATGGGTTTCGGTAACTCAGAATTGAAAGAAGCAGCGTAGCAGGCGTAAAAAAGCCATTATGTGCGACTCACATAATGGCTCGTTATTAACCGCCAGGATATTACGTGGAATTAGACGTTGAACAGGAAGTTCATCACATCGCCATCTTTAACGATGTAGTCTTTACCTTCTGCACGCATTTTGCCCGCTTCTTTCGCACCTTGTTCACCTTTGTAAGTGATGAAGTCTTCAAACGAGATGGTTTGTGCGCGGATAAAGCCTTTTTCAAAATCGGTGTGGATTTTACCAGCTGCCTGCGGCGCGGTTGCACCAACCGGAATGGTCCATGCGCGTACTTCTTTCACCCCAGCGGTGAAGTAAGTTTGCAGGTTCAGCAGTTTATAACCGGCACGGATCACACGGTTCAGGCCTGGTTCTTCCAGTCCCAGTTCCTGCATAAACTCGTCACGTTCTTCGTCGTCCAGTTCGGCAATGTCAGCTTCAACAGCAGCACAAACCGGAACCACAACAGAACCTTCTTTCGCCGCGATTTCACGCACCTGGTCAAGATACGGGTTGTTTTCAAAACCGTCTTCGTTGACGTTGGCGATGTACATCGTTGGTTTCAGCGTCAGGAAGCTCAGGTAACGAATCGCCGCTTTCTCTTCAGCGCTTAAATCCAGCGCGCGCAGCATGCCTGCGTTTTCCAGCTGTGGCAGGCATTTTTCCAGTACCGCCAGCTCGGCTTTCGCGTCTTTATCGCCACCTTTGGCTTTCTTCTGTACGCGGTGAATCGCACGTTCGCAGGTGTCGAGATCCGCCAGCGCCAGTTCGGTGTTGATAACTTCAATATCGTCCGCCGGGTTAACTTTGCCGGAAACGTGAATGATATTGTCATTCTCAAAGCAGCGAACAACGTGGCCGATCGCTTCGGTTTCACGAATGTTGGTCAGGAACTGGTTACCCAGACCTTCACCTTTCGACGCGCCTTTTACCAGACCGGCGATATCGACAAATTCCATGGTCGTGGGAAGCGTACGCTGCGGTTTTACGATTTCAGCCAGTTGATCCAGGCGAGGGTCAGGCATTGGTACGACGCCCGTGTTCGGCTCGATGGTACAGAATGGAAAGTTGGCCGCTTCAATACCGGCTTTGGTCAGCGCGTTGAACAGGGTAGATTTCCCGACGTTGGGCAAACCGACGATACCGCATTTGAATCCCATGATTTAAATCACCTTAATATCTTAATAATCAACCTGTTATCACAAACAGATTGCAGAAATGGAAATAACTTTGCCTATTATACACGGCACTCGGCAAAAATGCCGCAGACAACGACTTATTGCGCTTTAAAGGCGTGCAATCGGTTCGTTGCTTTGGTCAAACCATCTGTAAACCACATTTCAGTACAACGCGCCGCTTCGTCGATGGCTTCATCAATTAACTTCTGTTCACTAACAGGTGGTTTGCCTAACACAAACCCGACAACTTTGTTTTTATCGCCCGGATGACCGATTCCGATGCGTAAACGGTGAAAGTTAGGGTTATTACCTAATTTACTGATGATGTCTTTCAGTCCATTGTGACCACCGTGGCCACCGCCCAATTTAAATTTGGCGACGCCCGGAGGCAGATCCAGTTCGTCGTGAGCAACCAGAATTTCGTCCGGATTAATGCGGAAAAAACTGGCCATCGCTGCGACGGCTTTGCCGCTGAGATTCATAAATGTAGTCGGGACTAACAGGCGGACATCTTCGCCTCCGAGGGTAACTCGCGAGGTATAACCAAAGAATTTAGCCTCTTCGCGCAGGGGAGCGCGTAAACGCTCCGCCAGTAAGTCAACGAACCAGGCGCCAGCATTATGTCGCGTTGCGGCGTATTCAGCGCCGGGGTTCGCCAGGCCGACAATCAATTTAATCGTCACGTTTTTTTGTCCTGAGTGAGTACATAACTGGCGCGTAGTTTACTGGTTGCGGCCCCGCTTGACAAAAAACAGCGTGTTAAACGCAGATAACATAATAATTGCCAGTATCGACTATTAGAAAGTCAAGGTGCTCAGACGGTTATTTGTAAAGTTTTGTTGAAATAAGGGTTGTAATTGTGATCACGCCCGCACATAAGCCACAGGGTGTTGTCTATACTTTACACATAAGGAAGAGGGGTATTCCCTGTTACAACCCAGAAAGTTCCGGAGGTGACACATGAAACGCAAAAACGCTTCGTTACTCGGTAACGTGCTTATGGGGTTGGGTCTGGTGGTGATGGTGGTCGGCGTGGGGTATTCAATCCTCAACCAATTACCACAGTTTGATATGCCCCAGTATTTCGCACACGGTGCAGTGCTGAGTATTTTCGTCGGTGCCATTCTCTGGCTGGCGGGAGCCCGTGTTGGCGGGCATGAACAGGTGTGCGACCGTTACTGGTGGGTTCGCCACTATGACAAACGTTGCCGCCGTAGCGATAATCGCCGTCATAGCTAACAACTAAAGTAGTTTGCTGACCAGTCAGTTTGCGCTGACTGGTCAATTTAATGCCTTTCTTACAGATCAGCCATCGCTGCGCTGCGATTCGGGAAGAACGCCAGACGTCCCGGAATCGGTTGAATACCGGATCGGGCCATTGTACGCAGAGGCTGGAATTCCACGTTACACACGCGCAGTTCACACCCTTCAGGCAGGCGCTTCACAAAACGCTGGAACGCATCAAGACCACCGGCATCAAGCACCGGAACGGCATCCCACTTCAGAATAACAATCCGTTTTCCTTCCAGACGTGATTCCAGGTCGGTGAACAGACCTTCAGCCGCCGCGAAAAACAGCGGGCCAATAACACGCAAGACCAGCACATCATCAGGAACGTCTACTGCCACCGGCGCCAGACGAGTCATACGGGCGATACGGCGCATAAACAGCAACGATGCCAGAACAATCCCCACGCTGATGGCAATAACCATATCAAACAGCACGGTCAGTGACATACACAGCAGCATGACGATGATGTCATCTTTCGGCGCATGACGCAGCAAGTCGACCACTTTGTGCGCTTCACTCATGTTCCACGCCACCATCAACAGCAGGGCAGCCATGGCGGAAAGCGGCAGCCAGGAGAGCAGTGGTGCCAGTACCAGCAGGGCGAGAATAACCAGAATAGAGTGGATCACCGCCGAGATAGGGGAAGTTGCCCCAGCACGGACGTTAGCGGCAGAACGTGCGATGGCAGCAGTAGCGGTAATACCACCAAAGAATGGAGCGATGATATTCCCCAGCCCCTGACCGACCAGTTCACTATTCGCCTTGTGCTTAGTCCCGGTCATACCATCCAGTACGACGGCGCAGAGCAGAGATTCGATTGCCCCGAGCATTGCCATTGAGAATGCCGCAGGCAGCAGAGTGCGAATAGAATCCCAGGTTAGCGTGAATTCTGAATTAGGCAGATCCCACGGCAGCACCAGTTGCGGCAGCAGTTGCGGAATACCGTTACCCTGAGAACCATCGGCCAGAACGTAGTGGAATTGCGATCCGATGGTAGCAACATGTCCGCCAAGCAGGTTAACAATCCCCATCACCGCGCAACCAGCCAGCAAGGCCGGAAGGTGACCAGGTAAACGAATACCCAAACGTGGCCAGAAAATCAGAATGCCCAGTGTCACGATACCAATAGCAGCATCACCCACATTAATGGTCGGCAGCGCCATAAATAATGCGCCGACTTTTTGTAGATAATGTTCCGGGACATGAGCCATTTGCAGACCGAGAAAATCTTTAATCTGCATGGTACCGATGGTGATCCCGATACCCGAGGTAAAACCTAAGGTGACGGAAACCGGAATATATTCAATCAGACGACCAAAGCGCGCCAGACCCATCAGGATCAAAAAGATCCCCGACAACAACGTCGCAACCAGCAGGCCTGCCAGTCCAAACTGTTGCGAAACGGGATAGAGAATTACTACAAATGCTGCAGTCGGACCGGAAACGCTAAAGCGCGACCCACCCGTCAGAGCTATGACAATCCCCGCAACGGCAGCGGTATATAAACCGTATTGAGGAGCCACACCACTGCCAATTGCCAACGCCATCGCCAGAGGAATAGCAATAATCCCAACGGTTATCCCGGCAATCAGGTCACGGGTAAACCGTGCGGCAGTGTATTTTTCTTTCCAGCAAGCGTCGATCAGAGCGCGGAAAGGCATCACATGTGAGGAAAATATTTTGTTCACAATAATGTTTCATCCGTGAGCGCATCATCTGTCAACTAAATGGCAGGTGAAGGAGGCATAGGTCATACAAATGGATATTACAGACAAAAAAACCCGCCGCAGCGGGTCTTTGAGCCGGGTTCGATTAATGTTCGAACATGGCAGAGATCGATTCTTCGTTGCTGATACGACGAATCGCTTCGGCCAGCATACCTGACAGGGTCAGAGTACGCACGTTCGGCAGTGATTTGATTTCATCGCTCAGCGGAATGGTATCGCAGACAACGACTTCATCAATTACAGAGTTACGCAGGTTGTTCGCCGCGTTGCCAGAGAAGATCGGGTGAGTCGCGTACGCAAATACACGCTTAGCACCACGTTCTTTCAGAGCTTCAGCAGCTTTACACAGCGTACCGCCAGTGTCGATCATATCATCGACCAGTACGCAGTCACGACCTGCAACGTCACCGATGATATGCATCACCTGGGAAACGTTCGCACGCGGACGACGTTTGTCGATGATTGCCATATCGGTATCGTTCAGCAGCTTAGCGATAGCGCGGGCACGCACAACGCCGCCGATGTCCGGGGAAACCACAATCGGGTTATCCAGATTCAGCTGCAGCATGTCTTCCAGCAGGATCGGGCTACCAAATACGTTATCAACCGGAACGTCGAAGAAACCCTGAATCTGTTCAGCGTGCAGATCCACTGTCAGCACACGGTCAACACCGACGCTGGAGAGGAAGTCTGCAACCACTTTCGCAGTGATTGGTACACGAGCGGAACGGACGCGACGGTCCTGGCGCGCATAGCCAAAGTAGGGGATAACAGCGGTGATACGACCTGCGGAAGCACGACGCAGGGCATCAACCATCACGACTAATTCCATCAGGTTGTCGTTAGTAGGGGCACAAGTGGACTGGATGATGAAAATATCACCACCGCGTACATTTTCGTTAATTTGTACGCTGACTTCGCCGTCGCTAAAGCGACCTACAGCGGCGTCGCCGAGTGAAGTGTACAGGCGGTTGGCAATACGTTGTGCTAGTTCCGGGGTGGCGTTACCAGCAAAAAGCTTCATATCAGGCACGAGAAGAACCTCAGGCATGCGTCCATTGGTGGAAAGAATCTGCCGAAAACTGTGCGGGCCAGGCAATATTCTTTCCAGGCGGTGTATTAAAGAGCGCGATGCAACGTCTGGAACAAGGTGACGTTGTCACCGAAACTCAGCTTGCCCGGCTTAAAGCATGGCTCTGTGCAATGGGGAAAGATTGACACCTTTCGCCACAAAGCCATTGAGCCATTCCGGGGCTTGCTCTAGCACCTGGCGGGCTTCAGACTCTGTATCAAATTCAGCAAAGACACAGGCCCCTGTCCCAGTCAGGCGCGACGGGGCGTATTCTAACAGCCAGGAAAGCACCGCATCAACCTCGCGAAAACGTTTTCTTGCGATAACCTCGCAATCATTGCTGAATTCACATTTTAGCAACGTTTCTATTGACCTTTTCGCCGTGTTGCGCGGGAGTTCGGGATCTTTAAAAATCATTGGTGTAGGAATACTCACGCCAGGGTGCGCAATCAGATACCATTTCTCTGGTGGATTCACCGGCGTTAATATTTCGCCGACCCCTTCGGCAAAAGCAGCATGACCACGGACAAAAACCGGAACATCTGCGCCCAGCGTCAGACCGATTTCTGCCAACTCATCAACACTCAGTCCGCATTGCCACAGATGATTTAAAGCTACCAGAACTGTTGCGGCATTGGATGAACCACCGCCCAGACCACCACCCATAGGCAAACGCTTGTCAATGCTGATATCTGCACCACTTCCTTTCGGAAGACGCCCACTGGCGGCGGCTGCTTTCATCAACAACCGTGCCGCGCGAACAATCAGGTTATCTTCGTGTTCCACACCTTCAACTGGCGTTAACAGGCGGATTTCCCCATCGTTGCGAAGTTCAATGCTGATAGTGTCGCCGTAATCCAGAAACTGAAACAGCGTTTGCAGCGTGTGGTAGCCGTCCGCACGCTGACCGGTAATGTATAAAAACAGATTAAGCTTTGCCGGAGAGGGCCACTGAGTCCGCATTATTTCACTATCCAGTTATCCATTTTTAACTTGATGCGCTGACCGCCTTCGGTGAGTTCCATATTGGCAGGCATCGCAGGTTGCGTTTTAGTGTCATAACCGCCGTATACCACTTTCCATTTTTTACCGTTCTGACTATAGGTAATTTCGCTCAGGCGGTACTGGTCGTCCAGTTTGTAGTCGGTTGCATCACCTGGCAAACCTAAAATCCACTGGCGCAAACTGTTGAGCGGAATCGGCATTCCGGTCAATTTGCCAATCATCTCTTCGGCGTCATCGGCGGTGTAACGCTGGCCTTTATTGTCCACTAACTGCACATTACCCGGCTGGGCATTCAACTCCAGCTCAGTGCTGCCCAATGGGTTAGTCAGCAGCAGACGGTAGCGATCCTGGCCAGTTTGCTGCCAGAAGAAACGGGCATACACTTTTTGTTGGTCAGAAATATAGGCAAACGCACCGCGTGTCTGGTACTGATTCAGGTTGCGCACGTCTTGCTGATGCTGACGCCACTGTGGCGAATCCGGGCTTTTGCCCGGACCTTTCGGCGTCGTAACGGAACAGGCCGTGAGCACGAGAGCAGCCAGCGGTAGCAGGCGGATAAAGCGAAAATCGGGCAGGGGCATAATAATGACAAGTCCTTGAGATACGTTGCAGTTATAACCCTTAATGCTAGCGTTACCGTCAGCCATCGTCTATGTTCAAGTTGTCTTAATTGCCAGAATCTAACGGGTTTAGGCAATTACTCCAAAAGGGGGCGCTCTCTTTTATTGATCCCGCGCATCCTGTATGATGCGAGCAGACTAACCATATCAACGTTGGTATTATTTCCCGCAGACATGACCCTTTTAGCACTCGGTATCAACCATAAAACGGCACCTGTATCGCTGCGAGAACGTGTATCGTTTTCGCCGGATAAGCTCGATCAGGCGCTGGACAGCCTGCTTGCGCAGCCGATGGTGCAGGGCGGCGTGGTGCTGTCGACGTGTAACCGCACAGAACTTTATCTTAGCGTTGAAGAGCAGGATAACCTGCAAGAGGCGCTCATTCGCTGGTTGTGCGATTACCATAATCTCAACGAAGAAGATCTGCGTAATAGCCTCTATTGGCATCAGGATAACGACGCAGTCAGCCATTTAATGCGTGTTGCCAGTGGCCTGGACTCATTGGTATTGGGCGAGCCGCAAATCCTCGGCCAGGTAAAAAAAGCCTTTGCCGATTCGCAAAAAGGCCATATGAAGGCCAGCGAACTGGAGCGTATGTTCCAGAAATCTTTCTCCGTGGCGAAACGCGTTCGCACTGAAACGGATATTGGCGCCAGTGCGGTATCTGTTGCATTTGCGGCTTGTACGCTGGCGCGGCAGATCTTTGAATCGCTCTCTACGGTGACCGTATTGCTGGTTG
This sequence comes from Escherichia sp. E1130, assembly GCF_005781065.1. Classification (NCBI taxonomy): domain Bacteria; kingdom Pseudomonadati; phylum Pseudomonadota; class Gammaproteobacteria; order Enterobacterales; family Enterobacteriaceae; genus Escherichia; species Escherichia sp. E1130. The sequence continues at coordinate 54,039 of NZ_VATL01000024.1, forward strand.
GCGCGGGCGAAACCATCGAGCTGGTGGCACGTCATCTGCGCGAACACAAAGTACAGAAGATGATTATCGCCAACCGTACTCGCGAACGTGCCCAAATTCTGGCAGATGAAGTCGGCGCGGAAGTGATTGCCCTGAGCGATATCGACGAGCGTCTGTGTGAAGCCGATATCATCATCAGTTCCACCGCTAGCCCGTTGCCGATTATCGGTAAAGGCATGGTGGAGCGCGCATTAAAAAGTCGTCGCAACCAACCGATGCTGCTGGTCGATATTGCCGTTCCACGCGATGTTGAGCCAGAAGTTGGCAAACTGGCGAATGCCTACCTTTACAGCGTTGATGATCTGCAAAGCATTATTTCGCACAACCTGGCGCAACGTAAAGCCGCCGCAGTTGAGGCGGAAACTATCGTCGCCCAGGAAACCAGCGAATTTATGGCGTGGCTACGCGCACAAAGCGCCAGCGAAACCATTCGCGATTATCGCAGCCAGGCTGAACAAGTTCGCGATGAGTTAACCGCCAAAGCGTTAGCGGCCCTGGAACAGGGCGGCGACGCGCAAGCCATAATGCAGGATCTGGCATGGAAACTGACTAACCGCCTGATCCATGCGCCAACGAAATCACTTCAACAGGCCGCCCGTGACGGGGATAACGAACGCCTGAATATTCTGCGCGACAGCCTCGGGCTGGAGTAGCAGTACATCATTTTCTTTTTTACAGGGTGCATTTACGCCTATGAAGCCTTCTATCGTTGCCAAACTGGAAGCCCTGCATGAACGCCATGAAGAAGTTCAGGCACTGCTGGGTGATGCGCAAACCATCGCCGACCAGGAACGTTTTCGCGCATTATCACGTGAATATGCGCAATTAAGTGATGTTTCGCGCTGTTTTACCGACTGGCAACAGGTTCAGGAAGATATCGAAACCGCGCAGATAATGCTCGACGATCCGGAAATGCGTGAAATGGCGCAGGACGAGCTGCGTGAAGCCAAAGAAAAAAGCGAGCAACTGGAACAACAGTTACAGGTTCTTTTGCTGCCAAAAGATCCCGATGACGAACGTAACGCCTTCCTTGAAGTGCGTGCCGGAACTGGTGGTGATGAAGCGGCGCTGTTCGCTGGCGATCTGTTCCGTATGTACAGCCGCTACGCCGAAGCCCGCCGCTGGCGTGTAGAAATCATGAGCGCCAGCGAGGGTGAACATGGCGGTTATAAAGAGATCATCGCCAAAATTAGCGGTGATGGTGTGTATGGACGTTTGAAATTCGAATCTGGCGGCCATCGCGTGCAGCGTGTTCCTGCGACGGAATCGCAAGGGCGTATTCATACTTCTGCTTGTACCGTAGCGGTAATGCCAGAGCTGCCGGAAGCGGAACTACCGGATATCAACCCGGCAGATTTGCGTATCGATACTTTCCGTTCCTCAGGCGCAGGTGGTCAGCACGTCAACACCACCGATTCGGCAATTCGTATTACTCACTTGCCGACCGGTATTGTTGTTGAATGTCAGGACGAACGTTCGCAGCATAAAAACAAAGCGAAGGCGCTTTCAGTGCTCGGTGCTCGTATCCATGCGGCGGAAATGGCAAAACGCCAGCAGGCAGAGGCTTCCACCCGTCGCAACTTGCTGGGTAGCGGCGATCGCAGCGATCGTAACCGTACCTATAACTTCCCGCAGGGGCGTGTTACCGATCACCGCATCAACCTGACGCTCTACCGTCTGGATGAAGTAATGGAAGGTAAACTGGATATGCTGATAGAACCGATCGTCCAGGAACATCAGGCCGACCAACTGGCGGCGTTGTCCGAGCAGGAATAATGGAATATCAACACTGGTTACGTGAAGCAATAAGCCAACTTCAGGCGAGCGAAAGCCCGCGGCGCGATGCTGAAATCCTGCTGGAGCATGTTACCGGCAAGGGGCGCACTTATATTCTCGCCTTTGGTGAAACGCAGTTGACTGAAGAGCAATGTGAGCAACTCGACGCGCTTTTAGCCCGTCGCCGTGCCGGTGAACCTATTGCTCATTTAACCGGTGTGCGTGAGTTCTGGTCGTTGCCGTTATTTGTTTCGCCAGCGACCTTAATTCCGCGCCCGGATACGGAATGTCTGGTGGAACAGGCACTGGCGCGATTGCCTGAACAACCTTGTCGCATTCTCGATCTTGGAACTGGCACAGGGGCAATTGCACTGGCATTGGCCAGCGAACGCCCGGATTGCGATGTTACGGCGGTTGACCGAATGCCTGACGCTATCGCTCTTGCGAAGCGCAATGCGCAAAATCTGGCAATCAAAAATATCCACATCCTGCAAAGCGACTGGTTTAGCGCGCTAGCCGGGCAGCAGTTTACGATGATTGTCAGCAATCCGCCGTATATCGACGAGCAGGATCCACATCTTCAACAAGGCGATGTTCGCTTTGAGCCACTCACTGCGCTGGTTGCGGCAGACAGCGGAATGGCAGACATCGTGCATATCATCGAACAGTCGCGTAACGCGCTGGTATCCGGCGGTATTCTGCTTCTGGAACATGGCTGGCAGCAGGGCGAAGCTGTGCGACAGGCATTTATCCACGCGGGATATCATGAAGTCAAAACCTGTCGGGACTATGGTGATAACGAGCGTGTAACGCTCGGTCGCTATTATCGATGTTAAGTTTTACTACGCTGCTTAGCGTTCATCTCATTAGCATTGCGCTTTCTGTTGGGCTCTTAACCCTACGATTCTGGCTACGTTACCAGGAGCATCCACTGGCATTCGCTCGTTGGACGCGCATTGTGCCGCCGGTTGTCGACACGGTGTTATTGCTTAGCGGCATCGCGCTGATGGCTAAAGCGCACATCCTGCCATTTTCCGGGCAGGCTGAATGGCTGACTGAAAAGCTGTTTGGAGTTATCATTTATATCGTTTTGGGTTTTATTGCACTCGATTATCGTCGGATGCACAGTCAGCAGGCGCGCATTATTGCCTTCCCGCTGGCGCTGGTGGTGCTGTACATCATCATTAAACTCGCCACCACAAAAGTACCGTTACTGGGGTAAGTCATGAGATCGTTAGCTGATTTCGAATTTAATAAAGCACCATTGTGCGAAGGCATGATCCTGGCTTGCGAAGCAATCCGCCGCGATTTTCCCTCGCAAGATGTCTACGACGAACTGGAGCGTCTCGTTAGTCTGGCGAAGGAAGAAATTAGCCAGCTTCTGCCATTAGAAGAGCAGCTGGAAAAATTAATCGCGCTGTTTTACGGCGAATGGGGGTTTAAAGCCTCACGTGGTGTTTATCGTCTTTCCGATGCATTATGGCTTGATCAAGTGCTAAAAAATCGGCAGGGCAGTGCGGTATCGTTAGGCGCCGTTTTATTGTGGGTTGCTAATCGTCTCGATTTGCCACTATTGCCGGTGATATTCCCAACGCAGCTTATATTGCGCATAGAATGCCCGGACGGAGAAATCTGGCTGATTAACCCTTTTAACGGTGAATCATTAAGCGAACATATGCTGGATGTGTGGTTAAAGGGAAATATCAGCCCGTCTGCGGAACTGTTTTATGAAGACCTGGATGAAGCCGATAACATTGAGGTTATCCGTAAACTGTTGGATACGCTGAAAGCGTCGCTGATGGAAGAAAATCAGATGGAACTGGCATTACGCACCAGCGAGGCCTTATTACAATTTAACCCGGAAGATCCGTATGAAATTCGCGATCGTGGGTTGATTTACGCGCAACTGGATTGCGAACACGTTGCGTTGAATGATTTAAATTATTTCGTTGAACAGTGTCCGGAAGACCCGATCAGCGAAATGATACGTGCGCAAATTAACAACATCGCGCATAAACATATTGTGCTGCATTAATTAATCGACACTTTACTTAAGATTAAGGCGATCCTATGAAACAAAAAGTGGTTAGCATTGGCGACATCAACGTAGCAAATGACCTGCCGTTCGTGCTGTTTGGTGGTATGAACGTGCTGGAATCTCGCGATCTGGCGATGCGCATTTGCGAACACTACGTAACCGTAACCCAGAAACTGGGTATCCCTTACGTGTTCAAAGCCTCTTTTGACAAAGCCAACCGTTCCTCCATCCACTCTTATCGTGGACCAGGACTGGAAGAAGGGATGAAAATCTTCCAGGAACTGAAACAGACATTTGGCGTAAAAATTATCACTGACGTTCACGAGCCAAGCCAGGCACAGCCTGTTGCTGATGTGGTAGATGTTATTCAGTTGCCAGCATTTCTTGCTCGCCAGACTGACCTGGTGGAAGCAATGGCGAAGACTGGCGCGGTAATTAACGTCAAGAAACCACAGTTCGTGAGCCCAGGCCAAATGGGTAATATCGTTGATAAATTCAAAGAAGGCGGCAACGATAAAGTGATTCTTTGTGACCGTGGCGCTAACTTTGGTTACGACAACCTGGTCGTTGATATGCTGGGCTTCAGCATAATGAAGAAAGTCTCTGGCAACTCCCCGGTAATTTTCGACGTTACCCACGCACTGCAATGCCGCGATCCGTTTGGTGCAGCTTCTGGTGGTCGCCGCGCCCAGGTTGCCGAACTGGCACGTGCCGGTATGGCTGTAGGTTTGGCTGGTCTGTTTATTGAAGCGCATCCGGATCCGGAACATGCGAAATGTGACGGTCCATCCGCGCTGCCGCTGGCTAAACTGGAGCCGTTCCTCAAGCAGATGAAAGCGATTGATGATCTGGTTAAAGGTTTCGAAGAACTGGATACCAGCAAGTAATCTTTTCTGCTTTGAAAACAAAAGCCTTATCGTTATACGATAGGGCTTTTTTCATGGTCAAAGAAGACAAAAAAGGCCGCAGGCTGTTACCCCTGCGACCGGTTTCGGGCGCACATTGCCATCACGGCAGCCTGACGCCCGTTTTCACCTTACTTCCGGCTACGCCACCAGCCAACAATCGCTGCGGTAATAATTCCCGCCAGGATCGGTGCTGCCAGGTCGTGCCAGAAAATCACGGCAAACTGCGCGAGCGTCATATAGCCGCCTTGTTGTAATGACAACATTTTGCGGCTATTCTTGAAGTGTCTGGTTTCAAGATTAGCCCCCGTTCTGTTGTCAGGTTTGACCTCTCAACGTGCGGGGGTTTTCTCTTTCCAGCAACCAATGCCACCAGGGATAAAGCCCCCGCAACATTGCGCCTCACCGGATAACTCCGGCTTGGTGTCGATACTACGTCTCAATTCATCTTCACTTCATCCCTGAAATGTTTGCAATGCTGTATGCGTTCCGGCTTTTCATCAGCTGTTGCAGTCGTTTCATGAGTGCACTGGATGAGCTTCCAGATCTGGTTGCCAGTGTCTACTTGTGGAAGAGATAAATACAAAAAAGGCCGCAGGCTGTTAACCCTGCGGCCGGTTTCGGGCGCATATTGCCATTACGGCAGCCTGACGCTCGTTTTACCTTACTTCCGGCTACGCCACCAGCTGACAATCGCTGCGGTAATAATTCCCGCAAGGATCGGTGCTGCCAGGTCGTGCCAGAAAATCACGGCAAACTGCGCGAGCGTCATATAACCGCCTTTTTGTTGTAATGACAACATTTCGCGGCTATTCTTGAATTGTTCTGGTTCAAGATTAGCCCCCGTTCTGTTGTCAGGTTTGACCTCTCAACGTGCAGGGGTTTTCTCTTTCCAGCAACCAATGCCGCCAGGGATAAAGCCCCCACAACATTGCGCCTCACCGGATAACTCCGGCTTGGTGTGGATACTACGGCTCAATTTATATTCACTTCATCCCTGAAATGTGCGCAATGCTGTACGCGTTCCGGCTTTTCATCAGCTGTTGCAGTGGTTTCGTGCAGGTTGTGGTACAGGCTCGCAAATCTGATTAACGATCTGTTCAGGTAGAATGAAGAAATACTATAAGCAGATAATTTTTATTATCTCCTCCGATTTCCGCCATCGGAGGAGATATAAATGTCAGGCAAATATTGTCATTAAATAAGCTGCAAACAGTGCCAGATGCGCCGCGCCGTTGAGTACGTTAGTACGGCCAGTCGAAAATGAAATATGGCACAGTACTAAAGAGGCTACCATTACCACCATCTCTGGTGCGCCCAGAGCAAACTGCAATTCATTACCCGTCATAAAGGCGATAAGCGTTACAACAGGTACGGTAAGCGAAATAGTCGCTAATACCGAGCCAAAGAACAGATTCATCGCGCGCTGGACCTGGTTGCTTAAAACTGCTTTTAACGCGCCTAAACCTTCCGGCGACAGAATCAATAGCGCTACCAGGAAACCGGTAAAGGCCACAGGCGCATTCATGCTGGTGAGCAATGTTTCTAGCGGGCTGGCGTTCATTTTGGTGACCGCAATAACGGCAATTAGATGGATAATTAACCAGATGGCATGCCACAGGCTGCTATGAGCAGACGGTTTGCCATGATGCGGATCGTCATCATCGCTGTCATCTTCATGTTCATAGACAAACAGGCTTTGATGCGTTTTGGTCTGAATCAGCAAAAATACGCCGTACATCGCTGCGGAAATTAATGCCACAAGTAACGCCTGACCGGTCGAAAAATTCGCCGCAGGCAGCGCCATCGGAAATACCAGCACGATTATGGCTAATGGGAACAGAGCAATTAAATACTGTTTAATACCAAACAGATTCATATATTGGGTAGCAAATTTACGGCCACCCAGCAGTAATGAAAAACCAACCAGTCCGCCGGTAACAATCATAATGATTGAATAGAGCGTATCTCGCATTAACGTCGGCGCTGCATCGCCGGTCGCCATTAAGGCTGAAATCAAACTGACTTCAAGAATAACGACGGAAAGGCTAAGAATAAGCGAACCGTAAGGTTCACCCAGACGATGGGCTAGTACGTCCGCATGACGGACAACACTAAAAGCACTGCTTAAAATACCAATAAGAGCAAGAAGGTTGATGCCAATAACCACTGGTAGTGTTTGACTGCTTCCCCACAGGGACAGCACTACCAGCGCCAGAACCGGGAAAATAAGCGAAGTCTCCTTGTGGCGGGTTTTTACCGCCTCGTGAGCATTTGTCATTATGGTTATCCTTTGCAGATGAATTTGTCGGAAATGTAATAAATAGGCAGGAAAAATAACAGAAAGTGTCAGGATATCGGTAACATTTTACGAAATTTTACCCCGTAGTCGTTTTTTTACTCTTCGGAGCATAAAAATAAGCTACGTGTTTAGACAATGTTTGTATTCGCGTCTCTTAAGAAGAGTCTGACCTGAGAATTCTTATGTTTTGGCAAGAGGGGATATTGTTGACCACACTTAATGTTCAATTTTAATAAAGGAGTCAACAATGCCGTATAAAACGAAAAGCGACCTGCCGGAAAGCGTAAAACACGTTTTACCCACTCATGCCCAGGATATCTATAAAGAAGCATTCAACAGCGCCTGGGAGCAATATAAAGATAAAGAAGACCGGCGTGATGATGCCAGTCGCGAGGAGACAGCGCATAAAGTGGCCTAGGCTGCGGTGAAACATGAATATGCCAAAGGCGATGATGATAAATGGCATAAAACATCGTAAAACTCAGCGGCAAGTTAAAGCCATTCGTGCGGTGTTGCCTTGCAAGTGGTCTGTGGATTGCATATTGTCCCAATAGTGGTTTCAAAATGAGCAGTAAAAATGTCCGGAAGACACCAAAAAGTTGTCGCAGGGAAGTATGCAGTGGCGGAGGTGTAAGGTGATAACGCGTGATTTCTTGATGAATGCCGATTGTAAAACGGCATTTGGTGCCATTGAAGAATCACTCTTATGGTCGGCAGAACAACGGGCGGCCTCACTGGCGGCGACGCTGGCTTGTCGACCTGATGAGGGACCGGTGTGGATCTTCGGCTATGGATCATTAATGTGGAATCCGGCGCTGGAGTTTACCGAGTCGTGCACTGGTACGCTGGTTGGGTGGCATCGCGCTTTCTGTTTGCGGCTTACTGCCGGGCGGGGAACTGCGCACCAGCCGGGGAGGATGCTTGCACTGAAAGAGGGCGGGCGTACCACGGGCGTCGCGTATCGTCTGCCGGATGAGTCTCTGGAGCAGGAGCTGACCTTACTGTGGAAGCGTGAGATGATTACTGGCTGCTATCTGCCGTCCTGGTGTCAGCTTCATCTTGACGATGGCCGCACCGTCAATGCGCTGGTGTTCATTATGGACCCGCGTCATCCTGAGTATGAATCCGATACCCGCGCTCAGGTGATTGCCCCGTTGATTGCTGCGGCGAGTGGGCCATTGGGAACCAACGCACAGTACTTGTTTTCCCTGGAACAAGCGCTTAACAAACTGGGGATGCAGGATGACGGGCTGAGTGATTTACTGGTGTCGGTGAAAAAACTTCTGGCGGAAAATTTCCCGGATGGTGTGTTACGGCCCGGGTTTGCCCGATAAAACATTTTAGCAGAGGGGCATCTCTATTATCTTGAGCGCCCCATACTTACGTTAAAATGTGAGCACTTTATCGGCAAGCAGCGTCCATTGCGCCAGTTCTACCAGAGTACCAATTTCCACTCCATCAATCAGTGGAAGTGTGCTGATGCCACGACCATCGGTGCAGGTTTTGCACAATTTCACTGGCACATTTTGCGCCGTGAGGATCTCCAGCATTTGCTGAATGTTATAGCCTTCCCCAGGTTTTTGTCCGCGCAATCCGGCAGTGACCGCATCAGACATCAGGAATAGACGCAGATCCAGGTAGCTTTCCTGCTCTCGTAGCGCAATGGCCAGCCGCAGGCTGTTAAATAAGGATTCGCTCCCGTAGGGGGCGCCATTGGCAACGATCACGATTCTTTGCATTATTTACTCCTGTATTCAGGGAATTAGATGTTCAGTTTCTATCTTACAGCTTGTGTGCTGTCTGACCAATCCGACACATTTTTTAGGATTTGTCATAAAGCATGCAAAAGTACAAGAAAAATTACCAGTAATCGTTATTCTATAAAGCTGTAGCTGTTCATTTTTATTGGAAATTACTGACGTTTTGAGCCGTTTCGTCCCCCGCATTATCGCAATTTGTTTACTCTTGCTGCTGGCAGGCGGTATAGCTAGCGCACAGTCCTCTTTTAAACAGCAAGCGGCAAATCCTTTTGATAACGACAGTGACGGTCTTCCTGACTTAGGAATGGCTGCGGAAAATCATGACGGTGAAAAACATTTTGCTGAAATTGTGAAAGATTTTGGTGAAACCAGTATGACTGATAAAGGTCAGGACACTGGCGAGCAGGCGAGAGCTTTTGCGTTGGGAAAAGTACGCGATGCGCTTAGCCAGCAGGTCAATCAGCACGTGGAATCCTGGCTATCGCCGTGGGGGAACGCCAGTGTCGACGTCAAAGTGGATAACGAAGGACATTTTACAGGTAGCCGGGGGAGCTGGTTTGTACCGCTACAGGATAACGAACGTTATCTTACATGGAGCCAGATTGGGCTCACTCAGCAGGATGATGGTCTGGTCAGTAACCTTGGCGCAGGCCAACGCTGGGCGCGTGGCAACTGGCTGGTGGGATATAACACTTTTTATGACAACTTGCTGGATCAAAATCTCCAGCGAGCAGGTTTCGGTGCCGAAGCGTGGGGGGAATATTTGCGGTTGTCAGCAAACTATTATCAGCCTTTTGCCTCCTGGCGTGAACAGACCGCCACGCTCGAGCAACGAATGGCGCGTGGTTACGACTTGACGGCCCGGATGCGGATGCCGTTTTACCAGCATATCAACACCAGCGTTAGCCTCGAACAATATTTTGGTCAGAGTGTTGATTTGTTTAACACCGGCACGGGTTATCACAATCCCGTCGCCTTGAGTCTTGGACTAAATTACACACCTGTCCCACTCGTTACAGTAACCGCCCTGCATAAACAGGGGGAAAGTGGAGAAAGGCAAAATAACCTCGGACTGAATATTAACTACCGTTTTGGCGTGCCGCTCAACAAACAGCTTTCTGCTGGCGAAGTTGCTGAAAGCCAGTCGCTACGCGGCAGTCGCTATGACAATCCGCAGCGAAATAATCTGCCGACTATTGAGTATCGGCAACGTAAAACCTTAACGGTGTTTCTGGCGACGCCGCCCTGGGATCTTAAACCTGGTGAAACCGTGCCACTGAAATTACAAATTCGCAGTCATTACGGTATTCGGCAATTGATCTGGCAGGGAGATACGCAGATGTTAAGTCTGACATCGGGAGCGACAGCCAATAGTGCGGATGGCTGGACGTTGATCATGCCGGACTGGCAAAGTGGGGAAGGGGCGAGCAATCAATGGCGATTGTCGGTAGTGGTGGAGGATAACCAGGGGCAGCGTGTCTCTTCCAATGAGATCACGCTAACGCTTGCCGAACCTTTCGACGCAATGTCGAACGACGAACCGATCTGGGAACCGTAATCAGAAAATACGTTCCTGATGCACCCATACCGCAGCTTCTACACGAGATTTGAGCTTCATTTTTTTCAGCATGTGTTTCACATGCACTTTAACCGTGCTTTCAGTGATGTCCAGGCGACGGGCAATCATCTTATTCGGTAAGCCCTGGGCTATTAGTTTTAGAATGTCGCGTTCACGTGGTGTTAACTGGTTAACATCACGCTCAGTCGTAGCGCGGTTAGCGCGCAGGCTGGCGGCCAGAACAGGGGTCAACGCTTCGCTTAAGACCATTTCGCCAGCGGCAGCCTGATGTAATGCTTTCAGTAAATCTTCTGGCTCCATATCTTTTAACAGATAGCCATCTGCACCGCGTTTCAATGCGGTTACCACGTCCTCTTCATGGTTAGAGACGCTGAACACCACAATACGGCCGGAGAGGGACTTTTCGCGCAGTTTATCCAGCGTTTCCAGACCGTTCATGCCGGGCATATTGAGATCTAACAGGATCAGATCGGGATCAAGAGACTCCGCCAGTTCAATACCCTGTTCGCCATTACTCGCTTCGCCAACCACGGTGATATCTGGTGCCATACTAATAAGCTGTTTTACGCCAGTTCGCAGCATCGGGTGATCGTCAATCAGCAGGATAGTAGCCGGTTCCTGATTACTCATGGGTATCTCCTTGGACGTCTGTGAAAGTTTTTTCGGGAATAAAGGTGACCACCACTTCGGTGCCACCTGATTCACGACGGCGGACGCGGCAATCGCCTCGTAAACTTTGCGCACGGTCGCGCATTATTATCATGCCGTAGTGATTGCTGCGGATGGCATTTTCAGGCACGCCGCAGCCATTATCCTGAACGGTCAGTTTTACCTGATTATCGTTTTGCGCCACCGTAACCACCACCTCACTTGCTTGCGAATGTTTGAGGGCGTTACTTAATGCCTCACGGGCAATTTGCAACAGATGGATTGCCTGATGTGAAGGCACCAGACGTGGCGGCAATTGGTAATTCAGCTTCACCGGGAAGCCAAATTTGGCGCTGTACTCTTCGCAGCTCGCCTCCAGTGCGGGACGTAATCCTGGTTCGGTGAGCTGTAAACGAAATGTGGTGAGTAACTCACGCAACTGCGCCCAGGACGCATTCAGTTCGTTACGGATCTGGCTTAACAGTTCGCGGCTGCTTTCTGGCAGCGCGTCGCCTTGCATCTGTAAACAACTTACCTGCATTTTCATGCAAGAGAGCGATTGAGCAATAGAATCATGCAGTTCGCGCGCAATGGTGGCACGCTCTTCCATCACGATCAACTGCTGCTGGCGCTCCTGATGGCGATCCAACGCCAGCGTGGCGGTGAGTTGTTCAACCAGGGTATCCACCAGTTGTTGTTGATCATGGCTAAGATGACGCCCCTGCGGCAGGGTAGCCAGCAAAATACCATACTGCATATGAGAATCCGCTAACCGCCATTTCAACGTAGTGCCGCGATCGCCAACGGGTAAAACGCCGCGTGGGCAGAGATGGCAGCCTTTATCATCACAAGTCATATCTGGCTGACAGGTGAACTCCTGATGGTTCTCTTCATCTTCCGTGTCATATACCCGTAGTTCGATATCACGCAACAGGGTTAAATTTTGTAGACCGTTAAGCACAGGCGACAGGCGTTCACACAGCGGAGCGCGGGAATGCAAACGGCGGTTGGCCTGCCACAAAAAAGAGAGAATCTGATTTTTATGCTCCAGTCCGGCAGTTTTCTCCTGTACCCGCTGCTCAAGCACGGCATAACTTTCCGCCAGTTCAGCAGACATATTGTTCAGTGCAGTCCCCAACATCGCCATCTCGTTTCGTCCGCTGATATTCGCTCTCTTACTAAAATCGCGATGACTGACAGCGCTGGCCATTGCCAGTAATTGTCGCCACGGTTGAAGCAAACGCGCTCGCAGCCAGATAATGGTAAACACCAGTAAAAGCGCCATAAAGACCGCCATTACCCGGTGGACCAGCACAACTGTCTCAATACGCGTTTCGGTGGTGCGATCGAAACCAGAAACCAGCTTATCAAGCCCGGCAACAAACTGGCTGACGTCTGCCGACACCGTTTCGCGGTTTTGTGCACGCAACAGCGCAGGAATCAATTCATTGCGCCAGTAATCCTGTAGCCCCTGTAATTGCGCCAGTTGCCCGTCTCGTTCTGCCGCACGAGTTAACTCGGTGCTAAATGCCGTTTGTTCCATCTCTTTGATTAAGGGCTTGTCATTCTCGCTTAATGGCACAGCCGCCAGCAGACGGTAACTTTGCATGCGCAGCGATCCCGCTTTGTTGATCGCATGGGCGCTGCCCTGAACGCCTTGCACCAGCCAGCCAGAAACTGCCATCCCCGCCAGTCCAATGGCGGTAGAAAGCAAAACAATCAGCGCAACCTGATTAACCAGGGTGAGCGGAGAGAGACAACGTTTAAGCATATAAACCTCTTCCTTCAGGCTTTGAATGAGCAATAACCTTAATGAATGTGACGATACATTCTGGAATGGCAGTATTCTCGGCTATTGGCTGAAGTATACCCATACCCGGAAAGAGTTACTCCTTATTTGCCGTGTGGTTAGTCGCTTTACGTCAGTAAGGGTAGGGATTTTACAGTGTCGTGAAAAATCTCAAAATTTTTATGAAATCTCTGTACTCACTATGGGTAATGATAAATATCAATGATAGATAAAGTTATATTGTCGTTTGATTTACATCAAATTGCCTTTGGCTACAGACACTAAGGTGGCAGACATCGAAACGAGTATCAGAGGTGTCTATGAGTCACTCATCCGCCCCCGAAAGGGCTACTGGAGCAGTCATTACAGATTGGCGACCGGAAGATCCTGCGTTCTGGCAACAACGCGGTCAACGCATCGCCAGCCGTAACCTGTGGATTTCCGTTCCCTGCCTGCTTCTGGCGTTTTGCGTATGGATGTTATTCAGTGCCGTTGCGGTGAACCTACCGAAAGTCGGCTTTAATTTTACGACCGATCAGCTATTTATGCTGACTGCGCTACCTTCAGTTTCTGGCGCATTATTACGTGTTCCATACTCCTTTATGGTTCCAATCTTCGGTGGTCGTCGCTGGACGGCATTCAGCACCGGTATTCTGATTATTCCTTGCGTCTGGCTGGGTTTTGCCGTGCAGGATACCTCCACGCCTTATAGCGTCTTCATCATCATCTCTCTGCTGTGCGGCTTTGCTGGCGCGAACTTCGCCTCCAGTATGGCAAACATCAGCTTCTTCTTTCCGAAGCAGAAGCAGGGTGGCGCGCTGGGCCTGAATGGTGGTCTGGGCAACATGGGTGTCAGCGTCATGCAGCTGGTTGCTCCGCTGGTGGTATCACTGTCAATTTTTGCTGCATTTGGTAGCCAGGGTGTAACACAGCCTGATGGCACCGAGCTGTATCTGGCGAACGCGTCCTGGGTATGGGTGCCGTTCCTCGCCATCTTCACCATCGCGGCATGGTTTGGCATGAACGACCTTGCTACCTCGAAAGCCTCCATCAAGGAGCAGTTACCGGTACTCAAACGTGGGCATCTGTGGATTATGAGCCTGCTGTATCTGGCAACCTTCGGCTCCTTCATCGGTTTCTCTGCGGGCTTTGCCATGTTGTCAAAAACGCAGTTCCCGGACGTGCAGATTCTGCACTACGCCTTCTTTGGACCGTTTATTGGCGCACTGGCGCGTTCTGCTGGTGGTGCATTGTCTGACCGTCTTGGCGGTACCCGTGTCACGCTGGTGAACTTCGTGCTGATGGCGATTTTCAGTGGCTTGCTGTTCCTCACCTTACCGACTGACGGGCAGGGCGGAAGCTTTATGGCGTTCTTTGCGGTCTTCCTGGCGCTGTTCCTGACCGCAGGGCTGGGTAGCGGTTCTACCTTCCAGATGATCTCCGTGATCTTCCGTAAACTGACGATGGATCGTGTGAAAGCAGAAGGCGGTTCTGACGAACGTGCCATGCGTGAAGCGGCAACCGACACTGCGGCGGCACTTGGCTTCATCTCTGCGATTGGCGCTATCGGTGGCTTCTTTATCCCGAAAGCGTTTGGTAGCTCACTGGCATTAACGGGTTCGCCAGTCGGTGCAATGAAAGTATTTTTGATTTTCTATATCGCCTGCGTGGTGATTACCTGGGCGGTATACGGTCGGCATTCTAAAAAATAAATCGTTACTCGTCATACTTCGGGTTACATGTGCTGCGGCTGCGTTCATTCACTCCAGTCACTTACTTTAGTAAGCTCCTGGGATTCATTCACTTGCCGCCTTCCTGTAACTCGAATTATATAGAGTAAAATATTTGATTATCCTTTGCGCGGCGTAATGTCGCGCTTTTTTTATTTGTCATTTAGTTACAACATACTTTGAGGGCGATAATTATTTTCAATTGCGTCAATTAAGCACCATTAATATGTCATCCATGGGGGATACTCCTTAATACCCACCTGTATAAAAATCCGAAGTGTATAAATGTGAGATAGCATAAAAACCATTAATTTACAGTCTGTTAGATATAAATTATTAATTACCCTTAAGGAGTATCTTAGGAATTTACTTTATTTTTCATCCCCACCACTCTTGATCGTTATCAATTCCCACGTTGTTTCAGAGCGTTACCTTGCCTTTAAACATTAGCAATGTCGATTTATCAGAGAGCCGACAGGCTCCCACAGGAGAAAACCGATGAGTAAATTCCTGGACCGGTTTCGCTACTTCAAGCAGAAGGGCGAAACCTTTGCCGATGGGCATGGCCAGCTTCTCAATACCAACCGTGACTGGGAGGATGGATATCGCCAGCGTTGGCAGCATGACAAAATCGTCCGCTCTACCCACGGGGTAAACTGCACCGGCTCCTGTAGCTGGAAAATCTACGTTAAAAACGGTCTGGTGACCTGGGAAACCCAGCAGACTGACTATCCGCGTACCCGTCCGGACCTGCCAAACCATGAACCTCGCGGCTGCCCGCGCGGCGCCAGCTACTCCTGGTATCTCTATAGCGCCAACCGCCTGAAATACCCAATGATGCGCAAACGCCTGATGAAAATGTGGCGTGAAGCGAAGGCGCTGCATAGCGATCCGGTTGAGGCATGGGCTTCTATCATTGAAGACGCCGATAAAGCGAAAAGCTTTAAGCAGGCGCGTGGACGCGGTGGTTTTGTTCGTTCTTCCTGGCAGGAAGTGAACGAACTGATCGCCGCATCTAACGTTTACACCATCAAAAACTACGGCCCGGACCGTGTCGCTGGCTTCTCGCCAATTCCGGCAATGTCGATGGTTTCTTACGCATCGGGTGCGCGCTATCTCTCGCTGATTGGCGGTACTTGCTTGAGCTTCTACGACTGGTACTGCGACCTGCCTCCTGCGTCTCCGCAAACCTGGGGCGAGCAAACTGACGTTCCGGAATCCGCTGACTGGTACAACTCCAGCTACATCATCGCCTGGGGTTCAAACGTGCCGCAGACGCGTACCCCGGATGCTCACTTCTTTACTGAAGTGCGTTACAAAGGCACCAAAACTGTTGCCGTAACGCCTGACTACGCTGAAATCGCCAAATTGTGCGATCTTTGGCTGGCACCGAAACAAGGCACCGATGCGGCAATGGCGCTGGCGATGGGCCACGTAATGCTGCGTGAATTCCACCTCGACAATCCAAGCCAGTATTTCACCGACTATGTGCGTCGCTACACCGACATGCCGATGCTGGTGATGCTGGAAGAGCGCGACGGTTACTACGCTGCGGGTCGTATGCTGCGCGCTGCCGATCTGGTGGATGCGCTGGGCCAGGAAAACAATCCAGAATGGAAAACGGTCGCCTTTAATACCAATGGCGAAATGGTTGCGCCGAACGGTTCTATTGGCTTCCGCTGGGGCGAGAAGGGCAAATGGAATCTTGAACAGCGCGACGGTAAAACCGGCGAAGAAACCGAGCTGCAACTGAGCCTGCTGGGTAGCCAGGATGAGATCGCTGAAGTGGGCTTCCCGTATTTTGGCGGCGACGGCACGGAACACTTCAACAAAGTGGAGCTGGAAAACATTCTGCTGCACAAACTGCCGGTAAAACGCCTGCAATTGGCCGACGGTAGCACCGCTCTGGTGACCACCGTTTATGATCTGACGCTGGCAAACTACGGTCTGGAACGCGGCCTGAACGACGTTAACTGCGCAACCAGCTACGACGATGTGAAAGCTTACACTCCGGCATGGGCCGAGCAGATCACTGGCGTTTCTCGCAGCCAGATTATCCGTATTGCCCGTGAATTTGCTGATAACGCTGACAAGACGCACGGTCGTTCGATGATTATCGTCGGTGCGGGTCTGAACCACTGGTATCACCTCGATATGAACTACCGTGGTCTGATCAACATGCTGATTTTCTGCGGCTGTATTGGTCAGAGCGGCGGCGGCTGGGCGCACTACGTAGGTCAGGAAAAACTGCGTCCGCAAACTGGCTGGCAGCCGCTGGCGTTTGCCCTTGACTGGCAGCGTCCGGCGCGTCACATGAACAGCACCTCTTACTTCTATAACCACTCCAGCCAGTGGCGTTATGAAACCGTGACTGCGGAAGAGCTGCTGTCGCCGATGGCGGATAAATCCCGCTACACCGGACATCTGATCGACTTCAACGTTCGTGCGGAACGCATGGGCTGGCTGCCGTCTGCACCGCAGTTAGGCACTAACCCGCTGACTATCGCTCGCGAAGCAGAAAAAGCCGGGATGAATCCGGTGGATTATACGGTGAAATCCCTGAAAGACGGTTCCATCCGTTTTGCGGCTGAACAACCAGAAAACGGTAAAAACCACCCGCGTAACCTGTTCATCTGGCGTTCTAACCTGCTCGGTTCTTCCGGTAAAGGTCATGAGTTTATGCTCAAGTACCTGCTGGGGACAGAACACGGTATCCAGGGCAAAGACCTGGGGCAACAGGGCGGCGTGAAGCCGGAAGAAGTGGACTGGCAGGACAACGGTCTGGAAGGCAAGCTGGATCTGGTGGTGACGCTGGATTTCCGTCTGTCGAGCACCTGTCTCTACTCCGACATCATTTTGCCGACGGCGACCTGGTACGAAAAAGACGACATGAATACTTCGGATATGCATCCGTTTATTCACCCGCTGTCTGCGGCGGTCGATCCGGCCTGGGAAGCGAAAAGTGACTGGGAAATCTACAAAGCCATCGCCAAGAAATTCTCCGAAGTGTGCGTCGGTCATCTGGGTAAAGAAACCGACATCGTCACGCTGCCGATCCAGCACGACTCTGCCGCTGAACTGGCGCAGCCGCTGGATGTGAAAGACTGGAAAAAAGGCGAATGCGACCTGATCCCCGGTAAAACCGCACCGCACATTATGGTCGTAGAGCGCGATTATCCGGCAACTTACGAACGCTTTACCTCTATCGGCCCGTTGATGGAGAAAATCGGTAACGGTGGTAAAGGGATTGCCTGGAACACCCAGAGCGAGATGGATCTGCTGCGTAAGCTCAACTACACCAAAGCGGAAGGTCCGGCGAAAGGCCAGCCGATGCTGAACACCGCCATTGATGCGGCAGAGATGATCCTGACGCTGGCACCGGAAACCAACGGTCAGGTAGCCGTGAAAGCCTGGGCTGCCCTGAGCGAATTTACCGGTCGTGACCATACGCATCTGGCGCTGAATAAAGAAGACGAGAAGATCCGCTTCCGCGATATTCAGGCACAACCGCGCAAAATTATCTCCAGCCCGACCTGGTCTGGTCTGGAAGATGAACACGTTTCTTACAACGCCGGTTACACCAACGTTCACGAGCTGATCCCGTGGCGCACGCTCTCTGGTCGTCAGCAGCTTTATCAGGATCATCAGTGGATGCGTGATTTCGGTGAAAGCCTGCTGGTTTATCGTCCGCCGATTGACACCCGTTCGGTGAAAGAAGTGATGGGCCAGAAATCCAACGGTAATCCGGAAAAAGCGCTCAACTTCCTGACGCCGCACCAGAAGTGGGGGATCCACTCCACCTATAGCGACAACCTGCTGATGCTGACTTTAGGTCGCGGTGGTCCGGTGGTCTGGCTGAGTGAAGCCGATGCCAAAGATCTGGGTATCGCCGATAACGACTGGATTGAAGTCTTCAACAGCAACGGTGCACTGACTGCCCGTGCGGTTGTCAGCCAGCGTGTTCCGGCAGGGATGACCATGATGTACCACGCGCAGGAACGTATCGTTAACCTGCCTGGTTCGGAAATTACCCAACAGCGTGGTGGTATCCATAACTCGGTCACCCGTATCACGCCGAAACCGACGCATATGATCGGCGGCTATGCCCATCTGGCATACGGCTTTAACTACTACGGCACTGTAGGTTCTAACCGCGATGAGTTTGTTGTAGTGCGTAAGATGAAGAACATTGACTGGTTAGATGGCGAAGGCAATGACCAGGTACAGGAGAGCGTAAAATGAAAATTCGTTCACAAGTCGGCATGGTGCTGAATCTCGATAAGTGCATCGGCTGCCACACCTGTTCAGTTACCTGTAAAAACGTCTGGACCAGCCGCGAAGGCGTGGAATACGCGTGGTTCAACAACGTGGAAACCAAGCCGGGCCAGGGCTTCCCGACCGACTGGGAGAACCAGGAAAAATACAAAGGCGGCTGGATCCGTAAAATCAACGGCAAACTGCAACCACGCATGGGTAACCGCGCCATGCTGCTGGGTAAAATCTTCGCTAACCCGCATCTGCCGGGGATCGACGATTATTACGAGCCGTTTGATTTTGACTATCAGAACCTGCATACCGCGCCGGAAGGCAGCAAATCGCAGCCGATTGCCCGTCCGCGTTCGCTGATTACCGGCGAACGGATGGCGAAAATCGAAAAAGGGCCGAACTGGGAAGATGACCTGGGCGGCGAGTTTGACAAACTGGCGAAAGACAAGAACTTCGACAACATCCAGAAGGCGATGTATAGCCAGTTCGAAAACACCTTCATGATGTATTTGCCGCGCCTGTGCGAACACTGCCTGAACCCGGCATGTGTGGCGACCTGCCCGAGCGGTGCGATTTACAAGCGTGAAGAAGATGGCATCGTCCTGATCGATCAGGACAAATGCCGTGGCTGGCGTATGTGCATCACCGGATGCCCATACAAAAAAATCTACTTCAACTGGAAGAGCGGTAAGTCTGAGAAGTGCATCTTCTGCTATCCGCGTATTGAAGCCGGTCAGCCGACGGTGTGTTCAGAAACCTGTGTCGGTCGTATCCGTTATCTCGGCGTGCTGCTGTACGATGCGGACGCCATTGAACGTGCGGCCAGCACCGAGAACGAAAAAGATCTCTACCAGCGTCAGCTGGACGTGTTCCTCGATCCGAACGATCCGAAGGTCATCGAGCAGGCGATTAAAGATGGTATCCCGCTGAGCGTTATTGAAGCTGCGCAGCAGTCGCCGGTTTATAAAATGGCGATGGAATGGAAACTGGCGCTGCCGCTGCATCCGGAATATCGCACCTTGCCGATGGTCTGGTACGTGCCGCCTCTGTCTCCGATTCAGTCTGCGGCAGACGCTGGCGAGTTGGGCAGCAACGGCATTTTGCCAGACGTCGAAAGCCTGCGTATCCCGGTACAGTATCTGGCGAACCTGCTGACCGCAGGCGACACCCAACCGGTACTGCGTGCGCTGAAACGCATGCTGGCGATGCGTCATTACAAACGTGCTGAAACCGTTGACGGTAAAGTTGATACCCGTGCGCTGGAAGAGGTCGGTCTGACCGAAGCCCAGGCGCAGGAAATGTATCGTTATCTGGCGATTGCTAACTACGAAGATCGCTTTGTGGTACCAAGCAGCCATCGTGAACTGGCACGGGAAGCCTTCCCGGAGAAAAATGGCTGCGGCTTTACCTTTGGTGACGGCTGCCACGGTTCAGATACCAAATTCAATCTGTTCAACAGCCGTCGTATCGATGCCATCGATGTGACCAGCAAAACGGAGCCGCATCCATGATCGAACTCGTGATTGTATCGCGTCTCCTTGAATATCCGGATGCTGCCTTATGGCAGCATCAACAGGAGATGTTCGAGGCGATTGCCGCGTCGGAAAATTTGTCGAAAGAAGATGCCCATGCGCTGGGCATTTTCCTGCGCGATTTAACGGCGATGGATCTGCTGGATGCCCAGGCGCAGTACAGCGAACTGTTCGACCGTGGTCGCGCCACGTCACTGTTGCTATTCGAACATGTTCACGGTGAATCCCGCGATCGTGGTCAGGCAATGGTTGACCTGTTGGCACAGTACGAGCAGCACGGCTTGCAGTTAAACAGCCGCGAATTGCCGGACCATCTGCCGCTGTATCTGGAATATCTGGCACAGCTGCCGCAAAGCGAAGCCGTGGAAGGTTTGAAAGATATCGCGCCGATTCTGGCATTGCTGAGCGCGCGTCTGCAACAGCGTGAAAGCCGTTATGCCGTGCTGTTTGATCTGCTGCTGAAACTGGCGAATACCGCTATCGACAGTGACAAAGTGGCGGAAAAAATTGCCGATGAAGCGCGCGACGATACGCCGCAGGCGCTGGATGCCGTCTGGGAAGAAGAGCAGGTTAAGTTCTTTGCAGACAAAGGCTGCGGTGATTCGGCAATCACTGCCCATCAGCGTCGCTTTGCCGGTGCCGTCGCGCCGCAATATCTGAATATCACCACCGGAGGACAGCACTAATGCAATTCCTGAATATGTTCTTCTTTGACATCTACCCGTACATTGCCGGGGCGGTCTTCCTGATTGGTAGTTGGCTGCGCTATGACTACGGGCAGTACACCTGGCGCGCGGCATCCAGCCAGATGCTGGACCGTAAAGGAATGAACCTGGCGTCGAACCTGTTCCATATCGGCATTCTGGGGATTTTCGTCGGCCACTTCTTCGGTATGCTGACGCCGCACTGGATGTATGAAGCGTGGTTGCCGATCGAAGTGAAACAAAAAATGGCGATGTTTGCTGGTGGTGCCAGCGGCGTGCTGTGTCTGATTGGCGGCGTGCTGTTGCTGAAGCGCCGCCTGTTCAGCCCTCGCGTGCGTGCAACCACTACCGGAGCGGATATCCTGATCCTGTCGCTGCTCGTTATCCAGTGTGCGCTGGGTCTTCTGACCATTCCATTCTCTGCCCAGCATATGGACGGTAGCGAGATGATGAAACTGGTTGGCTGGGCGCAGTCGGTAGTGACCTTCCACGGTGGCGCTTCTCAACATCTTGATGGTGTCGCGTTTATCTTCCGTCTGCACCTGGTGCTGGGGATGACGTTATTCCTGCTGTTCCCGTTCTCGCGTCTGGTGCACATCTGGAGCGTACCGGTGGAGTATCTGACACGTAAGTATCAGCTGGTGCGCGCTCGCCACTAAGCACGACATAGTGCCTGATGCGCTGCGCTTATCAGGCCTACAGAGTCGTACAATTCATTGATATTACGTGATATGTATGCCGGATAAGGCGTTCACGCCGCATCCGGCATAACGTAACGCACGTTGTCAGCCTGCTGAAATCATCAGTTACACATTGTCGATATTTCAGATTGTAGAGAAACGAACCTCATCTATATGATTGGCCCACCTATGGAACAGTGAAGGAGCACTGACCGTGGATCAACCTAATCACTCGACGATTTCTGCGGCATTAAAAATAATCGCCACGGGGATCGCCTTACCGCCTGATAAAATTACCTCTCAACAACTGGATGTTCAGTTAAATAAACCTGCGGGCTACGTTGAGCGACGTTCCGGCATTTGCTGGCGCTATTTTGCCAGCAACGACGCCAGCCAGGCCGAACTGGCGGCAGAAGCGTTGCATAATGCGTTAGCATCGGCTGCCTTAAAACCTTCTGATATTGATCTGTTAATTTGTGCGTCAGCCATTGCCGTACAGGCATTACCCTGTAGCGCAATTCATATTCTTAAAGCCGCTGCTATGCCCGCAGGCGTTGCCGGATTTGATATCAACAGTAGCTGTGTCAGCTTTATTTCCGCTCTGGAAGTTGCTGCCGGATTATTAAACTGTGGAGCATATCGGCGCATTGCTATCGTCTCGGCAGATATTGCTTCACGCGGCATCGACTGGAATCATGAAGAGTCGTCACTCATTTTTGGTGATGGCGCGGCGTGCGCGATTGTCGAGCGGGGCGATGGTCGCAGCGGGATTATCGCCAGCCTGATCGAAATGTATCCCGAAGGCAGCGAACTGTGTGAAATTCGTGCGGGCGGCACGCGGCGTAATCCTCGTTCAGGTGTGAGTGACAGCGACTTTCTTTTTCATATGCAGGGGAAACCGCTGTTTCGTTTTGCCTCTTCACTTATTGAAGATTATTTTTCGCGCTTACTGCAAAAAAGCGGCCTGCAACTGGCTGATATCGTTACGGTCGTTCCACATCAGGCTAGTCATCTTTCCCTTGAACATATGCGTAAACGGCTGCGAGTGCCGGAATCTGCGCTTATTGATGTCTACCGCTTCTACGGCAATCAGGTTGCTGCGTCTATACCCACAGCGCTGCATGAAGCGGTAATTAGCGGTCGTTTTACTGCGGATAAACCTGCGCTGTTGATTGGCACGGCGGCGGGGTTAACGCTGGCTGGCATGGTGCTTTTACCGTGAAGATCCTCGTAACAGGGGCGACCAGCGGCCTCGGGCGAAATGCCGTGCAATATTTGTTGCAATCGGGTGTTTCGGTTGTGGCAACAGGGCGAAATCGTGAGATTGGCAAAGTTCTCGCAAGCGCAGGTGCACAGTTTGTGGCTCTCGATTTAACCGAGGCAACTGAGGATGACTGCGCCCGGTTGATGGAAGGCTGCGATGCCGTCTGGCACTGTGCGGCAAAGTCTTCGCCCTGGGGCGACAAAACGGCGTTCTGGCTTGCCAATGTCAAAGCGACCTACACTTTGGCACAGGCGGCAGGCAGGCTGAACATTCCCCGGTTTATCCATATCTCCACGCCTGCTGTTTACTTTGATTTTCAACATCACTATGACCTGCCAGAAAATTATCTTGCGCGAACATTTTCCAGCCATTATGCCAGCAGTAAATATGCCGCTGAGCAGGCTATTGCCGGGGCAGTAGCGCAATATCCTGCCACGAGGTTTATCCTTTTGCGTCCCCGTGGTTTGTTTGGCCCTCATGACCAGGTGATTGTTCCCCGCCTGATGCAGCAGTTGCAGCAGGGCGGCGGTTGCTTACGTTTGCCGCGCGGGGGTGAAGCGTTATTGGATCTCACTTTCGTGCAAAACGTGGTGTATGCCATGCAGCTGGCAATGCAAGTTGAAGGATTACGCTCAGGCAGTATTTACAACATCAGCAATCATCAGCCGCAGAAATTATCTGTAATGCTTGACGCCTTGCTGCGCCAGCAACTGGGATTGAGCTACCAAATTACTACCGTTCCCTGGCCATTGCTTTCTCTGGTCGCGCGCGGCCTGGAGCTGTACGGGAAATGCGTTAATCAGGAACCTGTTATCACACGTTACAGCGCCGGAACACTCTGTTTTGATATGACGCTGAGTGCGCAAAAGGCCATTACAGAGTTGGGATATCACCCGCGCTTTTCGATGGAGCAAGGTATTGCAATCACGGGACAATGGTTGCGGGAACATGGGCTGAGGGAACATGGCAAAAATAACCGCATTTGAAACGGGCTGGTGTACCCATATTGGCTGTATTGCGCTAAAAGGGGCTGGGCTTAAAGTGTGTAAATTCCCCGCCCGCGCCTGGCTGCTGGAAGTGGGCGAGAAACGCTGGCTGTGGGACACCGGTTATTCATCGTGGTTCGAACACTACACGCAATCCGGCGTATTTCGTCTTTATCGCCAGGTCACGCCGGTTTATTTCGATCCACAACAGGCGCTGGTGCGACAACTTTCCGCGCACGGACTGGCGGCAAAAGATGTTGATGCGATTATTCTGTCGCATTTTCACGCCGATCATATTGCTGGTCTGCGCGATTTTCCTGATGTCGCCTGCATCTGTTCCGGTGAAGGCTGGCGGCAGGTAAGAACACTGCGTGGCATAGCCGCACTGCGTCAGGCCTTTGTACCAGGGTTGATCCCGGAGAATTTTGAATCCTCACTGCGTTTTATTGAAAGTTTCGCATCGGTGAATATGCCTCCTGAACTGGCACCGTTTGAGAGTGGCTATTTGCTGCCAGAAAGCAATGGCGAAATTATCCTCGTGCCGCTTCCCGGACATGCTGGCGGACATATCGGTGCGTTTGTGCAAACAGACGATGGCTGGACTTTACTGGCTGGGGATGCGGCATGGGCACCAGCTAACTATCAGGAGCTGCGAGGGCCTTCACCACTGGCGCATCTGGTTATGTCCGACAGCCGCGCCTACTACCGCACGCTTGGGCAATTACATCAGCTTTGGCAAAACGGCGCAGTGGACATTCGGTTGTGCCACGAGGGGGATTTATGATCCCGTTGGCTTTACTCTGGCGCTACTTTCGTACCCGCAGGCTGCATTTCACCGATCGCCAGGCGCTGGAATACCGGCAGGCAAAAAGGCTGCATTCGTTCCGGCAAAATGTCTTATCTAAAAGCCCGTGGTTTCAGCGTTATCTGGCGTTGCCGTTTAACCAGTGGCCGTTGATGGACAAAGCATTAATGATGACGCATTTCGATGAGATGAATACCGCGGGTTTAAAGCGCGACGAGCTTCTCGCCTGTGCAATGCGCAGTGAGCAGAGTCGTGATTTCAAACCCAGCGTGGGCAAGTTTAGCGTCGGCCTTTCATCAGGTACATCGGGGCGTCGTGGACTTTTCGTGGTTAGCCCGCACGAGCAACAGATTTGGGCCGCCGGTGTGCTGGCAAAAGTGCTGCCCGACGGTTTATTTGCCAAAGAGCGGGTGGCACTGTTTTTGCGCGCGGACAACAACCTCTATCAAAGCGTGAATAACCGCTGGTTAAGTCTCGACTTTTACGATCTGCTGGCGCCATTTCAGGCGCAACTCAAACAACTGGAACAGCGAGCGCCCACGATTATTGTCGCGCCAGCTCAGGTATTACGCGCACTGGCGCTGGCGGTGATTGCCGGAGAGCTAACGCTAAAGGTCAAAAAAGTGATTTCGGTGGCGGAAGTTCTGGAGCCGCAGGATCGGGAATTACTGCGCAGCGTGTTCAACAATGTGGGCGAAATCTATCAGGCGACAGAAGGCTTTCTCGCCTCTACCTGCCGGTGTGGCACGTTACATCTCAACGAAGAATTTGTTCACATTGAACCGCAATGGCTGGATGAGCACCGTTTCGTGCCGATCGTCACAGACTTTACCCGCACCACGCAGCCGGTGGTGCGTTATCGACTTGATGATGTGCTGGTGGCAAGCGAACAGCCATGCCCTTGTGGCAGTGCGACAATGGCGATTGCGCGTATCGAAGGGCGGCAGGACGATCAACTGCAACTGCCGACAAGATCTGGCGATATTCAGACCGTATTTGCCGATGCATGTAGTCGGGTGCTGGCGATGACGCTGCCGTTAACTGCTGATTATCGCCTGCTACAAACCGGGCCAGCACAATTGACGTTAATAGCCGATTGTGAGCAGCGGATGCTGGAGCATTGCCGGGAAGCGTTGAATGCCTTGTTTATGCGCCAGAATATCGCAGTGGAGCAATTAATATGGTCATTGGAATCGCAAACGGTGCCAGTCTCTTTTACAGCCAAGCGGCGGCGAATTGTGCGTGAGTGGGGGCGGGAATGAGCAATTTACTGCTACGCCTGAAACAGATGCTGCTGGGCTGGGGAACCGTTGGGGTTATCTACAATTTTAGCGACTCCCTGCAAGGTGAAGGGTATCAATTAACGCCGTCAGTAATTGATAATTTAATTGCGTTTTCACCCTCCGCCGTGTGGCTGTATCTCTCGTTTTTTCTAATTGTGCCGTTAGGTTATTTATCCACACCACTTTGCCACCTGCGCTGGCTGGCCCGCGCAATGCAACTTTCGGCACTGGTGGCAGGCGTGTTTTATCTACTCTGGCCCACAACCATGCAATATCCCGCGTTTGCTCAGTCGGGGATATCTGCGGGGGCTCTAAATGGGCTGATCGCCATTGACTCAAGTCAGAACTGTTTTCCCTCCTTACACGCCGCGCTCACGCTGTTGGCGGTATGGGCAATTGCCAAAAAGGGGAGCCGTTGGCTAACACTAATGAGCGTGGTTTGGGCGATAGCTATCGCCTTTTCGATTCTGCAATTACGCAGACATTTATTTATCGATTTAGTAGGCGGCGCGTTGCTGGCGTCGATTTGCGGTTGGATATGCGCAACATGCGAGAAAAGGAAGACGCAATATGAGTGATTTACTGTTTCCCATCATATCGATGGTGCTGTTGGTGTTAGCCGAAGCGGGCGTGTTGCAATTCACCGGGCGGCAAAAAGTGGACTGGCTGGACGTTATTTTTAATATCAACTCCGGTCATATGATGCTGTGGTTATTTCGCTGCCTGGAAGTGCTCTGCTATGGCCTGCTGGTCAATCACTTCAGCCTTGGACTGTTTGATAATGCGCCGGTGATCCTGCTGTGGCTGTTTACTATCCTTGCGTGGGATTTCGGCTTTTACTGGCTGCATCGCTGGCATCACGAAATGCGCCCGCTGTGGGCGGTACATGTGGTGCATCATCAGGGTGAACACTACAACCTGTCATTAGGCGTGCGGAACTCGTGGTATTCCTCGTTAACCTCAATCCCGTTTTTTATGCTGCTGGCGATGCTTGGTGTGCCATTGCAGGTCTTTTTGGCGGTTTCTATTATTCACTATGGTTGGCAATTTTTTAACCATAACGCGCTAACGCCGAAACTGGGTTGGCTGGAAAAAGTGCTGATCACGCCTTCGCATCATCGCGTCCATCATCTGAATGAAAAGCAATATGCCGATACCAATTACGGTGGCACCTTTTTGTTGTGGGATAAACTTTTCGGTTCCTGGAGTGCCGGGCCGGATCATGACGTGGCCTATGGCGTAAAAAATAGCCGCTTGTCCTGTAACCCGATGCGCGAGAGTAACCTGCCGTTTTTACGCTTAATGGGCTTTCGCTCATTTGGCAAAGCGATTGAACGTCGTTACCAAAGTTCCGCGTGGGCAGTGGGGGCAGGGGTGATTCTGCTGTTTATGCTGGTGCTTGGTTACATCCAGCAATATGGCTATGGCATCGAGTTTATTACCAGTGAGCAAGCCGTATTATTTGTTTTGCTGGTGGCAGGCTCAATTGCGCTGGGGGGCATGAGCGACGGGCAGCGTTGGGGTATGATTTTGTGGTGCTCTGTGACGTTGTCACTGCTCTATTTTATTCTATATATGTGTTCGTGGAGCACTCTGCTCTGGAAGGGATTAGCGGGCATTTTGCTGGCCCATTGCGTGTTATTCCTAATCGGTGTAGGACGCAAGTCGCTAAGGAAACACTATGAACCTGTTTAAGCCCGACAGGTTAATCATTTTTCCTGCTGATGATCCGCAACTGGTGAAACAGTTGCAGAATGGCACGAAATCGTACCTCGCAAAAGCAGGCGATCATCGTTATGCCGACGGCTGGGCATTCACCAAAATGGCGGCACTGATTATTGCCTGTCTGTGCTGTTATGCACTGGCGTTGTCTCAAAGCCAGTGGGGGCTGTATCTGTTGTGGTATCTGGCGATGATGTTTTGCGCCATGCTGTTAGCGGTCAATGTGGTGCATGACGCGTCGCATGATGCGTTTTTGCGCGGTAAAAAGGCCAATGCGTGGCTTAACCGGTGGGTTGCTTTTCCAATGGGGCTTGATCCGGACTGTTGGCGGGTGCGCCACGTTCGCTTTCATCACGGCTTTACCAATATTGAATTTTACGATCCGGATACTGCAGAAAATGGCATTCTTCGCCAGACTCCGTGGCAGCAGTGGCGACCTTTTATGCGCCAGCAACATCGCTACTGGCCGCTGGTCGCCGCGCTCACCTTTCCCTGGTATATCTGGGTGGTGGACTGGCTCGATCGCGCCGGGTTTACGCCGGTAACACGGCACCTGGCCCTGCGAGGTTTTGCTGGCTGGGGGTATTTCTTAGCCGGGAAACTGGCGCATTGTGCGCTCTGTCTGATACTTCCCTGGCTTTTGTCTGATTTTAGTTTTATGACCATCGTGCTGACTTATCTGCTTAGCCAGCTGCTGGCGTCATTGATCTTTGTGATGTTGATTATCGGAACGCACTGGGCGAAGGGGCATACGCAGTTACCGCCAGAAGAGGGCAAAATGGCCGTGGGCCGGCTGGCGCATACCTTCGCCACTACCTTTGACTGGACGCCGCAACCTGCATGGCTTGGCTACTGGCTGGGCGGAATTAATTTGCATCTTACCCATCATCTTTTTCCTCACTGGCATCATCGCCATTATCCAGCGTTAAGCCGCATTATCGCGCAAATTGCCAGCCAGCAAGGTCTGGATTATCAGTTATTGACGTTAGCGGATTTGCTGAGGCTACAGCAGCAGTTTTTACGGCGAATGGGGGAGGCGCAGATAGATTGAGAAACGAATTAAGAGATGGTGGTGGGGGAAGGATTACTCAGCGCTGCGCGCTTCGCCCTTCGGGTCGTTGCCTGCGGCAACGCTCTCTCGCTGGCGCTCGAGTCGAACCTTAGTCGAAGCTTCTCGTCCTTCCCCGCATGAGCAGAATATGAAACGATATCGATAAGTTTGAAATGAGTTTTTATCAGGAAGTGATGGTGGTGGGGGAAGGATTACTCAGCGCTGCGCGCTTCGCCCTTTGGGTCGTTGCCTGCGGCAACGCTCTCTCGCTGGCGCTCGAGTCGAACCTTAGTCGAAGCTTCTCATCCTTCCCCGCATGGGCAGAATATGAAACGATATCGATATGTTTGAAATGAGTTTTTATCAGGAAGTGATGGTGGTGGGGGAAGGATTACTCAGCGCTGCGCGCTTCGCCCTTCGGGTCGTTGCCTGCGGCAACGCTCTCTCGCTGACGCTCGAGTCGAACCTTGGTCGAAGCTTCTCATCCTTCCCCGCATGGGCAGAATATTCAGTTACGGATTCGTGTGGGAATTCAGGGATTATTGAAAGTAATGGTGGTGGGGGAAGGATT